>DGFH01000256.1:2062-12610 GCA_002391565.1 Anaerolineales bacterium UBA3905
CAGCGGCAGCCAGGGTGTAGCGGCCAGGAACATCGTGAAGACGACGCTGACGATCAGGAAGCCGCTGAACATATAGACGACCGCGCCAAAGAGCGCAGCCAGCACGCGCAGGCGCAGCACGCGGCCAAAGAGATACATGGTTGCGCCCGCAATCGCCACCTGCAGCGCTGTGAACCAGCCGTAAGCCACGTCGAGCGGCAGCAAATAAAAGAGCACGTTCAGCGGGTAGAAAGTGCTCGCTTGCCCGGCGGCCAGAAAGGGGATGCCGGTCAGGATTTTGGGGTTCCACAACGGCAGCTCGCCGGCGGCCAGTGCTTCGCGGATGTGCGCCTTCCAGACTGCGTTTTCCAGCACCAGGTCGGAGAGCAGTTCGTTGTGCGGAATCAGGTCGGGCTGCAGCGATCGCCACGGCTCAAAGGTGTAGAGGTTGTCGAAGGGCAGCAGCGTGGCGTGCGTCAGCCCGGGCGCCAACACCGGCGCAAACCAGAGCAGCGCCAGCAGCAGGATCGTCAGCAGCGCCAGTAGATCAGATCGGAAACGGCGAAGTCGCAGCATAAGTGAGAGTGGGCTATCCAAATGACGCGGCGATGTCCACGGCTCAGCCGCGACTGTCTGCGTTGATCTGCGCGCCCTGCCAGGTCGCCGCAGGCGCAGGCTGCCGCCGCCGCAGATGGCGATAGCGCCAGCGAATCTGCCAGGTGCGCCAGGCGGATTCGAGCTTGACCGGCACGTCGAGTTTGCTATGCCCGATGCGGCGATCCTCGAAGTGGATGGGGATTTCGATCACGCGAAAACCGAGCCTTTCGCAAAGATAGGCCATTTCTACTTGAAAACTGTAGCCGTTGCTGCGGATATTTTCCAGCCCGATTGCCTCCAATGCCGAGCGTCGCCACAGCTTGAATCCCGCCGTCATATCGCGGATGCGCAGACCGAGGATGGCGCGGCTGTATAAATTCGCCCACCAGCTCAGAAAGCGCCGGTTCCACTCCCAGCGTTCATCCAGCGAACCGCCCGGCACATAACGGCTGCCAATCACCACGTCGGCGTCGGTCGCCAGGATCACGCCCAACATCTGCGGAATATAGGCTGGCGAATGGCTGAAGTCGGCGTCCATCTGCACGATGAAGTCGGCGCCGTCGGCGATGGCGCGCGTCATGCCAGCTACATAGGCGGTGCCCAGCCCGCCCTTGCCCTGCCGGTGGATGACAGTCATGCGTGGCCGCGTCGTCGCACCGACGTTGTACACTGCCAGCAGCGCGTCGGCGATGCGTCCGGTGCCGTCGGGCGAGTCGTCGTCCACCACCAGCAAATGGAGGTTGGGCAACTGCAGGGCAAAGATGGCTTCTGCGATTGCCGGCAGATTCTCCGCCTCGTTATACGTCGGCATCACGACCGTAATATTGGGAGTATTGAGTTGACCGGAGCGCGTGTTCCACTGCTCCATACTCGGCTGATCCATGACAAACATGTCCTTTGCATGACGGCCAATCGGCGCGCCGACACACGATTGTAGCATGGGCGCAAAAAAGCGCGTAATCCATCGGCGGCACGTGGCAAATGTCAAACAAACCTTGTATACTACACTCACAATAATTAGGGGGCAATAGGATCATGACAAACATGCAGGATGTTGACCTACAGTCGCAGATGGTGGAGGCGCCGCCTGCGCCAGCTTTCGAGGCTGAACAGATCGAGGAGAAACGTCATGCGCCGCGTTGGTATGTCATTCTCCATAACGACGATGTGACGCCCTTCGAGTACGTGATCAAGGTGTTGCTCCAGTTGTTCCTGCTTTCCGAGGAGATCGCCGAGCACATTGCCAACACGGCGCACAGCGAGGGACAGGCAGTGGTGGTCGTGCGTCCGCGCCATGAAGCGGAACGCCTGGTCAAGGTCGCGCGCACCCGCGCCCGCCTGGATGGGTATCCTCTTACCTTCAGTATGGAACCGGAGCCAGGATGAGCGACGCCCACCCTCACGCCGTCGAACCGGACTGGGTGCACGGTCATCGCCACGAACCCAACCCACACCCGCCGCCTGGCGACGCCACGATTCGCTGGAGCGCCGCCGGGCAAGAGCGTTTGCTGTCGCCTGCGTTCCTGGCCACCCTTCCGCGCGTCGAAGTTGCAGGCTGTTTTATTGTCAGCACAGGACATGGAGCTTCGGGGCCGTTCACTTTTGGCGGTGTTGCATTGCGAGAGCTGTTGGCAACGCTGTTGCCCGCTGGCTTTGCGTGGCGATATGTCGATGTGGTGAGTGGCGACGGCTTTGGGACGCGCCTGACGCCGGCGGATGTGCTGTTGACGCCCGCCGAACGTCCGGTGTTGCTGGCCGATACGCTGGATGGGGCGCCGCTCACGCGTGCCGCCGGGCTGGTGCGGCTTATCGTGCCGACCGAGACCGACGACGCACTCAAGCAGGTGAAATGGATTGCCCGCATCGAGGTGGTGTAACGCCTGCGGTCAACCAGGCTTCGGTCAAGAACCTGGTTGGTGAATTGCGCACTAACCGCCCGCCTTTTTGGCCTGATAACCGAGTTCCTCCAGGATGGCGACGATTTTGTCGCGCTGGTCGCCCTGGATTTCGATGACCTGTTCTTTGACGGCGCCTCCTGCGCCCAGCCGGTTCTTCAACAACTTGCACAGCTTTTCCAGTTCCGCCGGCGTCGCGGTGACGCCCGTCACCAGCGAGACGGTCTTGCCGCCGCGCCCCTTACGCTCCAGCCCGACGCGCACCTGCTGCTGGCGCGGCGGCGGTGTCTTGGGGCGTGCAACAGGCGCCTCCGGCTCTGGGTCGGTGGAATAGACGACGCGACGATTCTGATCGGCCATAGTGTGAATCCGTTCGTGTTTTCTAAAGTCCGTTTGCAAATTCCTTTTCTTTGATGCAAGTCCAAAGAAAACGTCAAGAATTGCCTGCCTTCCCGATGATTTTACCGCTGCGCCGCTCTGCGTCTCTGCAACCTGGCGTCAAAATTGGCAATATCCAAACCATCCCCTAGAAAAATCCCCTAAAAAATACGGAAGTCGCGCAGAGTCTGTTCATATTCATTCAGGTAAAGGCGCGCCAGCAGCGTGTCCGACGCCACAACGTACAGGTCATGCGAAAAAACCGAGGTGTTGTACCAGTTGAAGCTGCCTTCCAGGACGACGCGTTCATCAATGATGCAATATTTGGAATGAATCGGGCAATAGGGTACGGGTTGATCGTAGCGACCGTAAGCCAGACGCACGGGCACGCCGCTGCGCTGCAAGCGATAGACCGCCGGCAGCAGAGGGCGGCGCAGCTCTTCCTCCATCGTGTACTCTTTGCCGGGGTCGCCCTGGCGCGCCAGGTGGCCGTTGAGCAACACCTGCACATCGACCCCGCGCGCCTTTGCCTGGATCAAGGCGTCGATCACGCTATCGTTGTGTTCGCCCAACATCTCACCAAGCAAGAAGAGGCAAAGGCGGATTGAGCGCTGCGCCCGGTTGATCTCGGCCAGGATAGCGTGATGGGGGCGGTAGTATTTGCCATTTGCCAGCGCCTGGCGCCCAAAGGTGTAGAGCAGATTAAAGCGGCTGAGCGGGTCGATCTGGTATTTCTGGATCACGCCGCCACGAATGCTCTGGAAGATGTTGTCCAGCAGCCGCGTCAGCCCTTGCGAGCGAAAGGTCATGCCCGATTCCCAGTTGGCGCCCCAGCGGTCGAAAGTGATATTGAACGACCCCAGGATGCTGTCGGCGTCGCCAAAGAGAATGAACTTGTTGTGCATGTCCGGCGCCACTTCGATCAATGGATGTTGCGGCGTGCAAAAGACGCCCAACAGCTCGATGCCTGAGCGTTTGAGGCGCAGATAGTTGTCGGAGTGCGTCAATGTCATCTTACGCCAATCCACTTGAATCTGCACCCAAACACCCTGCGACGCCGCGTAGAGCAGATGATTCACGAAGTCGGTGTCGTCGATGCAATCCACGCACACCTTGATCGTGATCAGACGTTCTGGTGCGCGGCGTTTTTGCTCGATCGTGGCGTCAATCTGGTCATGGATATAGCGTTTGGGATGGTAGGGATGGTACGGCACTCCCTTGGTAAATTTCGGAATAATGTTGAGCGATTCGAAATGGCTGTCGATCCACTCAACATCACGCTGTAACTGAGCGGCGTCACTCTCGTAGGTGCGCCATGTGTTGGGCGTGGCGTAGGCGTCGGTGATGGCGCGGCGCTGGTATTGATCGTTGTCGAAGTCGGGGCCATCGAAAAAGATGTACTCCTGCCGCGAGGGAATCGATCGCTCATCCAGATGGACGATGTAGGCAAACTTGACGCACGTCACGCGTCCATAGTTTGCCGGGAAAGGGTGGACAAAGAAGTCGCGCGTCTTGCGCCGATGCGATTTCCAAGTCTCTTGGTAGGGGTCAGTGTCCACGATGAAGTGTTCAACGATGCCGTCGCTGCGATAGACCTTGAGCAACACTTTGAGATTTAGCTCGGCGCCCCAGCGCACATCGAAGCGGATTTTCCCCCAACGCAGATAAAAAAGTTCCTTGAAATCGTTGCGCTTGCCAAACGGGGCGCCCAACTGGCCGTCAATCGGGGTGGCGTAATTTTCGGCAAATTCCATAAGCGTCCTTGTATGCAGCAACCCTATACAGGTTCAAAGGTGACCAGAAAACCCTCATGGTCAGAGACGCGCCCATAGCTGCCTTCGACAAATAGCCGTTGGGCGGCGACCGGGCGCAACTTATCGCCGCGCTTCAGCAGAATGAAGTCGATACGGCCATCGTGCGCCAGCGCTCCCTGCCAATGCTCCTGGCGGCGTCGGAAGATGGCGTCGAATGTCGCGCGGTCCGTTGCTTTGAGAAATTGATCCTCGAAGTCGCTGCTGTTGACGATGTGGGCGTAGCCTTCCGAGCCTGCCTTGATGTTGAAATCGCCACAGAGCAACGTCGCAACCACGTGACGGGTGGCGCGACGCTCCGCCCAGGCGCGTAAGGCATCGAACTGGGTGCGAAAACCATGGCTCCACCAGCTCAGGTGCGCCGAAAAGAGATTGATCACGCCGATACCCGGCGCGTTGATCTGTCCCATCAACACTTTGCGCGCGTGAATGTCGTAGGGGTCGTGGCTGGCAGAGACATAGCGCGCTTCGGTGCGCAGAAACGGGTACCGGCTGAGGATGGCGACGCCTTCCCGATAGCGGTCGAAACCGCGATGCGACCAGTCGTTGCACAGGTAGAAAGGCTGCGGCAACTGTTCATGGATAATGCGCGCCGTGTTGGAGGCCCAGTCACCGGCGCCGTCGTTCCAATGCTCGGCCACTTCCTGCAAGCAGACGACATCGATGTTCTGCTCACGAATCGCCTGTGCGATCGTCGTCAGCTTGGCCTGTTGATCATCTTCTTGATAGCAGTGCAGGTTGAGAATCAGCACCTTGAAGCTATCGCGCCTAACGCTGAAGTTGCGCCCGCCACAGTTCTCCCAATGTTGGCGACCGTCGATCTCGGCCACAATGGCATATTCGACGCGAAACGCCTCGCGAATGCGCAGCCGCGCCGCCCACACGCCGACTGCATACTGGTTTGGGTTACGCGCATTGCTCAGCTCAAGCTGATCCCAATGTCGCCGCGCCAGGGAGCAAGCTGTACGCTGTTTGGTTTGCCAGCCGTCGGTGCTCCACTCGATGGCAACCTGTGCAGCGCGACCAAAGACGGCCACCGTCACCGGCACGATGCGTTGCTCCGGCTCCAAACGCGGGCGGAAATCGAGCAGCGCCACTGGATGACGCGCACCGACGATCACCCCGGCGTCCGCCTCGATGGTGTAGTTGACGCCACCGTTGTTCTCCCACGTCTCGCGCCCCTGTTGATTGACAACCAGCGCAAACTGCACATTGCCCGGCAGCGGGCGCTCATCGGCCAGCATCACTTCCACTTCAGCGCGCCACACCTCCTGGTTGTCGCCATAGGGCGCCACATAGTGCGCCGGCGCTATCTGCCACTCGCCTTCCTCACCGCGCCAGCGCGCCTCAACGCGCTTGTCATAAGCTCGATTCTCCACCAGAGCGACAAAGGTCAACCGTTGCAGCGGGGCGCGCTGCCGCCGCGAAATGATGCTTGATGCGTAGTAGAACTCGATTTCAGCCACGAAGCAGCAATCCAATTTCCGTGTGATGAGAGGGAGCCAACCGTCTCATGTTCGCAAGGTTGCTTGATAGATAGCACAGAATTGTAGCAGATGGTTGCACTTTCGGCGAAGCTGCTACAGAAATGGGGGGTCTCCTGGTAAGTTGACCAGGCATACGCCTGCGCGCGTGGATATGGTCACCATGGCCACGACGTGCTACACTCATGGCGTTGTCTGTGTGTCGGTCTGTTTGCTTTGCAAGGAGTTGACTCATGAGCGAACGCAAAATCCGCATTCTGGTGGCGAAGCCCGGTCTGGATGGCCACGATCGCGGCGCCAAAGTGGTGGCGCGCATGTTGCGCGATGCTGGCTTCGAGGTGATCTACACCGGCATCCGCCAGACGCCGCAGATGATCGCTGAAGCCGCACTGCAGGAAGATGTCGACGTCGTTGGGTTGAGCATTCTCAGCGGCGCGCATATGACGCTCTGCCCCAGGGTGGTTGAACTGCTGCGCGCCCAGGGGCAGGAAAATGTCCTGTGCATCGTTGGCGGCATCATCCCCGATGAGGATGTCGAGAAGCTCAAGGCAGCGGGCATCGATGGCGTCTTTGGGCCAGGCACATCCAGCGAAGAATATGTTAACTTTATCACCAGCCACGTGCGGGTGCCAGCATAAATGAATGGAAGCGAACCGCGCACGGTGATAGCGGCGGCGACATCAGCGGCGGCGTTAGTTGAAGGCGTGCTCGGCGGCAATCGGCTGCTGCTGGCACGCGCTATCTCACGCGTCGAAAATCAGACCCCGGAAGCCAGCGCATTGCTGACCGCGCTCTATCCCCATTCCGGCAAGGCGCACATCATCGGCGTCACCGGCGCGCCGGGCACCGGCAAATCTACGCTTGTCACCGCGTTGGCGCAGAGTTACCGGGCGCAGGGGATGACTGTTGGTATTGTCGCCATTGATCCCACCAGCCCCTTCACCGGCGGCGCGCTGCTGGGCGACCGCGTGCGCATGCGCGCGCTGGCAGGTGACGAAGGCGTGTTCATGCGCAGCATGGCGACACGTGGCAGTCTCGGCGGCCTGAGCAAGACAACCGGTGATGTTGTCACCGTGCTTGACGCCGCTGGCTTCGACCGCATCATCGTGGAGACGGTGGGTGTTGGTCAGGCGGAGGTGGAAATCGCCAGCACTGCGCACACAACGCTGGTGATCGAGGCGCCGGGGCTGGGCGACGAGGTGCAGGCGATCAAGGCGGGCATTCTGGAGATCGCCGACATCCTGGTCGTCAACAAGGCTGATCGCCCAGGCATGGATCGCACACTGCGCGCGCTGGAAATGATGTTGGATATCGAAGGCAATGGCGCGCGCTACGTCCGGCATCACGGCCAGTTATTGCGCGTCGAATCGCCGGTCGAGAGCGATGACGAAGATCGTCGTTGGAAGGTGATTGTCATGAAAACGGTGGCGACCGATAACACCGGCGTCGAGGAGCTACGTCAGCGCATCGAGGCGCATCGTCACTGGCTGGTGGAGTCGGGCGAACTGGCGCTGCGCGAGCAGTTGCGCATCGCCAACACACTGGAGAACATCATTCGCGCCGAGCTGAACCGGCGCATCGCCGCCAACATTCCCGCCGGCACGCTCGACGAACTGGTGGAACAGATTCGCCATCGCAAGAACGATCCATATTCGGCGGCCGCCCAGCTCTTGTCACAGGTGTGATCAGGCGCCCTTTGGGGCTGCCCTGTTCATGACCTGGTCAGATAGTCAAGAACAATCACATCACTACTGTACACTACTGTACAATTCCGTAAGATAGTAATGGCCGACAGGGTTGCTCACACCAGGAGATAAAGAGAGATCAACGCCATCGTCAGAGCGATTGCCACTATCGTTGCTGCACTTGATTGGTTGCTCATAGTGCACTCCAACGCATTCCCGCCTGCTCAACGCCGCGCGCCAAGCCCACGACCGCCTCTGGCCCATCCAGCGCGATCAATAGCGGCAGCACCCCCTCGATGCCGTGCACCGTCTGCCAGAGACCGCGCTGGCTGTCGTGTTGCCAGACGCCGACAATAAATTGTTCGACCGCCGCCCGCACGCCGCCGGCGCCATTGCCCGTCGTCGGCGTTGCCTTGAACTCTGGCTCCAGTTCCCTCACCAGCAACTGCGACAGGCTGGTGAGTCGCGCCGCGTGCTTCTCGCCGCTGCGCGTCCGCAGCGAACTTTGCAGCACCGGCAGCACCGACAGCGCCAGTTGCGTGCGTCCGCTGACCAGCAGCGGCGCTAACAGATTATCCACCAGGAAATTGACCAGCGCCTCACCATCCAACAGACGCGGCGCCCAGGAGAGCAACGTGGCGACCTGTTGTTTGAGCGTAGCCTGGTTGCGCGCGTTGGGAGCATCTTGCTGCAGCACGGCGCGCAGCCGCAATCCGGCGCTGCGCAGGTCGTCATCGTTCAGGCGGCGGTCGAAGAGATTGCGCACGTTCTGCCAGAAGCCGGTTGGCTCGCGCCAGGCATCCAGAATTGCCAGCGCCTTGTCGGGCTGGTTGCGTTCCAGATAGACCTGCGCCAGCCCCCAGATCAAGGCGCGCTCTGGGTTGCGCCCTGGGTAAGCATGCGCCCAGGCCAACCCCTTTGCGATCTGCTCTTCAGCCAGCGCAGGCTCCTCAATCGCCAGCAACCCGCGCACCAGCCCAATGTACCCCTCCGCTTTCGTTGGGTCCTTCGCCGGGATCGACTCGACCACATCAACGGCGAATTTGACGGCGCCCAGATCGATCAGCGTGGCAGCGGCGCCGGCGGCGGTCCAGCCGTCGCTTTGCGTGCCGAGGAACGCCAGTCGGTTTGCCAGCTCGATACGCGCCTCGCGCGGCATCTGACGCACCGGCAGCGCGCGCACTGCTTCTTGCATCGTATAGACCTGGAAGTCAATGTCGGCGTCGGCGGTCGGGCGCTTGACCTGGCGCAACAAATTCTGGTCGCCTTTACGCAACGACAATCCGCTTTCCCGTCGCGCTGCCTGGATGTTAGCAATGGCGGTGAGCTGCTCCAGCACCTCATCGATGGCGCCCGCCTGCGCCAGGGCGATGGCGGTGAGCCGACGGGCGTGCAGGCTGGTCAAGGTGGCGTGGCGGAACGTGTCGACGCCCAACGCCAGCAGGCGCGCCAGCCGCGGCTGGGCGAGCGGGCGACGCAGTTGTTCGCTGACCGCCGTCGTCACGCTGAGCACAAACTGTGCGCCAGCATCGTTGTACCGGCGCAGCGCGCTGGTCATCACGGCAATGCCCAGAGGGTGCAGCCCTAACCGCACCCAGGCGTCGGCCAGCATCTGGCGCTGTTCCGGTGTGACGATCGGGCGCTCCCATGGCGCAGCAAACTGGTCGAGCCGCTCCAGAAAGGTGAAAGCAAGCTGCGCGTCGCCGATGTTCGCCGCGGTCGCAGCCGCAAAGAGCAAGCGGTCGCGCGCCACCACGTCATCAGGCGCAGCAGTTCGGGCCAATATCTCTGGCAGCAGCCGCTGCAACTCCTGGCCGACCAGCGCGGCCAGGCCAAACCGGCGATCGATCTGGCGGGAAAGGCGGTAGAGCGTTTGTACGAACGTGAGAGGCTGACGCGGCGCGGCGATACGCGCCACGATCAGCGCCTCGGGCGCGGCGCCAGCGTCGGCCAATGCTTCCCAGCACTGTTGGATCAGCCAGGAGTCGGGACGATAGACGGCGCGCTCCTCGATCTGGAGTGAATCGGCGGCGCCGGTCGTTTGCGCAGTGAACAGCGCCTCTAGCGCACGCTGCACCAGCGTAGTGCGGGGTGCGGGATGCGAGGAGGCCACAGCAGCGCCGGGCGACGCGTCTGGCAATCCTGTCATAGATGGTCGCTCATCCCTGAGAAATTGCTGAACAATCTGTATCAGATCCGGTGATTTTACAAACTGCTTCTATAGCCGAGGCAAAACCAGCAGCGCCAGTAGAGCGAGCAGCGCCACCAGCAACAGTCCGGCTCCAACGCGCTGCAGCCACTGCGCTTGCGTCAGTCGTGCGCCATGCGCTGCGTGCATCTCGATCCCATGCGCCAGTTGCTGCGGATTTTGATGCGGGGCGCCCTGCACACGCGCCAGCCACCAGGCGCGCTGGCAATAAGCCCACAATCCAATCTCGCTGGCGCGCACCAGTTCCGGCTCTTTCGCCATCGTAGCGCGTCACTCCTGGCTATCGTCGTCGGCGGGGAAATGTAGCCCCGGATCGGCGCCGGCGAAATCGGTGCCGAGATGACGGTCGAGATTGCGCTCAAAACTGAGCAGGGCATTGCGCATCTGATCCTGGCGGATCGCCATGGTCAGGTCGCCGCGCGTGCGTTCGAGCACCCCGCGCAGCACGTCGGTGTGGCGGCGCAACCCATCGGTGACGGCATCGGGGAAATCGACGGTGACCAGGTGACT
>DGFH01000227.1 GCA_002391565.1 Anaerolineales bacterium UBA3905
GTGTAACAGGCGGCTCGCCGCCACCTTGCCCGACAGAAAGCTGCAATTTGCGCTGCGAATAGCTTTCGCTACGCAATAGAAGTTTCGGCTTTCTTGGTAGTCTGCGGTGAAAATGGTGCTGGCGGTTGAGCAGATAGTGAACAGCGCAAAGCGGAGGGCGAGAGTAAGTGCTTGCTGGTTACGCTGTAACCAGGGCCGTAACATCCGCAAGTGTCTCGCCGATGGCAGCCTCTGCCACTTTCAGATCGTACATCGTCTGTAGGTTGAGCCAATACTGCGGCGATTGTCCCAACGCTCGCCCGATGCGCAGTGCAAGTTCTGCACTGATGGGTCGGGTTCCGTTCACGACATGTGAGATACGCATGGGCGAAACGCCGATGGCGCGGGCAAAGCGCGCCTGCGAAATGCCAAGCTCTTGCAATGTCTCGGCCAGAAATTCGCCGGGATGAATGGCCGGCAATCCTTGCTGGATCATGATTCCCCTTGCTCAGTGATAGTCAACGATTTCAACGTCAAACGCATCCCCATCTTCAAACCGGAAGCAGATCCGCCACTGATCGTTGATCCGGATGCTCCACTGCCCAACACGATCGCCGTGCAATGCCTCCAGCCGGTTTGAGGGTGGCATATGGAGATCCTCGATGCGGACAGAGGCATTCAATTGTGTCAGTCGCATTGCCGCACACTTCTGGATGTCGCCAGGGAGTCGCCGCGACTTACCGGTCACATAAAATGCTTCCGTTTCTTTGTCGGCAAACGACCGGATCATATAGAAAGCATAAACAAAATGGTTATGCGTGTCAAATCACGAAAATCCGTATTCGAGTGCTGCGCCCGGAAACCGAGTCGGTGCAGCGCCGCGCCGGCAGACCAGAACATCATAAGCATCACAGTGCTGTGGCGGTGAGATTGGAGGATGTTGTGAGCAGTTGGGGACAGGCATCGGGGAGCATTACGATCTTACGATTCAAGTGATGAAGTCTAACGGTTGGTTTCACCTGCCGCCGTGATAAGCAAGACTCCGCCGCTTGCCAGCCGCCAAATTTACGCAAATCGCGCCTGCATACCCACGCCGAAGGCGGTCAGGCGCAAACGGTGTTGGGCAGTTTTTGACCTTAAGACTCTTCTGTTCTTCAGTTTCACTAATCAAACAACCAACGAGTCATTGTTGTTAATCCTTCACCATTCCAAGCCAAAACTCTTTTAGGTTTTACGTAACTATTCAGGCAGAGGCAGCCATGGGCAAAGGGACGAAGGGCTGACCACTCAGAGCATCATGGAGAGCAGTAATGACACTTGCGCCTTGTTTGCGTACGGTTGAAATATAACTGCGAATGGCGCAGAAAGTCTGCGCACCCTGCCGTGTGCGGAAAGCGCCGGAGACTTTCTGTTTGACCTTGACCATTCTGAGATCGCGTTCGGCCAGATTGTTGTCGAAGGGGAGTGCGAAGTCATACATGAAGGCCAGAACGCCGGTGCGATGTTTGTCGAGGCGGTCAAGTAGGTTCTTGGGCGGTGACTGTTTGGGACGACCCCGCTTGCTGGACGGCGGCGGTTCCGGCGGCGGATTGGCCTGGAATCCCCGCTGAAGAATGGCGTCGTACTCGGCCTCATAATGGGCAAGGCGGTCGAGTTCGAGAGCGTTCGTTTCGCCAAAGGCCGCAATTGTGGCGGCTTCGGCGACTTCGGCCTTGATGTCAACCAGAAGTTGGGCCAACTCACCCGCCCAAGACTGTTGATACTGATCGGTGATGAACTGGAGTTCCCGTAAGTGGTGGGCATTGCAGAAGAGATGGTCACAGCGGTCGAAGGCGAGATAGGAGTTCCAATGGTCATGGACTGCATAGCCGCAGAGGGATGGCAAGATGCCGATCGCCTGCATCGCCTCCTGGCCGCGTTTGGGATGCAATGCGAAGAAGGTCAGCCATTCAGTGCTGGCGCTATGCAGCCAGTGCAGTTGTCCTTCAACCCGGAAACCACTTTCATCACAGTGAACGACGTCGGCTTGACACAATTGGCGATGAATCTCGACCAACGCCGGCTCGCAGGCGGTTGCAACCGCCTGATTGGCGTCAATCACAAAGGCCCAGGCAGGCGCATGACCGTAGAAATCCTCCAGCAGTTCACAGGTGCGGGCAATGGGGATGAAGTGATAGTTGTTCAGATAGCTCGCCTGCGCCTTGAGGCGCGCACCATACTGCACTGGCTGGCTTACCTCTACCGGGAAAGCTGCCTGCACGCATTGCTGACACCGATCACAGTATTTGATCTCGGCTCGGTGTTCGGTTACTTCGATTTGTACAGGAGGCACATCGTAGACCTGTCGCCGTGCATGGGCGCTGGTTGCCACTGCCGACAAGTCGCTCGCACAGTGCGGACATTGCTCCAAGCTATGCACCTGAATGTGGTCAGGATGCTCTCTCATCTCCAGCGTGTGGCCTGGATGACCTTCCTGACCCCCAGGCTTGCGCCCTTCGGCTCGTCGCAGACTGCGCGTTTTCGGCTTGGCCAAGCCATCGCTGCTCGGTGGCTTGCTACTGTTGCGGCTGTCCTTTGACACCTGGCCTTCCAGTTTCTGGACGCGTTGGCTCAGTTCATCGAGGTGTTCCTGCATCAACAATACCAGGTCGATGAGCGCGTTCTTATCCAGTTGCTCTAGCTGCTCACGCGTCAATCTAGGTGATCGTGCCATAGTGCTTAATCTTATCCGACAACTGTTAGTTTTTCCTTTGCGTTCTGTTTGACTGTCATACCAACTGGTACTTAGCCTGAATAGTTACCCTCCAGGAAACAACGACGATGCCAGTAGAAACAATTGAGATTCTGGGTGTCAGAGTACATCCAGTTACGGTGGAGGAACTCCACACTGCGATTGATCGCTACATTCGGGCCAACGCCCATGCGTTGGTCTTGAACGTCAATGCACACTGTCTGAACCTTGCATACGAACATCCATGGTTGAGGGAATTTCTGAATCAGAGTGACCTTGTCTTCTGCGATGGCGCTGGCGTGCAGTTGGCTGCGAGATTGTATGGGGGGACAATTCCTGTACGCATTACCTATGCAGACTGGATGTGGGAGTTGGCTAGTTTCTGTGCTCAGACAGGATATACTTTCTTCTTGTTGGGTGGCAGGCCGGGAATCGCAGAAAAAGCCGCCGCGCAACTCCGTGCGCGCAATCCTGCACTCAAGATAATTGGGGTTCACCATGGATACTTCGAGAAAGAACCGTCATCAGCAGACAACACCCGTGTGATTGCCATGATCAACTGCGCAACACCAAACGTTTTGATCGTGGGTTTTGGGATGCCACTCCAGGAAAAGTGGCTGAGAGAAAATCAACATCTGCTACGCGCAAATGTTATCCTGACAGGTGGAGCCGTATTTGACTATGTATCGGGCGAATTGAAGCGCGGACCACAATATCTCACCAACCACGGATTCGAGTGGTTAGCCCGTCTCCTTATCGAACCAAAGCGCCTTTGGAAGAGATATGTGATTGGAAATCCGTTATTCTTGTGGCGCGTCCTGATGCACAGAATCGGATTGCTCAAACTATAAAATCGTGAGCCTATTCATAATGTGTTTGCTTGATCTGCGCTCCAATATCGCAGGTCAACCAGAGATCACCTGCCCTCTTCTGATACGCTCCTGCCACCAAACGTCAAATTCCCCAGCGCCAGGATCAACCCAAACAACATCCAGAAGAAGAGGTTGGCCGTCGACCCTAGCGGGATGGCGTCGGTCAGACTGAAGATCGACTGGGCAATCAAGCTGCCCGCCAGCCCGGCTGCCAGACCAGGCGGAGCCAGCGGCGCCCGCCACAGTCGCGCTGTCTGCACAATCGCCGCCAGATAGATGGCTACGATCGCAATCAGCCCGGGAATGCCAAAGTCAATCGCCCCCTGCAGCCAGAAATTGTGGGCGTGGCCAAAGTAGTAGCCAGGCGAAACATTAAGCGGGTAGAGCAGCATCGCCACCTCCTGGAAGGCGCCCAGCCCGACGCCTGTGAAGGGAAAGTCGCCGATCGCCAGCAGCGCCGTCGACCACACCTCGACGCGGAAATTCTCCAGGGTCGCCGTCCCGCCCACCGCCTCGACCGTCGGGTTGTCCGCCACCCAGGTCAGCAGCGTTTCGCCACCCACTGTAGCCGCCAGCAACATGCTGGCCGCACCCAGCGCCAGCAGCCAGCGTCCCCAGCGGTGGGGCAGCGCCGCCATCACCGCCAGCGCCACAGCCAGGCCGATATAGCCGCCACGCGACTGCAGCAGAAAGAAAACGCCGGTGGTGTAGAGCGCCGCACCCGCCAGCAGCCACAGCCACAGGCTTCTGGGCTGGCGGCGCAGACCGGCCACGACCAGCGCAATCATCAGCGGCAGCGCATACAGCAGCGCCCCGGCTACGATGTTGGGATGAAAACCGCTCTCGCCTTCGCGCGACAGAAAGCCCAACAATGCCGGCACGCGGCTCAGGATCGCCTGCACGCCGGGCAGTTTGTAGAGCCATTTGACGCCGAGCGGGGCCAGCAGCGCAACCAACAGCGCGCTGCCCAAAAAGATCAGCAGCAGCGGCGTTAACAGACGGCGTTGGCGGCTGATATAGGTTACAAAGAGCACAAACAGATGTAGATTCCACAGCAGCACCAACGCGCGCGGCCAGGTGTACTGCGTGCGCAGCGGGTCGGGCGCAGCCCACACTGCCACCGGCAGCATCACCACGAACAACAGGAAGAGCGGCCAATCGGCCGGCGTCGCCGTATACCAGACACCAATCCATAGCCGACGCCACAGCCAGGTCGCCGCCAGCAGCCCGACGGCAAAAAGTACGGCGTCCTGCCCGAAGCGCTGTGGCAGATAGAGCACGGGAGCAGTGATCCCAAGCACAAACAATTCGGTTACAAACGCCACATTCCAACGGGCAGAAACCACCGTCATCCACTCCTCCACATCGAGTGGGACAAGACCGTTGCGCGCTGCAAGTGCAGCGCCGCTTCAGAGTCCGTTTGTCAAGCCACCCACTTTGACGCAGAGGCGCAGAGTACTGTCCCTCAAACCATTCTTGGCTTTCCTCTGCAACTCAGCGTCTTTGCGTCGAGAACACCCCCTTCGCAAACAGCATCATTGAATCTGTTTGTAAAGCCACCAGCCTTGGCGCAGAGACGCAAAGAAACCTCGGAGCATTGCCCTGCAAACCATTCTTGGTTTTTCTCTGCGGCTCAGCGTCTTTGCGTCGAGGACACCCCTTCACAAACAGCCTTTCAGTAATGTCATCGTAGCACATCGACTATGATTGGACAAAGTAGTCGGGACGATAAGAGGGGCTGCTGCGTTTGCGGCAGAAAACGTCCCTGGCACGCTGCAGCAGATGGCGGTGTGACCAAAAACCGTGTGCAGCGTGCTGGCGACGTACTGGGCGCCTTCCTTCGCGCATCCGTCGTCGTGCTGCTGGTTCGCCCCCCATCTAAGCTCGACTTAATCCATTTATGTAGCGAAAGCAAGCGTATCCGTCAGGCGGTCGAATCTGTCTCTTATACACATCT
>DGFH01000324.1 GCA_002391565.1 Anaerolineales bacterium UBA3905
GCGATGGCGTCGGCGCAGCTTGCCGTGACGCCGGAACTGGCGGGCGAGACGACGGTGGACGGCGCCAACGTAATCTTCACGCCTGGCGACGCGCCCGCCGCCAACACGCTCTATCGCTTCAGCTTTGTCGAGGCGACGGCGGCAAGCGGCGCGGCGATTGCCAGCGTGCTGGAGATCACCTTGCAGAGCAGCGGCCCGCTCAATGTGCTGAGCACGCAGCCCTCGAACGGCGCGGTCGATGTCGATCCCAACACGCCGATCACCGTGATCTTCAGCCGTCCGGTCGTGCCGCTGGTGGGCATTGAGGAGCAGGCAACGCTGCCGCAGCCGCTCGACTTTGATCCCTTCTTCGAGGGAAGCGGGCAGTGGGTCAGCACCAGCGTCTACCAGTTCACGCCAGCCGTGCCGCTGGCGGCGGCGACGACCTACAACGTCACCGTGGCGCCGATGACCGCGGTGGATGGCAGCGCCATGACTGACGCAGTCAGCTTCAGCTTCTCGACCTCGGCGCCGATCGTGATCGACGCCAAGCCGAGCGGCATCCTGGTGCCGCCGGACGCCAAGATCACCGTGACCTTCAGCCAGGCGATGGATCGCGCCAGCACCGAGGCCGCCTTCAAGCTGTGGAACGAGGGCCACCCGTCGATTCCGGGTGTGTTTGCCTGGAACGACGCGAACACCGTGCTCACCTTCACGCCCGACGACCTGCTGCCCTTTGGCGACATCCTTGCCATCGAGATCGCCGACACCGCACTGGCGCAAAGTCAGGCGGGCGGGCTGCGCGAGCCGTGGTATAGCACCTTCACCGTGGCGCCGACGCCGACGATCAAGAGCACCTCGATCCTGCCCGATGCGCGCGGCGTCAACCCGGAGAGTGAGCTGCGCATCGCCTTCACTGCACCGGTGAGTGAAACGCTGCTTTTCGAGGCGATCCGCATCGAGGAGGTGGTCACCTCGACGCAGGTGATCAGCTTCACCTACACCGATCTCTACGATCTGACCAACGGCTTTGAGCAACAGGCGGAGTTTGCGCCGCCGCCCGGCTACGGCACGCACCTGATGCTCAACTGGTACAAGCAGCCGAACACGACCTACACCGTCACCATCGACAGCCGGGTCGCCGACGCCTACGGCAACACGCTGCCCGAAGATTTCGTGATGAGCTTCACGACCGGCGACTTCCCGCCGCTGGTGCAGATCGACCTCGACCGCTTTACGCACTACAGCGCAATCACGACGACGATCGTGGGGGTGCGCTATCGCAACGTCGAGACCATCGACGCTAAACTCTACCGCCTGCCGCTCAACGACCTCTTCCAGTTGGCGGGCGAGAATCAGTGGTCGGTGTGGGAGAACTACGTCGTGCCCGACCAGGCGCAGAATCTGCTCTGGCAGCGCACCTATACGCCTGACGGCGGCGACAACGTCATCACCCGAATGGGCATCAAGCTGACGGCGGTGCAGCGCAGCGGCGGCCCGGAAGAGCCACTGCCGCCCGGCGTCTACATGCTGGAAGTGCGCGACCCGGCAGCGCAGGCGCGGCAGGATGGTTCGCCAACCGTGCAGCGCGCTGTGATCATCATCACCAACTACAACCTGACCTTCAAGCGCGCCATGCAGGGTGATAGCCTGGCCTGGCTCACCGACCTGGCGACCGGGCAGCCGGTGGAGGGCGCGTCCGTCACCTTCACCAAAGACGGCTCACCGCTGGCGCAGGGCCTCACCGACGGCGACGGCAAGGCGCTTGCCAACCTCAACCTGGTGCAGGATGACCAGTGGAAGCCCTTCTTCGTCTACACCGGCGCACCGGGACAGCCCGACTTCGCTGTGGTCTCGTCGGAGTGGGCGGAGGGCATCCAGCCGTGGTCGTTCAACCTGGACACAAGCGGCATCTCTAACCCGCGCCTGCTCTACATCTACACCGAGCGGCCGATCTACCGCCCCGGTCAGCAGGTTTTCTGGCGCGGCATCTATCGCATCATGGAAAATGACGCCTGGACGCTGCCCATCGCCGGGCTGGAAGCCATCGTCAACATCAACGACGCCATGGGCAACCTGGTCTCGACGACGCGCGTGCCGGTGAGTGAGAACGGCACCATTCAGGGTGCGTTCACGCTGGCGCCCGACGCGCTGACCGGCTACTACAGCATCAACGTGCTGGCGCCCATCGACACCGAAGCCTATCACCAGGCCAGCGGCTACTTCCAGGTCGCCGCCTATCGCAAACCGGAGTTCCAGATCACGGTGACGCCCGACCAGCCCTCGTACATTCAGGGCGAGACGGTCAAGGTCACGGTGCAGGCGGATTACTTCAGCGGCGGCCCGCTCGTCAACGCGCCGGTCGGCTGGCGCATCGCCGGTTACAACTACGTCTTCAACTGGGCGGACGCGCCGGCAGGACGCTTCTACAGCTTCGAGCCGTTCGACCCGGATCAGCCTGCCTACAATCCCTACGACGGGCAGCAAGGTCTGGTGGCGGAAGGACAGGGACAGACCGACGCCAACGGAACCTTCGTCATCGAGCTGCCCGCTGACCTGGGCGGCGCCATCGCCAGCCAGATGTGGAACCTGGACGTGACGATCACTAGCCCGACCAACCAGGCGGTCTATGCGGCGACGAGCTTCCCCGTGCATCGCGGCGAATACTACATCGGCCTCAGCCCGGCGAGCTACGTGGCGGTGGTCGCCAGCCCGGCGACGGTGGACGTGGTGAGCGTGCGCCCAGACGGGTCAGTATACGCAGGCGCCGAGCTGCAGGTCGTCGTCAGTGAATACGTCTGGAGCAGCGTCTATGAGCAGGCGGAGGACGGCAACTTCTATTGGAAATCTTCGGCGGAACGCACGCCGGTTTACACGACCACGGTCACGACCAACGACCGCGGCATGGCGTCGTTCGACTTCACGCCGGCAAAGGGCGGCCAATATCAGGTGACGGCGACGGGCGCGGACACGCTCGGCAACACGATCCGCAGCGCGACCTTCCTCTACGCCACCGGCGGCGACGACTTCGTGGCGTGGCCGCGGCAGAACAACGACCGCATCGAGCTGGTGGCGGACAAGAAACTCTACGCGCCCGGCGACACGGCAAAGATTCTCGTGCCGAATCCCTTCAGCAACCCGGTCAAAGCGCTGGTGACGGTCGAACGCAGCGGCGTGCTCGAGGCGCAGGTCGTCGAGTTCAGCGGCAGCAGCGAGACGATTGAGATTCCGGTGACTGCCGCACATATCCCCAACATCTTCGTGGGCGTCGTGATCGTGGCGGGCGTGGATGAAACCAACCCCTTCCCGGCGACGCGCGTCGGCTATGTCAAGCTGGCGGTGGACACCGCGGAGAAGGAACTGAGCATCGACGTGCAGCCTTCGTCCGCCGTGGTGCGCCCTGGCGACACCGTCACCTACACGCTGACCGTGCGCGACAGCGCGGGCAATCCAGTCGCCGGCGCCGAGACGAGTCTGGCGCTGGTCGACAAGGCGGTGCTGGTGCTGGCAAGCGCCTACGGCACGGAGCAGAAGCTGGTCGACATCTTCTACTATCAGCGCCCGCTCGGCGTCAACACCGGCTCGCTGATCGTGATCAACAAGGATCGCGTCAGCCAGCAGCTTGCCGAAGGCGGCAAGGGTGGCGGTGGCGGCGGCGGCGACGGCGGCCCCGAAGTGCGCGAGGAACTGGCGGACACCGCCTACTGGCGCGCCGACGCGGTCAGCGACGAGAACGGCGTGATCGAGTTCAGCGTCAAGCTGCCCGACAACCTGACCACATGGACGCTGACGGCAAAGGCGGTCACGGCGGATACGCGCGTGGGCCAGGCGATGAATGACATCGTCGCCACCAAGCAGCTGCAAGTGCGCCCGATCCTGCCGCGCTTCTTCACCGCAGGCGACCGCGCCATCATCGGCGGCGTCGTGCTCAACGGCGGCAAGGAGGCGACGGCGGCGGGTGAGTTCCGCTATGAAGTGAGCGGCGTGAGCGGCGAGGGACGAGGGGCGAGGGGCGAGGAATCGCTCGGCGCACTCAATCCCGGCGAGTTTGCGACGTTCGACATTCCCATCGAGGTTGACAGCGCGACGGCGGCGGTCGTGGTGACGATGACGGCGACGGCAGGCGATCTCTCCGACGGCATCCGCATGGAGATTCCGGTCGTGCGCTACCAGACGCCGGAGACCGTGGGCACGAGCGGTGTGGTGGCCGGGACGAGCGTGGTCGAGGCGATCTACGTGCCCACCGGCGCCACCGACGACGGCGAGCTGAGCGTGACGCTCGATCCGAGCCTGGGCGCCGGGCTGCTCGAAGGGTTGCGCTATCCGGACCACTTCCCCTACGACTGCAACGAGCAGACGGTGAGCCGCTTCCTGCCCAACCTCTTCACGGTGCGCGCGCTGCAGGAACTGAACATCAGCGACCCCGACCTGGAGCGC
>DGFH01000010.1:0-2209 GCA_002391565.1 Anaerolineales bacterium UBA3905
AGATGTGTATAAGAGACAGGAACAGAGTCGCCCGGCCTCCAGTTTAGCAGAAGCAACGAATGGCGCAACGTTGATTACGGCCGCGTCATGGCCGAGACATCCCCACCGATGTCTTCGATACTGTCATAGAGCGTTTGCAGAATGTACTCTCCGTTGTGCGTAAACGCGCCAGGGTCTTTACTCGCCCACTGATAGTTGTACGCAGCGCGCAGTAGACGCGGCGTCCAGGCGGCGTACCCGTTTTCACGGACGGCTTCTTCTGGATCAACCACGCCATTGGCGTTCGCATCGGTGAAGAAGTACGGATATGTGTGTGCGTCATACGCGATCGGCGTGCCAACTGTGTCGGCGGCGTAAGCTTGAATAGCCGCAAACAGGTCGGTGAGCATGGTGTCGACCTCGTAGTACAGACCCTCTTCCTCGTCACCGTCGCCATCGAAATCCACCAGCGTGTAGCGGATATCGCGCACGTCGAGACTATCCTCGATCTCTTCGTGACATTCCGTGCAGTCATCGACCTTGACTTCCAGGCGATGGGTGCGATGGCAGTCACGGCACTGTGCTTCTTCACCATCCCCGTGATCAAAGAAGCCAGCATAGTCCTTGCCCGCGTACTGATACGCGCCATTGACCTCTGCCCCCCAGCGGGTGGCGCCAGCGGCGAAGTAGTGCGGGTTCAGGAAACGCAGACCTTCCGCCTGATCATCTGGTGCAGCGTCGCCGATCAACTTGTCCACGCCAACGCCCGACTCGCGCCCCATGTGACAGCTCATGCACAGGTTGGAATCGGGGTCGCCGCTATCAATGACAGCGCCGCTGGGGAACTTGACCTCAGCGACTTCGTGAATCGTGAACTCCTGCAAGTCGTTGTGGCATGTCGCACACTGGAAGCCGTTGGCGATTGGCTGTGAAGTGTTGACGCCCTCTGCCAGGAACTGTGGCAGACCACCGGCTGAGTGGCACTTGGCGCACGAACCAGGCACGGCGCCCTCTGCATCCCAGTGACGGAACGCCTCTTCGGAGCCGGCAAAGTGCCCGGCGTCGATACGACGCATCGCCGTCATGTCGGTTGGCTCCGCAATTGCTTCATTCAAGCTGGCGATTGAATCGTAGAGCAACTGAATGGTGTACTTGCCGCCATGAGCATAGTTGCCCGGATCCTTGGCCGCAACCTGATAGTTGTAAGCAGCCTGCAAGAGACGCGGCGTCCACGTTGCATAGCGACCATCGGGGTTCAGTTCATCCTCGGAAAGTTCGCCGTCGCCGTTGGCGTCGATGTACCAGTACGGATAGGCATCAGACGTATAGCCAATGGCAGTCCCTACCACTTCGCTGGCGTATGTCTGGATGGTGGCAAGCAGGGCTTCCTTCATGCCTTCGATCTCGAAATAGATGCCCTCATCTGTGTCGCCATCACCATCATAGTCAACGCCCGACCCCTCCATGCGGATGTTCTTGAGGTCGTCAGCGCTTTCGATTGCCAGCTCATCGGTCGCATGGCACGTGGCGCATTCTTCCAGCTTCAATTCCAACGTATGCGAATTATGGCATTCGTTGCAGGTCTCATAGCCATCGACATGCGCAAACATGGCGTCGTAGGACATACCATCATACTCATATCCACCCTTCGCCAGCGTGCCATACTTGGTGGCGGCCGCAGCATAGTAATGGATATTCTTGAAGCCGAGCTTGTCACTGACTGTATCGGCATCGACGCCGGCATCGGCAATTGCCTTGTCAACGCTCACTTTCGACTCGCGCCCCTGATGGCATTCCATGCAGCGCGATTCAGCGCCAAGCCCGGTGATTTCCAGGCCTGACGGCATGACCACACTGGTTTTGCTTACCGTGACGCTGTTGTGACAGGCGACGCAATCCACCACTGTGCCCACCGGGTGGGGTGCGTTCACTACGCCAGCTTCTGTGCCATCGGCGCCGAGAAAGTCTCGGAATCCTGTGCTGCTGTGACACTTGGCGCATGACTCCGGAACTTCAGCCGGACTCTCCTCATTCCAATGCACGAACGCCTCAGCTGCCGCATCGGCATGGCCGGAGGACATCCACTCCTCCAGAAACGGCACTTCGACCGGCGCCGGCTCGTCCTGGGTGGGTGGTGCGGCGTTGGCAATGGCAGTGGCAAATAAAAGCGCCAACACTGCCATGGTCACTGCACCAACAAGAATTTTGCTCTTCCTCACTCTGTCACCCC
>DGFH01000010.1:2402-18368 GCA_002391565.1 Anaerolineales bacterium UBA3905
CACTCTGTTACCCCCTTCTGGGTTCCAAAGAATGCTCACTCCTAACGGATCGAGAAAAAAGATACTTCAAGGCATACTGAAGTTTTAATGTCTGGCGATCTCCTTTCTTCTCTTCTCAATTGTCAAGGGACGAATTTCGCTGCTTTCCGGGAGGTTGCTTCTGCCGATAAACGCAGTCCAGGATGTGTAGTGTGAGAGCAAATACGTAAGAGCAATTACAATTCTACAATGTTTTGAGCCAAGATGCAATTAGGCCATCTGACCTGTTTTTTTCAGGCGCCAAATGCCAGGCCGATGTCGACATGCGCTCTCAACATCGGCCTGGCGCCACAACTTTCGTGTTTGGTGGAGATGAATGATTATGGCCGCAGCAACTTCGACACGTCGCCGCCCAGGTCTTCGATGCTATCGTAGAGTGTTTGCACGATGTAGGGGCCATTGTGGGCAAAGGCGCCAGGGTCGGCCTGTGAATTCTGGTAGTTATAGGCGGCGCGCAGAAGCCGCGGCGTCCATGCCGTGAAGAGGTTATCCGCTTTGATCTCCTCGCGGTCGGCGATGCCATTGGTGTTGCGATCCGCCACAAAGAAAAACGGATAATGGTTCGGCGCATAGGCAATTGCCTGCCCGGTCACGTCACGGGCGTAACGCTGAAGCTCGGCGAGTAGCAATGCCTGCAATGTCTCAATCTCATGATACATTCCTTCAGCGCTGTCTCCGTCACCATCGTAGTCAACCTGATTCATGCGGATGGCGTGCGTCTCTTCGGGGCCAGTGACATTCGGATGACAGCCTGCGCACAACGTGATCTTGATCTCCTGGGTGTGCACGTCGTGGCAATCTTTGCATTGATTCAGTTGTCCGAAACCATGCGTAAAGAAACCGCCATATTCTTTGTCAGCATATTCATAAGCGCCCTTTGCCTCGGCGCCCCACCGCGTGGCCGAGGCCGCAAAGTAATGTACGTCAGGAAATCGTAGCCCCTTCACCTGAGCGTCTGGCGTTGCGTCGCCGATCATTCGATTGAGGCTGATGGTCGACTCGCGCCCCTGATGACAATTCAGGCACAGGTTAACGCCAGGATCGCCGCTGTCGATTACTGCACCGCTGGGGAAACGCACCGGTCCGGTTGCGCGCAAAGTGTAAGTGCTCAAATCGTTGTGACAGGTCGTACAGTGGAGCCGATTGCTTGGCGGTGTGAGTACGTTGACAGTCTCTTTGAGGTAAACTGGCAACCCATTCTCTGTGTGACAGCGCGCGCATGTTCCCGGCACCACCCCCTTTGCATCCCAATAGCGAAATGCTGCTTTGGCGCCAGAGAAATGCCCAGGGCCGATGCGCTCCAGTGTTGTCAGGTCTATGGGCGTTGCCAGATGTGTGTTGAGGTCGGCCAGTGCATCGTAGAGAAGCTGGATTGCGTACTGACTGGCATGCGCATAGGCGCCGCCATCCATCTGCACCACATGATAATTATAGGCCGCACGCAACAGGCGCGGCGTCCAGGCGGCAAAGCGATTCTCCGACGTAACTTCCGCTGCGTCGGCCTGACCGTTCTGATTTGTGTCAACGAAGAAGTATGGAGGTGTATCGGCAGTGTAGGCGATCGCTACCTCAGCGACCGTGCGTGCGTAGTCCTGAATGCTGGTAAGCAGCAGCGCCTGTAGACCGGCCAACTCGTCATAAATGCCCTCTGTCACGCTCCCATCGCCATCGAAATCGCGCTGCGAACCATCCATACGGATGCTGTGCAAATCGGCAACCGTTGTCACGCCGGGGTGACAGCCCGCACAAGCCGCCAAATCCACCGCTTGAGTGTGTGGATCGTGGCATTCGATACACGTCTCGTAGCCGGAGACATGCGTCGCCATGACATCATAACGCTGCCCGCTGTACTCATAGCCACCCTGAGCGAGCGTACCATAATGCAGCGCACTGCCCGCATCGGTGTGATAGTCGGGAAACGTTAGCGTCGGGGTGACTGTATCTGGCTCGGCGGCAGCGGCCGTAATCGCCGCCTCAATCGTGTTCCTAGCTGCTGTGCCCTGGTGACACTTCATGCATACAGCAGAGGCGCCAATGCCCGATAATTCGACCCCGGATGGCAAGATAACAACGATCTCTTTGCGCAGGGTGGCGTCGTTGTGACAACTGTCGCAATCGATCACGCTGCCTAGCGCGTGCGATGCATCCACACCCACAGCAGTGCCGTCACTCCCCAAAGCATCCTGGAAGCCGGTTCCGCTGTGACACCCCGCACATTCGACCGGGATGCGAGGCGGCGTCTCCTCATCCCAATACGTAAATGCCGGGCTATCGGCGTTGGCATGGCTGGAGGATGCCCAGGCGCCCCAAATCGGGAAACGCGCCATAGGCGGCGTCGCCGGTTCAGTTTGTCTCAGCGGGGCGGCAATACTCGTCCCCCCTCTCATCCATAAAGCGATCCCCACCATTCCGGCTATCGTTGTCATAACAAGCGCTTTTCGCATACCCTTTATCCTTTGTTTGCAAACGCCATCCGCCAGGAGGGGCTCAAGGTCGCAACAATGAAGTGACATCACCGCCCAGGTTTTCGATGCTGTCATAGAGGGTCTGGATGATGTATTGGCTGTTGTGAGCAAAAGAACCTGTATCGCCAGAAGCATATTGATAATTAAAAGCTGCCCGCAAGAGTCGCGGCGTCCAGGCGTTGAAGGCATTTTCGGCAGTGATCTCCTGGCGATCAGGCGCGCCGTCGCCATCCAGATCAAAGAAAAAGTAGGGATAGCCGGTGGGAACATACACGATCGGTCTGCCGATCGTCTCAGCTGCGTACCGCTGAATCTCGGTGTACAACAACTGCTGCAGCGTCTCGATTTCGTAGTAAATGCCCTCGGCTTCGTCACCATCACCGTCGTAATCGCCAGGCAAAAAGCGTATATCTCGCAACGTAGCGCCCTGCTCGATCTCTTCGTGGCAGTTGACGCAATCATTGGCGCGCACCTCTAGTGCGTGCGTGCGATGACAATCGGTGCATTTGTTGAAGTATCCATAGCCATGATCATTGAACCCCTTGTAGCTCTTGCCTGGATACTCATACGCGGGTTTGGCTTCACTGCCATAACGCGTCGACGCGGCGGAAAAGCTGTGTGAATCGACAAAATTCATGGGGGACAATGGATCATCCGGCGCCGTATTGCCGATCAACTTGCTCAGCCCTGCGATTGCATAACGCCCTTGATGACAGCTCATGCACAAGTTGGTCTCCGGATAGCCGCTGTCAAGCACTGCACCGGAGGGAAAAACGACGGACTTAACCTGATATAAAGAATACGTGGTCAAATCATCATGGCAGGTGTTGCAGTCAAAACCGTTCGAGGGTGGTTGTGAGGTGTTGACGCCATTCGCCAAAAAGGTGGGCAAGCCTTGCGCTGCGTGACATTTGGCGCACAGGCGCGGCACCTCGCCTTCAGCATCCCAATGACGAAAAGTCTCCTCTGAACCGGCAAAGTGACCACTGTCGTTCCGATGGAGCAGGCTCATGTCAACTGGATCCCAGATTGCCTGATTGAGGTTGGCGATGGCGTCGTACAGGAGCTGAATCACATACTTGGGGTTGTGTGCATAGGCGCCAGCGTCGCGCAGCGAAGCCTCGTAATTGTAGGCAGCACGTAGCAGGCGCGGCGTCCAGGCATGAAAGCGATTGTCATAGACGGCCTCGCTCGCCTCTAATGCGCCATTCTGGTTAAGGTCATTGAAGAAGTAAGGGTAGGCGTCAGGCGTGTGGACAATGGCATGTCTGGAGACCTGACGGGCGTATTTTTGGATGCTTTGATACAACATGCTTTGCAATGAGGCGATTTCAGCATAGATGCCTTCATCCACATTGCCGTTGCCGTTATAATCAACCGCCGAACCAACTGTGCGAATCTTCACCAGGTCTGCCGACGTCTTGACCTCAGTGTGACACTGCTGACATTCTTCCACTCTGACGGCCAATGTGAATGAATTGTGACATTCGGTGCACGTGCGATAGCCAGGCACATGCGCAAATTCGCTGTCATAAGCAAGACCGGCGTACTCATAGCCACCCTTTGCAGCCGTCCCATACTTGAGCGCAACGCCGGGATTATTATGCGTGCGAGCAAAGTCGAGCGCATCGCTCACTGCATCTAGCGAGGCGCCGGCATTCTTGATCATGGCGTCGATGCCCACCATCGACTGTCGCCCCTGATGGCACTCAGTGCAACGCGTCTCATCCACAGCGGCGTCAAGTTCAATGCCAGACGGCATTAAGACGGTGGTTTTGTCGTCAAACGCCTCGTTGTGGCACGCCGCGCAATCGATCACCGTGCCGACCGGATGTGGACGGTCGACCTGACCGGCGGCGGAGCCATCGATGCCCAGAAAATCCTCGAAGCCGGTGCGACTATGGCACTTGGCGCAACCTTTGGGGATGAGCGGCGGTTCCAGGTTGTTCCAGTAACTGAATGCCGGCGCGGTGAGGTCAGCGTGAGCGCTGCCCAGCCAACGTTCGAAGAAAGGCAACTGATCGCTGACGTCTGGGGGCAGGTTGTCCTCTTGCGCCACCGCCGGGCGTCCACTCACGCCTAAAGACGCTGTGAGCGTCAAAAGCAAAATGAGGAGCAGGCCGAGAAGTTGCCTGTTCATGTGGATATCGCCTCCGTGGTGATCGACTGCCGTGAGCGGCGCCCTGGGCATCAATGCGCCAGGTGCACCCCTACACTACACGCCTTGCACCACGACTTCAACCATAAAAGGCTATAGCTTTTTGGATGGAGCATCCAACATTTGCCTGATCTTTGCTCAGACAAGCGCGTAGGATTGCGCTGCGGAGAACAATATCAGGAAGCAGTAAGCAACGCCACGCTGCGGAACAGCGGCTCTGGCGCCGCCTCCTCAATTCGCCCTGGGTTTCAGAAAGGATTTACTGTACGCGCTCCGGTGCGGGCGTCAGCGGCGTAAAGACATCCACCTGCTGTCGCGGCACGGTGGTAATGGCCGTCTGCTCGTAGGTGACGAAGAAATAGAGACCGATCAAGAGGATCGTCGTAATCACCGCCGCAACCGGCGTGAACAGGCGCCGCCGCCGTCTCACACCTTCTGGATCAGGTTCACGCTGCTGGCCGCGTTCAATTTCCGCCAACTCCAGCGCATGCTCCTCTTCCATCTCGGCATGACTGATCTTGCCGGTGAACATGCTGCGGTTGAAGCGTTTGACATGGACATTATAGAAGTGCCAGGTGATGATGGAGAGCACTGCCAGCAACGCCTCGCCGCCATGCGCCGCCTTGGCAGCAGGGATGAACTGACCGGGTAAAAAAGACGTGGTCGCAATTGGATTCCACAACATGAAGCCAGTGATTACCATCACCACCGTACCCCAAATCACCGCCCAGTACTCGATTTTCTCGCCGAAATTGTAACGCCCCATGCGTGGCGGCGTCTTAACCAGGCCCACATTGTATCCCAACGCCTGTAAACCATCCCTGACATCTTGCCAGCCGGGCAACATGGTCATCGCCACACGCCGGACAAAGACGCGATAACTGACAGCCACGAAATGATAAATTGTGCCCACGATCAGCAACACGGCTGCCGCGCGATGGATGATCCGCACGGTCTCGATGCCGCCCATGGCTGCAATCATGAAGGCAGCCCAGGGCTGAAGTGAAAACATCTGCGGCAATCCTGTGATCGCCAGCACTGTAAAGCTCACCAACAGCACGCCATGTTCGATCCGTTGAAACACATTGAAGCGATTGTACTCAAGCTGCTGCGCGTTATGCATCCGTCCCCCTCTGCCGCCGACGGCCAAACCATTCACGGCTGCGGCGGAAAATATCTGTGCCGATAAAGAGTAAGAAGCCGCCCACAGTGGCCGGTATCACGATCATGTAAAACAAATTCACAAAATAGACGAGCGGGTTGTGCTCGAGCGAGGGCTTGAAGTGGCTTGTCCACGAATCCGGGAAATTGGCGGTGGCGTCGGGGTGACACTGCTGACACGTCGCCAGCAAGTTGGCCTTGATCACCTGAGAATTCTCGTCAGTGGCAGGCAAGATGTTATGGACGCCGTGACAGTCATAGCAGACCGCCTTGTTCGTCTCCTCATCGGGCGCCTGTGACTCGAAGAGGGTCACTGTCGTGCCGTGAAAGTCAGCAACATAGGTGTCGAACACATCGGTAGAGATGTTGTACTTGCGCATCAACTCAACGTCCGCGTGGCAGCGCCCACACATCTGTGGCGAGCTGAGCCGAAAGGCTGCCGTCGTCGGGTCGGGAATATTATGCACCCCATGACAATCCGTGCAGACCGGCACATCAGGATTCTCTTCACCCAACAACGCTGCGCCATGCACACTGGCTGCATATTGTGCATTGATCTCGGAATGGCAGTTGCCGCATGTCTGCGACACGCGCTCGCGCGGCTGATCAGGATCGTGGATGGCGTGGTTGCCGTGACAATCTGCACAGGTGGCTGCCTCCAGGTTGCCATCGACGATATGTTGCGCATGGACGCCGTCGGCGTTGCGCGCAAAGATGTCGCGATGACACTCCTGGCAGACCTGTTGCATCCCAATCGTAAGGTCGCGGCGCGTTTCCGCGTCGATGGGCTGGTGCGGAAAACCCCATAAACCCTGCTCGCGGTGACAATCCGTGCAGCGCAATGTTGTGTATTGAATACCTTCGACCACGCGCTCCCCATGCATCGAGTTCACGATGTCCTCCGGGTTCACGTGTAAATCGACCGTATCACCCGACGGCAGCGTCAACTGGCGTGTGAGCAGGCTGTGGCAGGTCTGACATTTGGCGTCTTCGCTCTGCGGCTCGCTGGCATGACAGGTCTGGCAGGTCTGCCCCTCACCAAAGTTTGCCACCACCTCAGCGTGGATATCCGCCACATGGGGATCATCAAATTTCTGGTGACATTGCTGGCATGTCCCTACCGGGTCAGCCTGCATCGCGCTCACCGGCGCAGTGTCGTGCCCGCCGTGACAATCCACGCAGTTGGGCACGGCGCTGCCCGCCGCCGCCTGCAGATGCCCCGGGTTATGCATCTCCGCCGAGACGTGGCATTGCTCACAATTCGTTGCGATTTCCGCTCGAAACTGCACCCGATCCTGCGCTGGGCTTTCGGCATGGGGATATTGGTAGCGCTGGCGCGGCCCATGACAATCGGTGCAATACACTGGCGCCGCCGCGTGACTGCCATGCACCGACGCATCGAGCACCGCCAGGTCGACGCCGGCATGGATGACATCACCTGAAGGCAGCGTCAGCGTCTCCGTGCTGTCAGCGTGACAGAGTCTGCACGCCGCATCAGGCGCCACCGCTGGTGCGGTGGTTGGCGCGGGCGTTGGCGCCGCCGTTTGCGCAGCGACGGGCTGACGCCAGATGAGAGTGATGACCGCAACTGCCATCCAGACAGCGATCCTCAGCCAGCGAAAGTAACAAGCGCTCAAGACTCGGGTGCTCCTGCATTGATCCATTGCGTGATCCAATCCAGTTCATTGGCGGGCAGACTGTTGGGGTGACCTTCGCGCTGCAGCTGTACAAGCAGGCTGCCATCAGCATTGCCGAGCACGATGGCCGGGCCAAGATTACCGCCCGCCATTGCGCCAGCATAAGAATCGAGATACAGCCCGGCGGTACCGCCGTGACAGGCCACGCAACGCGCCGCCACAATCGGCCCAACAAGATCGTTCCAGGTCAGCGCTGCATCAGGATAAGTTGGCAGTCCTTCCGGCAGCGTATTAACGAGTGCAAGAATACGCGTCGCATCGAAGCCGGCAAACTTCCACTCGGTGGCATGACACGCACTGTTGGCGCAGAAACTGGAATCGTCGGCGCCGCCAGGGTTGGTGACATCGTGGCACCCCTCGCAGGTGCTATCGAAGGCAAAGCGATGGCGCGCGATCCAGTTGCTGTCGACGTGAGACGGCGGCTCGAATGGTTCAGTCAGCGGCATATAGGCAGTGCTGCCATCCGCCGGCGCCTTTGTGGGGATCGTATGACAGAGGTTGCATTCAATACGGATGCTCTCCTGTTGCTCGTTCAGGTGCTTGCCATCGTGACAACGGAAGCAGCCGGGCCAGTTCTTGTGCTCGGCATTGTTGGGATGCGTCGTCCAACTGACTTCCATCGTCGGGTAGACCATCTGATGATAGAGCGTCTTTACATGCTCAACCGCCTGATCCACGGTCGTCTGATTGGCGGCGTAATACTCCGGCCAGTTGGCTTTGTAGTAATTTTTTAGCCCCTCGACGGCGCTGAGCGCATGTCCCATCGTGGGGTATTCACGCGCCATCACTGCGACAGCATTCTGCTTGAAGTAGGGAATCTCTGGCGAGATCACATTGCGCGCCATCGCATCATCCAGCGCCTGATCGGGTGACATGAACTCATGGGAGTTCCGGTTGTGACAGGTCACGCAATCCATCTGGCGCAGATTCTCCTGATTCTTCTCGACAAAGTCCGGCGGCAGGTCCACCTCGCTGTCTGTGAAGATCTCCGTCTTCCCCGTCTCGGCATAAGTCACCTTCACCCAGGGGATCTCCAGTTGCAGGTTCTTGTCATCGGTGAAGATGTACTCGATGTCATTCTCGATGTGCCAGTGAATCCCCTTGCCCAACCCCTCGCGATGCGTGCCGCCACCGGTCTTGAAAGCAAGATAGGTCTCCGTCAGCGCGTTGTTGCGTTCAGCATCGTAGTGTTTGATCACAGTCTGGCTGTTGGCGGAAAACTTGCTCGGTGTGTGGCAACGTTCGCAGATTTCCTGCGCCGGGCGCAACCCCTTGACATAGATCGGCGTCTCGTAGCCGGCGCCCAGATATTTGATCACGTGCGAAATGTCGTGCGCCTTGCGCGTAAATTGTGTGGCAATCGTGGCGCGGCCGATGTGACATTCGACGCACTTGACGCGACTGTGCGGCGAGTTGAGATAGGAGATGTACTCCGGCGGCATCGTGTGGCAGACCAACCCACAGAAGGCATTGCTGTTCGTCACTTCCCACGCTGCGCCGCCAATGATGAACGCCACCGCTAGCGCCCCCAACAGCGTGGCATACGGCAGCAACAGCCGCCAGATCGATGACTCTGGATGCGGCCAGAAGAAACGCCTGATGGCCCCCCAGAGCCGACGTATGCTCCGATCCACCCAACCGCCGAGCCGGCTCAGCCACTTAAGCATCGCGTTCCCTCCGTAGTTGAATACGATAGGTTCCCCATGCCACCACCAGGAGACCGAGCACTCCGGCCAGCACATACACTCCCCAGCGCACCCATACGCGCGTCTCGATCTGCTGGACTACGACGGGTGGCTGCCCGACGACCGCTAACGGCGTCGGCGGTGGTGGTGAGGTCGGTGTGGGGCCAGGTGCAAAGAAGCCCCCTGACACCGGCGGCGCCTGCTGCTTCGCAAAGGCAATGGTCTGCGCCGCCCAGGTCGGATATTCGCCGGGTCGGGAGTGGCAGCGATTGCAGGCGTTGGGCATGGCCGCCAGCCCACCATGCTCAATCGTGCCCACCGGATTGGGTTGTAGCAACGAATGGTTGTGAATATCATACTCAACGGCGCTGATCGCCATCAGCGGCATATGACACGCAGAGCAAGCAAAATCACGTGTACGCAGCGCCGCTTCGTGGAAGGGCGTGTGCTTCACACTGGCCGCCTGTGGTGCATGGCACGAGATGCAGAGTGCAGTCTCCCCATCTTTAAGCTGACTGGGGCCTGGGCCGGCCTCATGAACATTGTGACAGGTCGTGCAATGCATGTCTGACGCCTGCTGCATCGTGCTGCCCAGGCTCCAATCCATATATTGCTGATGGTTGAGTCTTGCGCTGCCATCGGGCCACACGCTGACCGCATCGTTCGCAAATGTGAAATGCTCCACCAGCGCATCACCCGGTTGGTAGGTGGTGGGGAAGGCATGACCATCCGGCGCCAACCCGCGACCGTGACAGGCGCCACAGACCTGATCGTCTGCGTCAGCGAATAAGTCGACATGTTCCGGGTCGGCGGCGTGCGCAGCGCCTGGCCCGTGACAACTTTCACAGCCCACGCCGAACTCGGTGAAGGTGTAGCTCGTCGTTTCCAACCCGGTGACGTGACAGCCGGCGCACTCCTTGCGCCAATCCGACGTGGCCCATGTCTCCGGGTGATAGGCGACCCACTCCTGCGTCGCCACATTCCACTGCGCCGGCAGGATCGCCAGTGTGTTGCTGACCGTCGTGGTGATGAACAATTGCTTCCAGCGGCTGCCGATCGTGTACGCCACTTCGGCGGGCGTAAAGGTCAGATCGTCATCGGTGACCGTGAAGTCGGCGACAATTGCTTCGGGTTTGCTGGCCGGATTTTGGATGATGTTAGCGTGCAGCGTGTCGCGCCAGGTGAAATATTTCTCTTCGTGACAGCCGGCGCAACGCATACTGCCTGCATAGCCTTCAGCGCCGTGGCCGATGCCCGGTCGCGGTTCCAGAAAATCAGCCACCCAGTCGTGCGAGCGGTCGGTGTGGCACTGCACACAGCGCGCCGGCATCGCCTCTGCCATTGCCTCGACGCGTACAATGTCGTGACTGCCGTGACAGTCGATGCACGTCGGGACAACATTTTGTGTTGCATCTACATTTTCATGAAATGGAAGATGCGGATAGTGACATTCCTGGCAACGCTGCGCCACATTGACCCGGAAGGTGTGCACGTCTGGCGCTGGGTTCGGCTGGTGCGGATAGCGATACGCCGTATCGTTGACATGACAGGAGACGCACGGCGCCGACGGCTCGTCTTGCGCCGAGTGGGGCGAGGCGTTCAGCGCCGCCAGATCGACCGCCAGCGGCAACGACTCGCCAGAGGGTAGCGTCAGGGCGTCGGTGTTGTCACCATGACAGCCGCGACAGCCAGCATCAACCAGCGCAGGCGGCGTCGGCAAAGGGGGGATGGTCTGCGCCTGTGTTGGCACAGACCAACTTTCCCACAGAACACCCAAACTGATGATCAATCCGGTCCAGAGAAGCCTGTGCATGGCAGCCCCTGATGGATGCAACTAACCAACCTAACGTTTGTTCTCGCTGCCTGTCTGCGCCCGGTCGTGAAAACCAGTTGCAACTTCGATCAGGCGCGCATCTTCTAACACCGGCGCCCGTCCTGACTCGCTGTGACAACTCTTGCACGCAAACTCAACGGCAATATCCGGCTCCGCCTGCGTGCCATCTTTGTTGAACTGTGATTTGGCGAAGGGGTTGATCGCAAACATGTGGGTGCGCACATCGCCGCTAAAGCGCGTCGGATCGGCGACAGCGCTCTTGGTGACGCGCGGCATGTGGCAATCCACACACGATGCATGGCGACGATCGGTGATCTTCTGAAATTCCGCCTGCTCGTAATGGCAGGTTTCGCAATCAGACTTGTCGGCGCCGTCGCCATAAATCGTCGATTCATGTGGATTATGACAATCCACACATTCCATCACGCGCTTCTTGGAGGAGAACAGCTCGCTAAATTGCTGATTATGCTCGATGAAACCATCGTGCGCCTCGATGGTTGTCACTTCGGTGCGGCTATGACAGGCGCCGCACGCCTCGCCGTCGCGCACGATCGACATTGACGCCTGATAGGGGGCGTTGACGTGGTTGCTGCCCGGCCCGTGACAATTCTCACAGCCCACGCCATCCTCCACCCAGACGCCGATCAATCCCGGCAACCCATCTTGATTGCCTTCGGCGACGTAGCCAGTGGTATGACAACGGGCGCAGTCGAAGGGCGCTTCCTCACCGGCATGGTAGGCGACCCAACCGGCGTCGGTCTTGAGCGTCTTGTTGGCCAGATTATACTGCGTCAGCGCATCGGCGTCGCCAGTGATGAGGTTGCCCTGTTTGTCTACGAAGCGCGCCATCCAGCCATAGCCGCCAATCACATATTGGATGTCATCCCAGGTGAAACCTGCCGGCGGTTCAGGAACCTCCGACTCTGGAAATTCCGGCGGCGCACCATCGACGATCTTGTGCAGCGCGTGGGCATGGCCGGTGCCCAGATATACCTCATACAGGTCAGCATGACATTCCTTGCAGGCTGCGCGACCAACATAGTTGGGGGCGGTGTAGTCAAGTCCAGGATCGCCTTTGGGCCCGGCTGGCCCACGTTCGCCGGGCGGGCCAGGTGGCCCCATGGGGCCGGGGGGACCCGCCGGCCCCGGTTCGCCAGGAGGGCCAACCTGTACGGTTGGCGTCGCAGCACACCCGGCCAACAGACCGAGTGCAGCCAGGATAAACAACAGGGCGACAATCTGTTTCATGTCCGCATGCTCCTTGTGCGGGTGTTGACGAACGTCAACGTGATCATACCTTATGTATGGCCGGTGTGTGCGGCGCCCTCAAGTCGGCGCACAACATCCATCAATTGCGCCTTCAGGTCGGCGCGCCGACGCAGCCAGTCGGCGTCACTGATCTGCCCCAACGCATGTTGGTCGTCGAGCTGCGCAATTTGAGTCAAAAGCGTATTGCGCAACGTGTGTAGTTCTTGTCGTGTCGTAACGGGGATCAGCGTCCCGCGTTGCAAGGCAACGCCAACCACACCCACCATGATCGCTCCGACCAGGGCAATCATCACCCAGGTGGCCCACGCTTCCATTGGCGGGTCGATCGTCGCCAGTTGTCCGGCGCTGCTGCTCGTCGCCGCACGCGGATCGACCGCTCCCTGTTCAAGCAGTCCCTGTAACTTGACCTCAACGACGCCCGGCCCAAACCCAGTTTGTCCCCACACCTGATATTCAGCACCCTGAATCGTCTGGATGCTGTCGAAGGTCAATGCGGGTGCATCGACGCGCAGATTTGGGTAATTCGCAATCAAGAGCGAAAGCGAATCCACCGGATAGGCAAACTCCTGCTTCAAGTCCAACGCGGAGCCATCGTGCGGGATGGCGTATTGCATGATGATCTGTTGCGAGTTCTCGCCCGGTACGACCGGCATGGTGTCATACACTATGTCGCCCACGCGTCGGAAGCGATCGCCCAGCGCGCCATTTTCGAAGCTCAGCTCCACTGCGTCGGCGGGCACCGGAAATCCAACCGTAACAGGCACATCGACGCCCTCCACTGTGCGGCCGACAAAGGTGCGTTCACCGTCATTGCCCACCAGGTAGATTTGCACTGCCACCAGAGCGCCGGGCTGTGATTCCAGAATCCAGTGCGCACGGTTGATGCGGATGGCGTCAGGGCTGTCGGTCACGGCGTAGATGGTGACGTTGGTTGTTGCCGTTGGCTGCTCGGGCGTCAGGCTTACCATGCCGCTGCTGTAGCTGATGCCGTCGGCCAGGGCTGTGGCGAGATAGGTGATGTTGGGATCGACGGCCAGGTCTGCGAAGCGGAAGGTGTTGTCGGCGCCCACTGTGGCAGTGAAAGAGGCAATCTGGTCGAAGCCCAGGTAGGCGTCGAGGAAGACGTTGCCGCCCTCAAGCTGCTGCGGTGCATCGGGGCCAAAGGTCACTGTGCCGGTGATCACCCCGGCGCCAGGGCGATAAGGCGACGCCCAGGGCGGAATATAGCTGAAGGTGCGAATATATTCAAGGACGTCTTCCTTTTGCGTCTGCGCCCAATCGGCGCCGATGTCGGGATGCGCCGTCTGCCAGCCCTCCAGCCATGCAGCCTGACTGACGAAAGTGGTGTAAGCCAGGTCAGAGAAATCGTTTACCTCACCCGTCGCTTCCGGCCCGTCGCCGGCGCCGGTGACGCCATGACACGCCGCGCAGCTTTCGGCGTAGAGTTGTGCGCCTGCTCCGTGCCTGTCAGCATCGGTATGCAGACTCCAGGCATATGCAACAGTGTTCCAAATTTCATCGTCGGTCAGTTGATTGGCCCACGGCGGCATCAATTTTTCCAGGCGGCCAAATTTGGTTGTATGAAATAGTTGCGCCGGGCTACGTTCCCACAGGGCTGCGGCATCGGCAAAGGCGGTGGCAGGCCCAGGCAAATCCGCTGCCGTCGGGCCATCGGCAAGGCCTGTTTCGCCATGACACGGCGCACAATTTTCCAGATAGCTGGCGCGCCCTGCCGCAGCAAAGGGCAGCGTAGTGGGCACGGTCACTTGCGTTGGATCATAGGGAGGAGATGTGCGGGCAGGTTGATCTTGTGCAGCCACGGGCAGCGTCAGCCAGCCTACCCAGCCGAGCAAAGTCGCCACCAGAGTCGCAAATGCGACGAGCATAAGACGCCGAACTATCGGGTACAAAATTATGTTAACCATGTGTGAAAGCCGGTTGACCTGAAGAGGATGTCAACAGGCAGCCTGCCATCCTTACGAGGCAAACTGCCTGTCAGTGCAAACGGGAGCAGCAGATGTTTCTTATTGATTGGCAGTGACGAATACTTCTTCTGGCTCTTCCTCGTACCGGCTGGGACACTTGAGCAGCAGCGTTTCCGCCTGGAACGAGCCATCTGGTAAGAGTTCCCCTTCGACAATGGCCGAAGCGGCGCGCTGGAAGTTATCTGGGCGCGGGCCAGAAAAAATAATCGGCAATTGGGCGCCGTTCTCATCGGCGATGGCGAAGCGCAATGTAACCTCCTGCGGGCGCCAATCTTCGCTGCCCTCGACCACGGTGCCACTGACGCGTACGCGTTCGCCCACAATATCCGGCCCGCGTCCTTGCAGTTCGCTCACCGTCATATAATAGGCGCCTGTCGATACAGTTGCTTGCACCATTAGCACGATGATCAGCCCAATGAGCAGGAGACCGCCCAAAATGAATTTTAGATTTTTCCCAGACGCCTTGCCGTCCGCCAAATCGGTTGGTATCGACTGCACTTGCGTTGTGGAATGGGACATGAAGCAATTTCTGCCTTTCTATAGCTTTGGGGGAACCGCATTGCCACACTATACAACCATGATTGAAGTAACTGTAGCATGACTTATTAAACTGGACAAACCCGACGTTGTCACTGGCTAGATGGGTAGGTTTTTGTCGATAGATTGCGCTAGCGCGCCTGACACTGTGGTACAAAGGCGCTGCCCGGAAGATAGTGCTCCCACTCCTCACGGGTGAGCGCGCGCGCCGCGATGGAGCAACTCTGCTCCTGCCACGGTCTGGGATCAAGCCACCAACCTTCGGCGCGTTCATCGAAGCTCCCCAAGAAGACGCGTTCACCGTCCGGGCTGACAGCAAATGCCTCAGTTTCCAGATCGGTGCGCAGCGCCGGCCCCAACGGTGTACGCGTTCCAATATCCCAACGCTGCACTGTTCCCCGGCTGTCCAGCGTCACCAACGTGCGTTCACCGTCGGGTGGGTAGAACTGCACCCCCCAAACTTGCGCCGTGATGGCCGTGATCGGGTCGCCAACCTCAGCGCCACTGGCAGTATCCCAAAAGCGCACGGTGTTGTCGGCGCTGCCCGAAATTAAGGTTTTGCCGTCGGCTGTGTAGAGAAGCGATGTGACCCAGTAGTCATGCGCGAGGATGGCGGCGCGGCGCGTGCGCAACGACTCCTCGCCGCCCACCTCCAGTGCAGATGTATCCCAGAACTGAATACGTCCGTCGGCCCCGCCGGTGGCTAATGTCTGTCCATCTGGTGTAAATGCCAGCGACAACGTCCAGCCATCGTGTGCATTCGCCACATCGCGCACCGACATGCCCGTCGTCACGTCCCAGAGCGACAGATTGCCATCGAAGTCGCCGACGGCAAGATAACGGCTATCCGGGCTGAACGCCAACCCGATGACGACGCTTTCGTGGGGTGTAAAGGGCGGGTGCAGCAACCGCCGCGTGGCGACATCCCACAACGTGACGACGCCGCCGCCATCCCCTGCGGCCAGGAAGCGCCCATCGGAACTGTACGCCACCTGAATAATGGAACGCTCGTGCGGGGAAGGCAACTCCGCAAGCTGCCGCCCGGTGGCGGCATCCCACAAGAGAATGCGGCGGTCAAAGCTACTGGTTGCCAGCGTGCGACCATCCGGGCTGAGCGCTGTCTCTTATACACATCT
>DGFH01000012.1 GCA_002391565.1 Anaerolineales bacterium UBA3905
GGCAGCGGCTACACCGGGCTGCACGCGGCGCTTGCGCTGCGCAAGGCCGGCGCGTCGGTGGCGGTGTTGGAGCAGGCGACCATCGGCTGGGGCGCCAGCAGCCGCAACGGCGGTATGGCGCTGACCGGCCTCAAGGAGGAGATGCCGGTCGTCTTCAAACGCTACGGCGCCGAAATGGGGCGAGCGCTCTGGCAGTGGGCGTTGGCTTCCGTCGATTATGTGGAGCGCACCGTCGTCGAGGAAGGGATCGACTGCCACTTTGCGCGCACCGGTCACATTGTGCTGGCCTTCAAGCCGAGCCACTACGCGCGCTTTGCCGAGGAGGTGCGCTGGTTTCACGACATGTTAGGCTACGACGACCTGTGGGTGGTGAGCAAGGCCGAGCTGCGCAGCGAGGTTGGCGCCGACGCATACTTTGGCGGGTTGGGCGATCGCAACAGCGCAGCGCTGCATCCGGCGCGCTATGTGTTCGGGCTGGCGCAGGCGGCAGCCCGGCGCGGCGCGCTGTTGGTGGAACAGGCAGAGGTCAAGCGTATCAAGCGCACGCGTCCCGGCTTCCTCCTCTACACCGACAAGGGGGTGTTGAACGCCCGCGAGGTGTTGGTCGCCACCAACGGCTACACCACAAATCTGGTCAAGCCGCTGCGTCAGGGCATCTTCCCGCTGGGTAGCTATATCATCACGACCGCGCCGCTGTCCGTCGCCCTCCAGCAAGAGCTGAGCCCGCGCGGGCGCATGTTTTACGACAGCAAGAACTTTCTCAACTACTTCCGCCTGACCCCTGACGGCCGGATGCTCTTTGGCGGGCGGCACGATCTCTCCACGACGGTCGATCTGGTTACGGGCGCACGGCAGTTGCGGGCGCGCATGGTGGAAGTCTTCCCCCAGTTGGCGGACGCGCCGATCACCCACTCCTGGACGGGAAAGCTGGGCGCGGCCTTTGATTTGATGCCACACGCCGGGCGCGTGCAGGGGATTCATTACGCCTACGGGTATGCCGGGCACGGCGTTTCGATTGCCAGCTACCTGGGCAAAGAGGTCGGCGAGATGATCGCCGGGCAGCGTACAACGACCTTGTTTGCGCAGATTCCTCATGCGCGGTATCCTTTTACACCTTACGATCAAGTGTATCTGCCGCTTGTCTCGGCATGGTTTCGGTTGCACGACTACCTGGCATGATCCGTTGCTGCTTTCACTTGCACGCTTGCTTATGCTTGATGAAACGCCGCATGCACAATTGCCCGATCTGCTGCCTGCCAGACTGGTGCGTGCCACTTTGCACTTCGATCAAGCACAGCGCTTACTGACGCCGTTGAGCGGACATACGGCTGCGGTGTCGTTAGGGGCGTTGATCCCAGAGTTTGGCGCGCTTGAAACGATTGTCGCTGCACTGCACAACGCAGAAATAGAGGCATACACCCTGGAGCCGATTCTGCGTGTTCATACTAATGGCGAACAGCGGGCTTATCGCGTGCGGCTGCAACTTACCCGCTCCAGGGCGCCGGCAGAAAGTGTACACACAGTTGATATTGAGGACATTTCTGAAGTGTATCGTCTGGGTGAACAGCTGAAAGCCCTGCAGCAGCAAGTGCAACAGTATCAGGCAATGATCGACATGGTTTCGCACGACCTGAATTCACCGCTGGCAACACTGCAAGGTTATCTGGAACTGATGACGACCGATGCGCAACGGTTTGGGAATGCAACACTCCTCGAGCACTTGACCGTCGTGCAGGGCTGCGTTGAGCGCATCATGTTCACTGTCGGCGAGATGTACGACGTGGTGGCGATGGAGGCTGGTCAATTGCGCTTACATTTGCGGACGGTCAACCCCGCTGCGCTCTTGCGCCGCGCTATCCAGGAAAACCACATGCTTGTCGAGCGGCGGCAGCAATGGCTGCACCTGGATGCGCCCGATGAACTGCCTGCCATGACTTGCGACGATCTGCGCGTGTTGCAAATCTTGCAGAACCTGATCAGCAACGCCAGCAAGTACAGTCCACACCACAGCCCGATCACCGTGCGCGCCGCCCTGGAGCCAGATCGCAGCGCAGTTCGCATTTCCGTCGTTGATCGTGGGCGTGGCATCGAGGCGGCGCAAGTGCCGTTCATCTTCGAGCGCTCCTTTCGCGCCCATGAAACTTCGCACCCGATCAAAGGCGCCGGGTTGGGGCTGTATTTGGCGCGGCTATTGGTCGAGATGCACGGCGGGCGCATCTGGTGTGATAGTATCGTTGGGCAAGGAAGCAACTTTCATTTCACCTTGCCCATTTCTGCTCATCCATCAGCCGATTGACATCAGCCGATTGACATCAGCCGATTGAGAGGAAGTGCATCTGTGAAATTCGGTGTGTTTACGGTGATGCTGCCCGACCTGACCCCGGAGGCGGCGGTCATCGCGTTGCGTGAGGCGGGTTATGACGGCGTCGAATGGCGCGTCACAACCGTGCCGGACAGTGTGCGCAATGAACCGCCCTCGTTTTGGGGCAATAATCTCTGCACGTTGGCGCCGACGCAAGCGGACCTCCAACGCGGGCGGGCGCTGGCGGACGGCGCCGGGCTGGCGATTCCCAATCTCGGCACGTACATCGCCATGGGCGACCTGTCGGCGGTCGAACAGGCCATGCAGTTGGCCGTGACCGCCAGCGCGCCGTCTGTGCGCGTGGGCATCGCCCGCAACGACGATCCCGGCGATGTGTATGCGCTCTTTGCGCGGAGCCGCGCCTTTCTTCAGGATGTCGAGAGATTGAGCCGGCGTCATCACGTCAAGGCGCTGGTCGAAATGCACCACGGCGCAATTGCCGCCAGCGCCACCGCTGCGCGGCGTCTGGTCGATGGTTTCGATCCTGCCTGTATCGGCGTAATCCACGATTGCGGCAACATGGTCTTTGAGGGCTTCGAGGAGTACCGTCGAGGGCTGGAGATGCTCGGCCCCTATCTCGCCCACGTTCACGTCAAGAATGCGGCTTACGACCGGCCTGCGGCGGGCGGCGTCTGGGGGGCGCGGTGGGCGCCGCTCTACGATGGCGTTGTGGACTTTGCCGCCCTCTTTGCCGCGCTGCGCAGCGTCGGCTATGATGGTTGGGTTGTCGTCGAGGATTTCAGCCAGGCGTATGACTCCCACACTGCGTTGCGCGAAAATCTGACGTTCCTACGTCGCGTGTACAACGCGGCGCAATGATCTTCAGGTGACAGCCGTTTTGGGAAGCGCTTGTCACCGCCAAGAAAATTCGCTTGAGGCAAGCCAATGACCGAACACACCCAACCTACACAACCGCTGCGCACCGTCTTTGTCGGCAATGGCGCCAGCATCTATCCCTTACACGAAAAGGCCGCCGATCCTGCTCATTTTCAGCTCATCGGCATGGCGGACATTGATCCACAGGCAAAAACACGCGCCGACGCGCATCGTGTTCCCTTCTTTACCAGTCACCGCGAACTGTTGGCCGCGATGCAGCCTGAACTCGTCGTCATCATGACGCCGCACACCTCGCATCCCGGCATTGCGATCGACGCGCTGGAGGCAGGCGCACACGTGCTGGTCGAAAAGCCGATGGCGATCCAGGTTGCCGACGCCGACGCCATGATCGCAACGGCGCGCCGCACCGGGCGCCTGCTGGCCGTCAACTTCCAGCACCGTGCGCGCCCCGAAGTGCGCGCCGCCTACGATTTGATCCAGAGCGGCGCGCTGGGGCAACTGCAACATGTCAACATGATCGTCGTCTGGCCGCGCTCGCACAAATACTTCCGCATGTCCACCTGGCGCGGCACCTGGAACGGCGAGGGCGGCGGTGTGCTGCTCAACCAATCGCCGCACAACCTCGACCTGATCTGCCATCTGATCGGGTTGCCGAAACGTCTGGTCGCCTGGGCGCGCACGACGCTACACCCCATCGAGACGGAAGACACCGTGCAGGCGATGTTCGAGTGGCCGAACGGCGCCATCGGCTCGCTGCACGTGAGCACGGCCGAATCTGGCCAACCGGAACGGATGGAAATTCTCGGCACCGCCGGTCGGCTGGAGATCGTGGCGGGTGGGCTGCACTTCGACCGCTTCGACCAGGATTTGCGCGAGTTCTTCCCCACCACCGAGGAAATCTACAGCGGGCCGGGGCAGCAGACGGTGGAGGTGTCGTTGCCTACGATGACCGGCAGCCACAACGACATCTACGCCAACGTCTATGCCGCCATTCGTGAGGGGGCGCCGTTGCTGGCGGAGGGCGAATCTGCGCGTATGTCACTGGAGGTTGCCAACGCCATCACGTTGTCGAGCCGCACCGGCGCGGCGGTCGAGTTCCCTATCGATCGCACTGCCTACGCCGATCTGCTGGCGGGGTTGCAAGCGGCTGCGCGTCGGGCGTGATGCGGCGCTTGTATGGAGTTTAACCAATCGATGCGGTCATTGTAGGTTCGGCTTCCAGCCGGACGTTTCCAGTCAGCCATGCCGTCACGCCGGAGGCGATGGCCTACGGGAGTGGCCGCTTTGTGCGCTAAAAGCAGCAACGTCGATGATCGGATTATTTTGTGAATCCTCATTCAGGGTCGCACGTCAGGCGTCAGAATGCAAGCGCGGCTCCATCTTGGTGACGGATGACGTGTGACGGGTGATTTACAAACTGTGCAACCAATCAACAAGGACACTCTGATGACTGAAGCAACCTTCACCCTCAGCGCATTTGGCGACGAGATCGCCGTCAAACTGCACGACCAACTGGATGTATTAGTCGATCTCAAGATCGGCTATCTGGACTTGCGCACCGTGTGGGGCAAGAATGTGTTCGACCTTGACGACGACGAGGCGGACAAGGTGGCGGGGCTGTGCGCCCATCGCGGGATTCGCGTCAGCGCCATTGGTAGTCCGCTCGGCAAGTCGCCGATCACGACGCCGATGGAGGAGGAAGTGCGCAAGCTCGACCGCATCATGCGCACTGCGGAGATCGTCGGCACGCAGCGACTGCGCGTCTTCTCCTACTATCCGCCCGACATCTCAACCAATGCCCGCTATGACGAGTATGTCGAGCTGGCTGCCGAGCGGCTGGCGCAACTGGCCGACCATGCGGCCCGTCACGGCTATATGTTGATGTTGGAAAACGAGAAAGAGATCGTCGGCGACACCCTGGAGCGCTGCGCCACGATCCTGCGGCTGCTCAATCGCCCCAACGTCACCTTTGTGTGGGATCCGGCCAACTTCGTCCAGGTCGGTGAGCGCCAGGTGACAGAACGGGGCTGGCCGCTGTTGGGCAGCGCCATCGGCTATGTCCACATCAAGGATGCTTTCCTGGCGGATGCCAGCGTCTGTGCGGCAGGCGAGGGCGACGGTCAAGTGCCGGAGTTGCTGACCAACCTACGCAACGCAGGTTATCAAGGCTTTCTGGCGCTGGAACCCCACCTGGCGCTTGCCGGACACAGCAGCGGTTTCAGTGGGCCGGAGGGCATGGCTTACGCCGTCAACGCGCTGCGCCGTGTCATGGCGGAGACCGGCTGCGTTGAGGTGAGCGGATAACGGTGCACCACCTCGACGACGCCAGGCGTCATGTACCAGTCGTTGGCAACCAGCAGCAATTCGTCGACCTGCGTCACGCCAAAATCGAAAGCGCGCGCCCGGTCGAGATGCGCCACAAAGCGGGCAGGATCGATCAGCGGCGCGCGCAGCCGCAGCGCCGAGAGGTGCGCCGTCACCAGCCGGTAGCGGCGGTCCAGATCGTCACCCAGCCCGGCTGCGGTGATGGCCGTGCGCAGCGCATCCCGCACGCGCTCCAGCGTATTGTTGGCGGGAAAGCCCTGCACCATCACGGTGGAGGGGGAGGCGGTGACCCCACGAAAGGCAACGGCAAAGGGCGGAAGCGAGGAGAGCGCTGCCTCCAGCGCAGCAAGGTAGCGCGGCAGGCGGGCAAAATAGGGTGCATAGTCCGGCGTGGCGGTGAAGAGTGAGAGCACGGTGACATGGAGTTGATCCGGCGTATAAACATACTGCGCTGGCTCGTCGGCTGCCACTTCCGCCAGCCACGCCGCCACCCGCGCCGTCACCGCCGGGTGCGGGCGAAAGATGACGGTCAGGCCACGACGGGCGTCAGGGGCGCGCTCCTGTAACAGCGGATCGATCTGACCGCCATTGCGCAGGAAGGCGGCGCGTGCCGTAGACCAGAGACTGTCTCTTATACACATCT
>DGFH01000231.1:0-632 GCA_002391565.1 Anaerolineales bacterium UBA3905
TTGCCGTCGCGCACCTCGATGTGCAGCCAGTCCACGCCGGCCGCTTCCAAATCCTTGATCTGCGCGCCCAGCACCGCGTAATCCGCCCAAAACAGCCCGACGGCAATTTTGCATTTTTGTGTGACTTTTCCGATTGTGTCTGCCATTTGGTTTGATTCTCCTGAAATGATAATAAAAAAAGTGATTGGGCGATTGGGAGATTAAGAGATTGGAGATTGGAGATTGCGTGGCGCTTCACGTCCAATCTCCTAATCTCCAATCTCTTAATCTCCTAATCTCTTACTCTCCAATCTCTACATCTCGATCAACACCTTCATCGCCTGCTGTGTGCGCATCAACTCGACGCCACGCCCCAGTTCCGTCAGCGGCAGGCGGTGCGTGACCAGGATCGACGGCTGCACGCGGCGGCTCTCCAGCAACTGGATCGTCTGCGCAAAGGGGTGCAGCCCGACGAACGCGCCGTGCAGCGTCAGGTCGTAGCGCGTGATCGTGTACTGGTTCACTGGCGGGTTGTCGTGCGGGCGCAAGCCGAAGAGGATCACCTGCCCGCCGCGCCGCGCCAGCTGGATCGCCTGGTTGATCTGGTTGCCGACCGCATCGACGACGACGTCGGCGCCCAGACCGGTCAGCCG
>DGFH01000231.1:786-24951 GCA_002391565.1 Anaerolineales bacterium UBA3905
GATCTGGTTGCCGACCGCATCGACGACGACGTCGGCGCCCAGACCGGTCAGCCGCTTGACCTCGGCGGAGGCGTCGACCTGCGTCACGTTGAGCGCGGCGTCCATGCCGATCTCCTGCGCAAACTCCAGGCGATAGGGCGCCACGTCGAGCAGGATCACCTTGCCGGCGCCCATCGCGCGGTAGAGCAGCGCAAAGAGCAGCCCCATCGGGCCGGCGCCGATGATCGCCACGTTGTCGCCGGGCTGGAAGGGCGCACGCCTGATCGAACCGACCGCACACGAGAGCGGCTCGAAGAGCGCGGCGTCATCGCGCGGGACGGACGGGTCGATCTTCCAAAGCGCGCGCGCTGGCGCCCGCAACGTTGGCGCAAACGCGCCGTCGATCGTGGTGCCGATGGTCTGATAGTTGGTGCACTGGTTGTCGAGACCACGGCGGCAGTAATCGCACTTGCCGCAGGTCAGCCGGTTGGCGATCACCACGCGGTCGCCCGGCTGCACGTGCTTCACCGCCGGCCCCACCTGTGCGACGATGCCGACGCCCTCGTGCCCGATCACGATGCCGGGCGGCGCCTTGTGTGCGGGCGGCACAGCCAGGATGTTGAGATCGGTGCCGCAGATGCCGCACGCCTCAATGCGCACGATCACATCGTCGTCGGCGACAAGCTGCGGCGGCTGGCGTTCGACATACTCCAGGACGCCATTACCGCGAAAAATCGGAACCAACTCAGTGTTCATGTTCACCAAACTTCAGGATCAAGAGAAAAATTTTAATGAACCGCAGATTGCGCAGATTACGCAGAGATTTTTTCTGCAAAATCTGTGAAATCTGCGGATCGATTATGCAGTTCCAAAACGGCCGTTGCTGTGTCCAGGTCGGTGCAGAAGACGTCGATCACGCCGGTGCGCAGCGCGCCGAGGATGGCCTGCGTTTTGGCGGCGCCGATGGCGATCGACATCACGGTTGGGATGGTGCGCAGGTCTTCCAGCCGCAGCCCGATCACGCGTTCGTTGAAGCCGCCGGTGTACGGCGCGCCCTCGATGGTGAAAATCTGGCCCGACATATCGCCGACGCCGCCCGACCGCCGAATCTGCGCCAGGTCGTCGGCGCTGAGATAGCCGGCTTTGGCAAATTCCGACGTGGTCGGGTCGAGGTTGCCGACGCCGACCAGCGCCACATCCGCCTGGCGCGCCAGCTCCAGCGGACGCTGGATGTCGCGTTGGCTGCGCAGCATCTCGGCGGCGGCGATGCTGTCCACCACCATCGGCGCGGCGAGATAGTGCGCGGCGCCGCCCAGCTTGGCCGCCAGCTCACGCGTGAGCGAGGCGCTGTCCAGTTCTGGCGTCGCCAGGGCGATGCTGCCCACCGCCTGCACGACGTTGACGTGCCCCTGAAAGCCGGGACGCACGGCGTGAATCACTTCGTAGGTGGAGCGTCCCAGGCAGACGGTTAAGGTCATGCCGTCGCGCAGGGTCTGCTCCAGAAAGCGGGCGCCAAGTTGCCCGACGCGCGCCAGGGCATGGGTGCGGTCGCTGCTCCCCGGTTTGAGCACTAACGCTTCGCGCAGCCCAAAGCGATTGCACAACTGCGCCTCGATCTCTGGTGTACGCTGGATGGGCCAGTTGACCGTAAATTGAATCACCTGCTCGGCGCGCGCTTGCTTCAACAGCCGATAAATCTTGACGCGCGATAGTCTCAGTTGCCCGGCGATGGCGTCTTGTGTCATCTCTTCGATGTAATACATCGTGGCGACTTGGGCAAGCAGGTCGTGTTCGGTGTAGTCGAGCATAGTCGATATATTGTTTGTGCAATTGCACGCTATTTGTGCTAATGCACAATTCTACCATGCTGATTGTCATTTGTCAATACGCTCGAAAAGCATGATGCGCCGACCTTGCTTACAGAAACTTGTCTCAACGATCTGCAACTGTTTCTGGTATACTTGGTTTTGCCGTCGGTTCTCCTGTCAACTTACGACATGGATAGGACGCAGACAAATGCTCCTGGAATTACTTCAGAATGTAGCCTTATTGGTGGCCCTGTCCGTCGGTCTGCAGCTGTTAGCGCAACGCATCAACCGGCCTGGGTGGTTGTACGCGTTGGCGGCGGGTGTGCTTTTCGGTGGGGTTGGCGTGGTGGCGATGATGACCCCACTGCACTTTGCGCCCGGCGTCATCTACGATGGCCGTTCGATCATCATCAGCCTGGCCGGGTTTATTGGTGGGCCGGTGACGGCGGCGGTCGCTGCTACGATATGCATTGCGTATCGCCTCCACCTGGGTGGAGCAGGCGCCATTGTTGGGGTGCTGGTCATCATCGAGTCGGCGCTCTTTGGCGTCATCTTCTACTATCTGCGTCGTCGCAATCCACGCTGGGAACATCCGTTTTGGCTTTGGTTATTTGGGTTGGTGGTGCAGAGCACAATGCTCCTGCTGCAATTGTTGTTGCCTGAAAGGCTAGGTTGGGAGGCCTTGATTATTATCAGCCCCAGCGTGCTGTTGCTCTATCCAGTGGGCTTCATGGTGGCGGCGCTGGTCTTTTTGGAGAATGAACGCCGGCGTGCGCTGGAGAAAATGGTTACCGCCCACAATCGGATTTTGGAGATGATTGCGTCGCGCGTCCCGTTAGCCGCTATTCTGGATGCGCTGTTGCATGAGATTGTGGCGCAGGCGCCGGGGATGTACGCTTCTGTGCTCCTTTTAGACGAGGAGCGCCAGCAGTTGCAGCATATAGCCATAGCTGGCCTATCCGCCGAGTATTGCGCTGCCGTTGATGCTGCACTTGCTGCAGCCTCGGATCAGGCGATCTACGCCGCCGCTACACAGCGCCGCCGAATCAGCACCAGGAACATTGCCACGGCGCCAGAGTGGGACGCTTTGCGTCGCCTCGCGTTGGATCATGGCTTGCGCGCAGGCTGGGCCACACCGATTTTCGATCCGACCGCCAGCGTGCTTGGCGTCTTTGCCCTTTACTATCGCAAGCCTGCACAGCCAGCGGCGTTTCACCTCAGACTCATCGATCAGGCCACCCACATTGCTGCCATTGCGATCACGCGTCATCGCCAGGAAGAGGCGCTCCGCACCGAACGCGACTTTGCGCGTCAGGTGATGGACAGCATGAGCGAGGGGCTGGCGATCACGGATGCCCAGGGACGTTTGACCTATGTGAATCCGACGCTGGCGACATTGCTGGGCATGCAACCGGAGGAGATGCTTGGTCGGTTTACGGTGGAATTTACTGTCGGCGAGGACATGGACATCGTTGCAGCCCGGATCGAACAGCGGCGTCAAGGCGTTCGGTCGGCCTATGATGCGCGTCTGCGGCATCGCGACGGACATGAGATACCGGCGCTCGTTTCCGGGGCGCCGTACATACGGAAGGGACAGTTTCAGGGGACGATCGCTGTGATCGCCGATCTGAGCGCACGCAACCGCGCCGAGCAGGCGCTGCGCGAGAGCGAGGAGCGCTATCGCCTTCTGGTCGACACCTCGCCCTACGCCATTGGCATCTATCAGGATGGGAAGATTGTCTTTGCCAATCGCGCGGCGGCACAATTGATCGGAGTGGATGAACCGTCGGCGCTGATCGGCATGACAGTCGAACAAATTGTCGCCCCAGATGAGTTGATGCAGACGCGTGCGCGCCTCGAACACCTGCTTCGCGGCGAGACGGGGCTTTATCCGGCGCAAAACACCTATCTGCGCGCCGATGGCATGCGCGTGCCGGTCGAGGTTGTTGCAGTGCCATTCGCCTTTGGTGGAAGACCAGCCGTGCAAGTGTTGGTGCAGGATATTACGGAACGGGTGCGTCGGCAGCGTGAGCTGGAGGCGCAGGCCATGCTCGCCCAGGCTTTAAGTGAAACGACCGAGCTTGAACCGCTGTTGGAGCGTATCCTGGAAGCAGGCATCCACGCTGTGGCGGCTGCGAATAAAGGGTCGATTGCACTGGTCGATACGGACGGCGCGCTGCAAATCTGTGCAGTGCACGGTTACAACGATCCACGCACGCGTGTGCTGCGCTTCTCGCAAGATTTCGGCTACGGTGCGCGCGCCCTCCGCCTACGGCAACCATTGTTGATCGCAGATGTGCGCAGCGACCCTGAAATTGCCTATGAGGGTGAGGTCGAAGAGGCGGCTTCGGTGCAAAGTGCAATCGCAGTGCCACTGGTTGTGCGCGGCCAGGCCATCGGCGTCATGTCTATTGACAACACTCAACGCAAGGATGCTTTCAACGACCACGATCTGAGTGCGGTTGTCAACATTGCGGCGACGGCATCGCTGGTGTTGGATCGTGCGCAATTATTCGAGGAGATCGAGGTGCAGGCGCGCCAGTTGGCGCAAATCATGGAGACCGCACCTCAGGGGCTGATTTTGATCAGCGCCGCCGGACGCGTCTTGAGGGCAAATCCGCTCGGCGCCCGTGATCTGGCGATTCTGGCCGGCGTCAGCGTGGGCGATACAATTACGCACCTGGGCGATCAACCGCTCGCAGCGTTGTTGACGATCCCGCCGACCGGCCCCTGGCATGAAGTGCACGCCGGTGATCGCATCTTTGAGATCATTGCCCGCCCTGTCTCCGGCGGCAGTGCGCCGGCGCAGTGGGTCGTCGTGATCGATGATGTGACGCGTTCTCGTCAGATTCAGGCGCAAACACAGTTGCAGGAGCGACTCGCCACCGTCGGACAACTGGCGGCGGGAATTGCCCATGATTTCAACAACATTCTCAACATCATCGTCTTACAGGCGCAGATGGCGGCTTTGTTGCCCGAATTGCCGCCGGACGAACGGCAGCGGATGGAGGTAATCGTCGATCAGGCGCAAAACGCCACGAATCTCATCCGCCAGATTCTGGACTTCGGACGCCAGGCGCTGTTGGAACGCCAGATAGTGGATCTGACGGCGCTGCTGGACGATCAGGTCAGGCTATTGCGCCGCGCCTTCCCAGAGTCGCTCACCATCAGCATCGCACAGGAAGGCTCTCCCTCTGGTGTAATCCAGGTCAACGCCGATCCGACGCGTCTGCGTCAGGTGATCATGAACCTGGCCATTAATGCGCGCGACGCCATGCCAGACGGCGGCGCCATCACCTTTCAACTGGCGTCGATCACGCTGACGCCCGAAGAGACGCCACCCGTGCCAGGCATGACGCCAGGGTTATGGGCGCGCCTGACTGTGACCGACACAGGCGTAGGCATTCCGCCTGAAATCTTGCCCCACATCTTCGATCCATTCTTCACGACGAAAGCTCCAGGAAAGGGCACTGGGTTAGGATTGGCGCAAGTGCACGGCATCATCACGCAGCACGCCGGGTTCATCACGGTCGCCACTGGGGTTGGACAGGGGACAACCTTCACCCTCTATCTGCCTGCTTTGCCTGCGACAGCCCCGGCCTTATGCCCGCCGCCGCTCGACGCAGCGCCACCCGGTGGAGCGCAGGAACACCTGCTACTGGTGGAGGATAATGCCATGTTGCGGCTGGCATTGATGGAAATGTTGGAGTCGCTTCACTACTCAGTGGCCGCAGTCGCCAATGGCCGCGAGGCGCTCACCTATCTGCGCACCCCTGACGCCCATGTTGATCTGGTGCTCAGCGATGTTGTGATGCCCGACATGGGAGGCGTGGCGTTGGCGCGTGCTTTGCGTGCGGAAGGCATTCCCATCCCCATCATCTTGATGAGCGGCCATCCGCTCGATGAACAGACTGCCGATCTGCAGTCGTTGGGGGTGGCGGCATGGCTGCCCAAACCCTGCCCGGCGGAGCGACTGGCGCATACCATTGCCGGCGTGCTGATGGGGTTGAACAAGCAGATGCAGTAGCTGCACCTGACAATCAATCGCTCTGGCCAGTTTGCGTTTTGGTCGTTTTACGCGAAGATTACAGTCACTTTGCGCCGGGGACGTTACATGTTCCGCCATTCCAGAATTCATTGACCCACGACGTCATGGCGAAGGTCGTCTCTTGCCATTCTCAAGGAGAATATCGATCGTTATGCAGCAAAATTTGCGAGTTGCTTCCGCGTGGCAGCAGCATTGGCGTGATCTGTTTCATGCAGGTTGGCTGCTGGCATTGCTCCTCGGTTTACTCATGCCAGTGTTGGCATTGGCGCAGACGCCCAGCCCGTCCTTTGCTGGCGTCTATAAAGCCTGGTCGTCGACGCCCGAAGCTGGCGTCATCGACAGCACGCTCTATCTCAATCTCGACGGCAGCGCGCTGCTGGTCGATACGCCTCTCTCTGGTGGGCCGCCGACCACGCGCACCGGGCAATGGGCGCCGGGCGGCACCGGCGTGATCCTCACGCTGACGGGCAGCGCCACTGGTGCATTGCCGCAGCCGATCGTCGTGAATCTCGATGCTTCCGCCGGTCAACCGCTGGTGACGCTGCCTGGCGATCTGATCCTCGACGGGCGCAGTTGGCGCTTCTATGCTTTCCCCTATCTGGCCGAGAACCGTGACGCTCTCTCCTACAATGCTGACATTGCCACCAGCACGATCACGACGGGCGGACTGGCCGGAGTCTACAAGGCGATCACACCCAATCCTGCTGGCGGCTGGCGCGAGGTGACGCTGACGTTGCTTCCCGATTTTCGCGCAATCCTGGCGCGCAATGCTCTGGATGGGCGCGCCCCGACCTTGACCTATGGCGCCTGGCAGGACATCAACGGGCAGCCGTTGCTCACGTTCACTGAGACCGATGGTGTGCCCTTTGCCGCCCCCGCCGAGTTGAGCTTTGTGCTCGACAATGGTCGGCTGCGTGGGCAAAGTACGGCTGCCAGCGAGTTGAGCGATCTGGTTGGGGCGCCATTTTATCGGGTGGAGGGGCTGGCAAGCGCAGTCGCCGTGGCGCCACTGGGCGGCGCCACCGGCGTTGCTGCGCTACCGATTGCCGCCCCCAGCGAACCTGAAATTGCGCTGCAGTACGAACCTGGTTTCGAGACAACGCCTTGTCCGAGTACGCTGCCGGTGGATGGCGCCACAACCTGCGGTTTTCTCAGTGCACCGGAAAATCGTCGTCGCACTGAAAGCAATACGATTCGTCGTTTTGTCGTCACACTTGCTGCCGAAAGCGCAAGCCCGGCGGACGATCCGGTGATTGTTCTGAGCGACGGCGCCGATGTGGAGATGGCGGCGCTCATCGAGTGGTTTGCCACCGCGCCGGTGCGTATGCAGCGCCCAGTCATTTTGCTGGCGCCGCGTGGGGCGGAAGCGGGCGAACCCTCGCTCGCATGTCCTGCGGCGGCGGCAAGCAGTGATCGCCAGGCCACCTTACAGGCGTTGTCCGATTGTTACAATCGGCTACGTCAGGAGGCTCGCGATTTGACAGGCTACACGTTGGAACAGAGCGCCCTGGACGTGATCGATCTGGCGGAGGCGTTGGCGGCCTCACAAATCAACCTGGTTGGCGTGGGGCGCGGCGCGGCGACGGCGCAGCTGGTGGCCGCCCGGCAACCGGCGCTGGTGCGCAGCATCGTACTGGAAAGTGTGCTGCCGATTGGCGTGAATGGGGCATTGGAGAGTGGGATCGGGGCATACGATGCGTTGCGCACCCTCTTCGCCGACTGCGCCCGCAACGCCGACTGCGCCGCAGCTTACCCTGATTTAGAAGCGCACTTTCTCGCCTTGATCGACTGGTATAATCAGACTCCTACGCCAGCCAGCCTCGGCTTTGGCGATGGCAACGCCATTGCCCGCCTGATCTTTGCCAGGCTCCAGGATGAAGGGGGGCGCACCGTCCCGGCGCTGATCGATGCGCTCTACACCGGTGATTTTGGCGCCGCCTGTGAACTGGCGCCGGTCGATGGCGGCTGCCAGTTGCCTGCTGTGGGCTTTGTCGCACCCTCCGCTGGCGTCACGGCGACGCTGATCATGACTGAGAGCATCACGACGACAGCGCCGCTGCCGCAGAGCTGGCGCGCCTACTTCACCAATCCTGATGCGCCCCAGGGAGCGGAAGCAGAGATGCTGGAACGGCTTCAGCGGCAGCTTGGTTTTGCCACGCGTGAAGAACTGGTGCAATTTCTGGATACGTTAGCCGTGGAAAATTTTCTGCCGTTGCTGGCGGCCATCGACATGCCGGTTCCAACACCGGTTTCGTCCTCTCCAACTGCAGCCCCGCCAGCGGATGTGCGCGGCGGGATGACTTTGATCTTGGGCTGCGCCGAAGACGCTGCACACTACACCATCGATGATGTACAGCGGGTGCGTAATCACCTGCCGTCGCAAGTAGCGGACATCCTGACGGCCCCGGCTGCATGGTGGCTGGAAGCGTGTAGAGCCTGGCCGGCGCCGGCGACGCCGGTGGGCGACCGCATCTTGCCGCTCCTGACTCCGCCGACGTTGATCATGGGTGGAGCGCACGATCCAGTGACGCCAGCGCGCTGGGCGCGACGCGCTGGCGCGGATTTCGCTGCGCCGGTGGTGCGCATCTTTGCCAATGCAGGGCACAACTTGCTGCAAGCGTCCGATGGCTGTGCGCAGCAGGCGCTGGCGGCGTTTGTGGCGCAACCGGGCGTAGCGCCCAATCTCTATTGCTTCCGTCGTCAGGACGCTTCGTTTGCTCTGCTGTCGCCATGACGTGCTATACTAGTGGGTGGCTGACCTCAAGCCAACGCCGCAACCATTCAGGAGACGCAACGCCCATGCCCTACGTCGTGGTCAAGGATGGTCGCTATTATTCCGGCCAGTCACTGAAGACAGGGGTCAACCAGCGACTGCTCTGGACCCCTTACAAGAAGGAAGCCAGACGGTACACGAAGCGCGCCTGGGCGGAAAAAGCGGCGCAGCGCGTTGCAGGCATGGTGGAAGAAGTGCGAAAATGATCGGCCAACGATTCATGCATGAGTGGGCGGATTTGAATGTCTACGCGGATTCTTGTCGTTGATGACGACCCCGTCCTTTCCGAACTGGTCTCTTATATTTTGCGAGCAGAGGGATACGAAGCCATCGTCGCCAATGATGGTGAGGAAGGGCTGCGCAAATTTCAGACGATGCAACCTGATCTGGTTGTCCTCGATGTGACGATGCCAGAGATGGATGGCTTTGAGGTGTGCAAACGCATCCGCGCCGTCGCCAGCACACCGGTCATTATGCTGACTGCGCAGGGCAGCGAAGACGCCATCGTGCGTGGGCTGGACATTGGCGCCGACGATTACGTGACCAAGCCCTTCCAACTGAAGCCCTTTATGGCGCGCGTGCGCGCCAATCTACGGCGCGCCAATGCCCCACAGCCTCAGTATGGCAAGGTGACCTATCAGGATGACTACCTGACCATCGATCTGGAAGCGCATAAAGTGTTGATCAACGGTGAGCCGGTCAAGCTGACGCCAACCGAATACAAATTGCTGGCAGTGCTGGTGAAGAATCGGGGGCGCATCCTGGAATTTCGTCAGCTCCTGGAGCAGGTTTGGGGCTTCGAGTACATCGACGACATCGATTATCTGCGCGTCTACATCTGGCATCTGCGCCGCAAGATTGAGCCCGACCCCAAGAATCCGACCTATTTACATAATGAGCTAAGCATCGGCTATCGCTTCGATCCGCAGTAGGCCATTACGACTCTTCTCACAACAAGAGCAGACCGGCGCGCGTGGCGCGCACCACCGCTTCTGTCCGGCTTTGCGCGCCCAGCTTGCCCAGGATGGCGTTGACGTGGAATTTGATCGTGTTCTCACTGATGCCCAAGGTGCGCGCAATCTCTTTGTTGGAAAGCCCTTCCGCCAGTAGACGCAATACTTCCAGTTCGCGGCTGGAAAGTGGTTCGACCAGATCGATGCTGGTGGGGGCGCCTGCGGGCATCGGTGGCAATGTATCCTCAAAGACCAATAATCCCTGGGCGACGGCGTACAGCGCCGCCGCCATTTGTTCACTTTTACTGCTGCGTAGCAACAAGCCGCGCGCGCCAGCGCTACGCACGGCATCCGCCGCTGTTGACGTTGCCAGCAGCGCCACGACAGGCGCGCCGTGCTCTGTCACGAACTGACCCAACGTTGCCACCTGCTGATCGGGCGACCAGCCCAAATCCCACAGCACTGCGTCGGGTTGAAAGGCAGCCAGTAGCGCCGTGAAGTCCACATCACTGCCACTCTGACCCACAATGACAAGCGCTGGCGCATTGGCCAGTAAGGCGACCAGACCAGCTCGCGCCAGTGGATCGTCGGCCAGGATCAGCACGCGCACGCCGGGGAATGTCGTCGAGTTCAGCGTTTCGCTCATGTGGTCAGTGTAGCGTGGGCGGCGCCGTTGCTCAGCGTGCTCGATCACGAATTGCCTTGCATCTGCGATCCGACCACCAGGGCCGTCGTGCACGTCAGCAGTCCAATCTCTGAATCTTCCGATTCTTCACTCTCTTGTCCTTACCTGCTCCAGCAGCCGCGCCAGCCGTGTGCGAAAATCTGCGCCGTCGAGCAGCGCGCGGCGGTTTTCTTCGATGGCGGCGCGGTCAGTTTCGGTCAGGATGTAGCGCCGCGCCAGCAGGTTCAGCTGATGTTTGGCGTTGGCGATGCCCTCCGCCGAACAATCAAGGATGCGGCGAGCGATTACATTCAGTGTGTAGGTTTCCAGATCGTCCGGCTCGACGACGTGGTTGAAGATGCCAGCGACGTGTGCATCCTGCGCCGAGAGGTTGCCAGCGGTAAAGAGCAATTCCTTGACTTTGTGAATCCCTATCACTCGCAGCCAGTAGGCGTAGGTCTCCGTCGGCAGAGGGATGCCGAGTTTGTTGGCTGTCATGGCTACGGTGGCGGTGGTCGATGCGATCACAATGTCTGAAACCATCACAAGCATCAACCCACCGCCATAGACTGCGCCTTCCACCATGTTGATCACCGGGAGCGGCGCTTCCATGATCTTCTCAAAGAGCCTGAGCATCGGATCGTCGGCAGGGTCGGCGCCGGGACGAAGTTCGGTCAGGTCGCGCCCCGCACACCAAACGCGTACGCCCGGATTGGCGCGCAACACGATCCCGCGCGCACCGCCAGCCACCGCTGCGTCGATGTGCGCATTCACCTCCATCGTCATCGCCGTGTTGAAGGCGTTGAGTTTGTCATCGCGGTCAAAGGTGATGATGGCAATACCATGGTGTTGGTGGAAACGGGTATAGTTTTTCGCCATTTGTGATATGCCCCTGCGGGAAACTTCATAAATTGCCTAAGGTACAGTAGACTCGATGGGCAAGCAACAGACTTATTCTACCTCAATGGCGGCGCACGCCATCGCCAGGAGAACTGTACCAGTGACCGTGCATGTCAACCTGCCCTCACTTGACCTGATCATCAATGCCGGTGGCGTCAGCCGGCGCATGGGACGCCCCAAAGCGCTGCTGCCTGTGCCGCCCGCTGGAACGCCTTTGATCGCACACATGGTGCAGCGGCTGGCGACGCTACGATGGGGGCGGGTGATTGTCGTCGCCAACGATCCTGTGCTGCAGGCGCACGCGCATCTGCCTCCTGCCACCTTGTTCGTCCCAGATGCCTACCCGGAGACGGGCACGCTGGGCGGCATCGCCACCGGCTTGCAACAGGTGGCGGGGTGGGCGATCGTCGTGGCGTGTGATCTGCCGCTGGTGAACGCCGCGCTTTTTGCACAACTGGCGATGCTGGCAGCCGAGCAAGCACAGGGGGAAGATCGTTGGGACGCCATCGTGCCGATCGTGGACGGTTACGCAGAGCCGTTGCACGCACTCTATCACCGGCGCTGCCTGCCTGCCATCGTGGCGCGCCTGGCGCAAGGACAACGGCGCGTCATCAGCTTCCTGGATGATGTGCGCACGCGCAGTGTGAATGAGGATGAATTGCGCGCCGTCGATCCAGGGCTATATTCTTTCATCAACGCCAACACGCCGGCAGAGTGGCAGGCAGCGCTCCAATTGCTTGCCGCCGAAGAGGATACACGCGCAGCTTTGCGCAACACGCCCCATTCTGAGGAGACCGACCGATGACCGAACTCTTCACCGTCCACACGCCACCCGCCGCCTGGGCGCGCTTTATTGAGCACTTCCAGCCGTCGGTGCGCACCGAACGGATCGCCACCGCCGACGCCCTGGATCGCATCCTGGCGGCGCCGCTGACTGCGCCGCAGGATTTGCCGGAGTTTGCACGCGCCACCGTCGATGGGTATGCAGTCGCCGCCGTCGACACCTATGGCGCCACGCCCGGTTTGCCTGCCTTCCTTGCCCTCGCCGGTGAGGTGCCGATGGGCAAAGCCGCAGCGTTCGCCATCGGCCCTGGCGAGGCCGCGCTCGTCCACACCGGCGGCATGATCCCGCCGGGCGCCGATGCCGTGGTGATGATCGAAGACACGCAGCGCGTCGCCGCCGACAGTATCGAGGTCTTCCGCCCTGTCGCCGAAGGGCAGAATGTCGTGCAGGTGGGGGAAGACATTCGCCGCGGTCAGCCGATTCTGACTGTCGGTCAGCGGCTACGTCCGCAAGACCTGGGAGGGTTGATGGCGTTGGGCATCACCGAAGTCACCGTCGCCATCCCGCCCGTCGTCGGCATCATTTCCACCGGGGACGAAGTTGCACCGCCCGACCAGCCGGTGCAGCCGGGGCAGGTGCGCGACATTAACTCCTACACGCTGGCGGGGCTGGCAATACGCGCCGGCGCTCGCGCCATCCGCTACGGCATTGTGCCCGATCAGCGCGCGGCGCTGGAAGCCGTCGCGGCGCGCGCCGTGCAGGAATGCGATATCGTTGTCTTTTCGGCGGGTAGCTCGGTCAGTTATCGCGACATGACCGCCGACGTGATCGATGGGTTGGGCAGGCCAGGGGTGCTCGTGCACGGCGTCAGCGTCAAGCCAGGCAAGCCGACGATCCTGGCGGTGTGTGATGGCAAGGCGGTCTTTGGGCTGCCGGGCAACCCGGTCTCGGCCATGGTGATCTTCGACCTGTTTATTACGCCCGCCATCGGTCTATTGTTGGGAGCGCAGAAAGCGCCGCAGCCCACAGTGAAGGCGCGGCTGGCGCGCAATCTGGCTTCGGACAGCGGGCGCGAAGATTATGTGCAGGTGCGGCTGGAAACACGCGACGGCGAGTTGTGGGCTGTGCCGGTGCTGGGCAAGTCGAACCTGATCTACACGCTGGTCAACGCCGACGGTGCGATCAAGATTCCGCTCGACGCGAACGGTCTGCGCGCGGGGGAGTGGGTGACGGTGATGATACACTGATCGTACGCGGCATTGTCATTGTAAAGGGACAGCCCTGCCCACCGGCGCAGCTGCCACAGCCATGATTGGCGCAGGCGACGGTGGCGCGCCCGACGCCGCTATCGTCCACCAATCGCCCTTTGCGCACCCAGAACTGGATCATGCCATCCAGTGCGCTGCGGTCGATGTCGAGTTGACGGCTGAGTTCGTTCAGATCAAGCGGGCCCTGTGCGTTTTCGACCGCGTGTAAGACTTTCCACAACATGGCGGATTCACCCCAGGAATAGTCTGCCGCCCTGGAAGATCAGCAGGGCGACCAGCCAGGCAACTGCGAACTGCCCAATTACGCTGACCCACATCCACTTTGTCCCCAGTTCGTGGCGTTCGGCGGCGACGGCGGTCATGCACGGCGTGTAGAGCAACACAAAGGCCATGAAGGCCAGCCCGGCCAGTGTGCCGCGCCCGCCGCTGGTTGCGCCAAAATCATTACGGATGGCGCTCATCAATGCGGTCGGCTCTGGTGCGGCCTCAGCCTCGAAGAGATTGACGCCGATCACCAGCGGAATCGATTTCAGCGTGTCGATGGCGGCCTGCACAAAACTGGCGACAATCAAGCGGGCATCCTCAATAACGGTTGGAGGAGGGGCGTCGGCCTCCGCTGGCGTCTCGACGTGATAGACTTGCGCCAGTGTGGCGATCACAACCTCTTTGGCGACAAAGCCCGTCATCAGTGAACCGGTCGCCTGCCAGCTGCCAAACCCTAGCGGGGCAAAAACTGGGGCAATGGTCCTGGCGACGGCGCCAAAGATGCTATCCTCCACCGGAACCTCGGCGAAGGCGCCTTCCCCGCCGCGCGCAGGAATCGCCAGCAGGAACCAGAGCACGATGCTCACAGTGAGGATGATTGTCCAGGCGTTGTGGATGAAGGACGCAGTGCGGTCCCACATCTGCCGCCAGACGTTACGCGCCACCGGCAGTCGATAGGGTGGCAGCTCAATGATGAAACAGGACTCATCCGCTTGCTTGAAGAGGGTGTGGTTCAGCGCCAGCCCGACGACGACGGCAATCACAATGCCGAGCAGGTACATGGCGAAGATCGCCAGACCGGCATGCTGCGGAAAGAAGATGGCGGCAAAGAGCACGTAGACCGGCAGGCGTGCGCTGCAGCTCATGAAAGGTGCCAACAGTCCGGTGAGGATGCGGTCGCGGCGGTTTTCCAGTGTACGCGTGGCGTAGATCGCCGGCACCGAGCAGCCAAACCCAACGACCATCGGTAAAAAACTCTTGCCCTGCAAACCGATCTTGCGCATTAAGCGATCCATCACCACGGCCGCGCGCGCCATGTAGCCGCAATCCTCCAGCATTGCCAATGTCAGGTAAAGCGCCAGCATCACCGGCACAAACGTCAGCACGCCGCCGACGCCAGCGATCACACCATCCACCGCCAGACTTGCGACCCACGTTTCGCCCAGCCCAACCAGGCTGAGCATAGCAACCGTCCAGTTGGCGATTGGCACGGTCATCACCAGCTCGATCCAATTTAGAAAAGGCGCCGACACATCGATGGTCACCTTGAAGACGATCCACATCAGCGCCAGAAAGATCGGGATGCCCCATACAGGGTGTGTGACGACGCGATCGAGCCGGTCGGACTTGCTGACGTGGCGCCGATGTGTTTGCTCGACCGTATCTTGCACGACTTGATGCACGAATTCGTAGCGGCAATTGACCAGCGCCACATCGATGTCTTCACCGTAGGTCGCTGCCAGACGGGCGCGGCCGGCTGCCAGCGTCGCCAGAATCGGTGCGGCGCCAGGAGAGTCGCTGACCTTGCGATGCAGCGTCGCGTCGCCTTCGAGCAGCTGAATCGCCAGCCAGCGGGGGTTGTAAGTCGCCGCCAGCCACTGGTTCTCAAGAATCGCCGCTTCTAATTGTGCGATCTCGGCTTCGATGGCGTCCGGGTAACGGATCGTAATCTGTTGGGTGCGCTGTGCCGGTGCGATGACGCTCATTTGCTTGCACTTTCTGCAAGTTGCCCAAGCCTGACGAAGATGAGCTTGCGCAGCGTCTCGATGCCCTCACTGCGACGCGCCACCAGCGAGACGACAGGCGCGCCGCCTAAGCGTCGGGAGAGACGCTCCGCATCCACCCTGACGCCGCGCCCTTCGGCTTGATCTTGCATATTGAGGGCAATAATCAGCGGCGCGCCGGTTTCCAGAATTTGGGCCGTGAGGTAGAGATTGCGTTCCAGGTTGGATGCATCAACGACGTCGACCACCAGGTGAGGATGCTCTTCGACGATGAAACTGCGGGTGATCTCTTCTTCCAGCGAATAGGCGGAGAGACTGTACGTGCCCGGCAGATCGACGATGGTGACCGTCGGCGTTGTGGATAAAGCGGCTTCTCCGGCTCTGGCTGCAGGGGGTCGGAGGACGCCAGTGCGTTTCTCAACCGTCTTGCCCGGCCAGTTGCCAACATGTTGGTTAGCGCCGGTGAGCGCGTTAAAAACGGTGCTCTTGCCGACATTGGGGTTGCCGACCAGCGCAATTGTCAATTCACGCATTGTTAGCGGAGGTTATATGGATTCGACAAGAATCTGGCTCGCCATGCCGCGCCCCACCGCCAGCCGCGAATCGCGCACTGCCAGCAGCAGCGGGCCGCCGTGATCGTGGAGCACCTCGACGGCAACGCCCGGCGTCAGCCCCAGTTCGGTGAGACGGTGCGTCAACCTGCGCCCAGCCGTGATCTTTGCCAAACGCACCGGCTGACCGCGTTTGGCCATGGTCAATGGATATACAGTAGTTTCTAAGCTCATTTTCGCTGCAATCAATCAATAGAAGGTTGCCCTTTGCAATCGCATTCAACTACGTCGCCAGTATAGAGAATCACTTGCCCCGTAGCAAGGGGGGAATCGTCATGTTTTCACGTCGCCGGATACGGTGCAACTTTGGTGGCTGGTTAAGGGCGGTTAAGCGAATTCATAACCTGAGCAAACTGGGAAGCCGGATCGTCGCTTGCTTCATAATTGCTTCACAACTCTATGGCAGACTGGATGCGCCGGAAATCCCCGGCGCATGTTCGTCTCATTTTGCCACCGGCTCATCGTTGCCATAGATGAGCCTACGTTGATCAAGGCAGGGCAATTCAATGACTACTCACCACACAGGGTTCGATTCGAACCAACGCATCCCTACCGAACATACGCTCTCACGTCGTCGCTTTCTCCTGTACACCGGTCTTGGCGCCGCAGCGTTAGGGGTGAGCGCGTGTATGGGCGTGAAGCCAGCGTCCCCCGACGCCCCACCTGCTAACGCTACGCCGCCCACCACTGCCGCCGGGCTGCTCGAATTTTCCCTGACTGCGCGTCGGAGCGCAACATCGATCCTGTCAGGCGCCCCAACCCAGACGCTCGGCTATGTCGCCGAAGTCATTCAGGGCGACGCCGGCGCAGTCACCGCGCTGCCCGCTTCCTATCTCGGACCGGTTATCCGCGTGACGCGTGGGCAGACGCTGCGCGTCCACGTGCGCAACGAACTGGATGAGGCGACGAACGTGCACTGGCATGGGTTGATCGCACCGGCGGAGATGGATGGGCAGCCGTCCAACCTGATTGCACCCGGCGCCAAGGCGGAATATAGCTTTGAGGTGCGCAATCGACCTGGACTGTACTGGTTTCATCCCCACCCGCATGGACGCACAGCGGAGCAGGCATATCGCGGGTTGGCGGGTCTGGTGATCGTCAGCGACGCCGAGGAAAATGCGCTAGGGTTGCCGACAGGCGCACAGGACATCCCGCTCGTGCTGCAAGATCGCCGCTTCGACGCCGACAATCAACTTGTTTATATTGCGCCAGGTATGGATGGCATGATGGACGCCATGATGGGCATCCTGGGCGAACACATCCTGGTCAACGGTCGCCCTGAGGTCACGCTGCCGGTGGCAACACAGCCCTATCGCCTGCGCCTGTTGAACGGCTCCAACGCGCGCATCTACAAGCTGGCCTGGAGCAACGGCGCCCCAATGACGGTGATTGCCACCGACGGTGGTTTGCTGGAAAGCGCAGTGACGGCGCCTTACGTCATGCTCTCCCCGGGCGAACGCATCGAACTGTGGGCGGATTTTAGCCGCGAAGCCAACGGCGCCGCCATCAAACTCGTCAGCCTGCCCTTCGATGGGGTTGAGGCTGCCACGATGCCCATGATGGGGATGATGCATCAGGCGCCGGTGTTGCCCAACGGAGCAGCTTTTGACATCATGACCTTTGCCGTCACCGAAGTTGCAGCGCATCCAATGGCGTTGCCAGATAGGCTGTTGCCAGTGGCGCGGCTTGATGCAGCAGCGGCGGTCAATGCGGCTGCGCCGCGCACCTTCGTCTTTGCCATGAACGATGCCATGCAGTGGACGATCAACGGACGCACTTTCGAAATGGATGTCGTGGCGGAAGACGAGAGAGTGCGCTTTGGCGACACTGAAATATGGGAACTGGTGAATCGAATGGAGGCGCCGCTGCCGGCGGCGGGCGACGGCATGGCGGGCATGAATCATAGCGCCCACGGTGGACACAGCAGCAATGCCGCAGCGCAACCGGCGATGCGCGACTTTATGGCGCACCCGGTGCATCTACACGGCGTACAATTCCAGGTTATTGATCGTCAGGTGGATGACGCCCAACGGTCTGGCTGGGAGACAGTCAATGCGGGACTGATGGATCAGGGCTGGAAAGACACTGTGCTGGTCATGCCGGGCGAGCGCGTGCGCATTGTTGTGCGCTTCGACGGCTATCGTGGGCGCTATCTCTTCCACTGTCACAACCTGGAGCATGAGGACAGTGGTATGATGCGCTACTTCGAAGTTATGTAGATGCGACGCTTGAGATCGTCGTCTCCGGCGTGACATGTCCCCCCGTCGCGCCGGAGACGGTGACCGCTCAATCAACGCCTCACCTCAGACGCACAATAGCCCCCGTAGCAGGTAAACAGTTGCATCGTCGAGGCTTTGTGGCTAGAGTATACCCATGCCTGAACTGACGACCACCATTCTCATCATAGAAGATGACCGCCAGATTCGCCGCATTATCCAGGGTTATCTGGAGCAGGCCGGCTACCGTGTGCTGACGGCAGCGGATGGCGAAACCGGGCTGGCGCTGGCGCTGGGCGAAAAACCGTTGTTGATCGTGCTCGACCTGATGCTGCCAGGGCTGGATGGCTGGGAGATTGTCCGACGGTTGCGCCAGAGTGCTGACCCGGCGCTTGCCAACGTCTATATCCTCATGTTGACCGCGCGCGTAGAAGAAGCAGATCGCGTACAGGGCTTTGCCATCGGCGCCGATGATTATGTGCTCAAGCCTTTCAGCCCACGCGAACTGACGGCGCGCGTCGCCGCCGCTGTGCGTCGCCTCCAGCGTCTGCCGTCGCTTGCCCAACAACAGGTGTTGACGTGCGCCGGCCTGCGTCTAGATCCAACCTATCGCACTGCCACGTTGGACGATCAGGCGTTGTCCCTGACCGCAGTGGAGTTCGACCTGCTCTATGCCCTGATGCGTCAGCCCGGCCGGCCCTTCACGCGCGACGAATTGCTGGACATCGCCGAGGTGGACAGCGACGCCAACGCCTATGAACGCACCATCGACGTTCACATCAAGAACTTGCGACAGAAACTGGGAGGCGCAGGACGTCATAGCCGTTTTGTCGAAACCGTGCATGGCGTTGGCTACCGCTTTGTTGGGTGAGATCACGCCATGCGCACGCACCTCTGGTTCAAACTGACCGCCGCCTTTGCCCTGATCATCTTCATTGGCGTGGTCGTCACGGTCTGGTTGACCAACCAGGGCGCGGCCACGCAGTTTGAGCACTTTATGGTTGCCAATCAGATGGTGCGGCCTGCGGTTATGCAGGCCGCCCTGGCCGACTACTATCGGGTGCATGGGGGCTGGGGCGAGTTGGCGACAATCTTTGATGACCTGGTGTTGCGCGCCTCTGACGGCGCCATGACCGGTGTGTTCGGCACGATGATGGGGATGCCCCATAACCGGGTGCAGGTATTGGATGTGCGCGGCCAGGTTGTGGCGGATTCTGCTGGACAGGCGGATGGTGCGGCGCTTAGCAATGCCCCTCTGGAGCATTGGCCGATCGTCGTCGATGGGCGATTGGTCGGCGAGCTGGTGGTGGAAGGCTCTCTGATGGGCGCTGCCACCACCGATGCGGCAACGCTGGTGGGTAGCGTGACGCGCGCCGTCTTCCTGGCCGCCGTGATAGCTGCCCTCGCCGGGCTGGGATTGGCGGCGATCTTTGTACGCCAGATCACGCGTCCACTGGTCGACCTGACGCACGCCTCCCGCCGCATCGCACAAGGAGAGCTGACCGTGCGTGTGCCGGTGATCAGCAACGATGAAGTCGGCGAGCTCACCCAAACCTTCAACCAGATGGCAGCCAGCCTGGAACGACAAGAAACGCTGCGCCGCAACTTGATGGCCGACATTGCCCACGAGCTGCGCACCCCTCTCACCGGGATTCAGGGGGCGGTGGAAGCTATGCAGGACGGCATCTTTCCGGCCGACGCCGAGAATCTGGAAGCGCTACACGCCGAGGTGCAACTGCTCAACCGATTGGTGGATGATCTGCGCACGCTTGCCAACGCCGACGCCGGACAGCTTGTCCTGGAGATCGCACCGCTCGATCTGGCTGATCTCTGTCGTCGTCAGGTGAGCGCCATGCAACTGCGCGCCGCTGAACGAAACATTACGCTGACGCTCACCGCACCGGAGCAGGCGCCGATCCGGGCTGATGGGCAGCGGCTGAATCAGGTGTTGCTCAATCTGCTCGACAATGCCCTGCGCCATACGCCGACCGGTGGCGTCGTGAACGTCAATCTCCATGCCGATGCCACAAGCCTCTACATTACGGTGACGGATAACGGCCCTGGCATTCCGTCTGCTGACTTGCCCCATGTCTTCGACCGTTTTTATCGTGGCGACCGCTCGCGCACGCGGATGACTGGCGGCACCGGGTTGGGGCTTGCCATCGCCCGCCAGCTCGTCGCCGCGCACGGTGGACGCATCTGGGTGGACAGCCCGCCACCCGGAGCGATGCACGGCGCCGAGTTTGGCGTCATGCTGCCGCGGTGAATCCCCTGGGCGCCCAGGGATAGCGGGCGCAAGTTCCCAGTCAATTGACATCGCAGGCCGCGAAGGTATAATGTTCGCGCGCCAGTAAGCGCCGACTCGTAGGGAAATAGTCTGTTTATTGACGGATGACGAATGGGCGGAGATGCTTTACACCGCTTGCTCCAACGTAGAGTGATCGGGCGCCGCGCCTGGTGGATGATAATTCCCGGCGTTCTGGTGGTTGGATTGGCCTGGACATGGGCTCCGCCAGTATGGGCGCTTGCACAGGATGAGGCGGCGCTGGAAGCATTTGTCGTGCGGTTGGGCGTCTGGGGTCCGCTGGCGCTAATTGCGATCAACGCTGCCCAGATTGTGGTGGCGCCATTGCCCGGCTACGTCATGCAGATTGCAGCCGGTTATCTGTACGGGCCGGTGTGGGGCGGCGTCTATGGGGCGGCTGGTCTGGTGCTTGGCGCCATGTTAGCCATGGGGCTGGCGCGCACCTTTGGGCGTCCACTGGCAGAGCAACTGGTTGGCGTCGAGCGATTGGAGCGCTGGGAGCGCGTCACCCTCAGCACAAATACGCTGCTCTGGCTTGCCATTCTATTGGCCCCGACAGGTGATCTGCCGTACTTTATGGCCGGGCTGGCGCGGGTTTCATTCGCCAAAATCCTGATGTTGACGCTTGCCATCCGTGTGCCCTCGACGATGGTGGTGGCGGCAACCGGGGCAGGCGTCTGGCTGTTGGAGGGCTGGCAACTGGCGCTGATATTGGCGGCGTTAGGAGTGGCGACTGTGATCGTCATGCGTTATCAGGATCGCCTGCTGGCGCTGGTCGACCGGCGTGTACAGAGACAGTTATCGAGGGAAGAACCATCATGAGTGAGCCAACCATGACGCTGACGGCGCGCATCGACGCCGATTTGAAACAGGCGATGCGCGAGCGCGACGAGACCGCCAAGCTGACCCTGCGCGCCCTGAAGACGGCGCTGTTGCAGGCGCGCACCAGCGGCGACGCCGCACATGAACTTTCGGAGGAAGAGGTGCTCGACGTTGTGCGCCGTGAAGCCAAGCGCCGTCGCGACACTGCCGACGAGTTCGAGAAACTCGGCGCGCCGGAGCGCGCTGCGACAGAAATGGCCGAATATGCCGTGTTGCAACGATACCTTCCGCAGCAGCTTTCCGATGCCGAGATTGAAGCGATTGCGCGCACAGTCATTGCCGAAGTTGGCGCCACATCGGTCAAGCAACTTGGTCAAGTCATGCCGGCGGTGCTGGCGCAAACCGGCCCGCGCGCCGATGGCAAGCGTGTGAATCAGGTTGTGCGTCGCCTGCTGACCTAAAGTAGCCTCATGCCAGAAACCATTCCGCGCCTGTGGCAACGCATCCGGCGCGCACTGCATCTCGATCGCCTACAGCAACTTGCGATTCCGCTGCTGATGCTCTTGTCCCTGGGCATCGTGCTGATTGCGTTGCTTGCCTGGCAGCTCCCCTACGGCAGTCGGTTGCTGCTCCAGCCAGGGGATATTGCGCCTTTCACGGTCGTGGCGCCACAACATCTGACCTATGAGAGTCAGGTGCTGACGGAACAGGCGCGCGAACGCGCTGCACAGCAGGTGCCCGAACAATACGACCTGGAAGAGGCGACGGTGCGCCGTCAGCAGGTTGCCCTGGCGAGCGAAGCGTTGGCGCAGGCCTCCGAAATTCGCGCCCATGCTGATGACACGCTGATTCGCAAGACCGATGATCTGATGGCGATCGCAGCGCTCAACATCGACGCGGAAACCGTAGTGCAAGTGCTCTCACTCACCGATGAACAGTGGGCGCAGGTGGTGCGCGAGGTCCCCATTGCGCTAGACCGCGTCATGCGCATGGAGATTCGTGAAACCACGCTCAACCAGGCGCGCCGGAATGTCCCCAACGTGATCAGCAGCGCACTCGACGACGTGTCGAGCGATGTCGCCATTCAGCTGGTCAGAAATCTCATCCGCCCCAACAGCTTCTTCAACGCTGAACGGACGGAAGCGCTGCGCGCCGAGGCGCGCGCAGCGGTGGCGCCGCAATTTGCCACCCTGACTGAGGGAGAGACGGTGATCCGCAGCGGCGACAAAGCCACCCCCCTGCAGGCCGAGGCGTTGGCCGTGCTCAGCGGTCTGCAATCGGAGTGGGATTTCTGGACTGTGGTGCGCAGCACGATCTTTGGTCTTCTCGTGCTGGCGCTGACCATGGTGGCGCTCGCACGCGTGCGGCGGCGTCTGTTGGACAACCCGCGTGAGCAGGCGCTGATGTTGGTGGTGACGGTGATCTGGCTGTTGGCCGCCAAGTTCATGATGGTGAATCACCCCTGGCTGCCCTTCTTCTATCCGTTGGCCGCCTATGGCATGCTGATTGCAGTGCTATGCGATCTCCGTTCGGCGCAGGTGTTGATCACCATGTTCACGCTGGTGTTGCTGTACATGTTGCCCGGGAATGCGGCGGTCGTTGTCTACCAGACTGTGGGCGCAACTGCCGCCATCTTGATTGTAGGACGCGCCGAGCGTCTGAGTCTCTTTTTGTGGGCAGGGGTGGGGGTGACGGCCACCAATCTGGCGGTGATGGTGGCGATGTTTGCGCCCTTCGTCGGCTATAGCTCGACTATGGTGGTGGAGATGTTGCTGGTCGTGGTGATCAATGGGACGCTGACCGCCGCCATTGCGTTGATCGGCTACTTCTTGCTGGGCAATCTCTTTGGCATCACCACGCCACTGCAGTTGACCGAGTTGAGCCGACCGACGCACCCGTTGTTGCGTCAGTTGTTGCTCAAGGCGTCGGGCACCTATCACCACACGATCCTGGTCAGCAATCTGGCGGAACGCGCCGCCGCCGCCATCGGCGCCGACGCACTGTTGGTGCGTGTAGGGGCCTATTACCACGACATCGGCAAGACGGTGCGCCCCTACTTCTTTGCCGAAAATATCCTGGATGGCTCTTCGCCGCACGAAAAACTGGACCCGCTCACCAGCGCCCAAATCATTATCAGCCATGTCAAGGATGGGGTCGATCTGGCGCAGAAGTACAAGCTGCCGGAACGCATCCAGGATTTTATCCGCGAGCATCATGGTCGTTCGCTGGTCAAGTATTTCTATTTGCAAGCACAGCGCCAGAGCGATGGCGAGACGCCTGTCGATGAGGCGGATTTTCGCTATCCGGGGCCGAATCCACGTTCGCGCGAGACGGCGGTGTTGATGTTGGCGGACACCTGTGAAGCGGCTGTGCGCGCGATGCGTCCTGCCTCACGCGAGGAACTGGAGATGATCGTGGATCGCCTTATCGACGAACGGATTGCCAGCGGCGAGCTGAACGAATCCAACCTTACCTTTCGCGAATTGCAGATCATCAAAGATGTCTTCCTGCATGTATTGCAAGGGGTGCATCATCCCCGCATTCGTTATCCCGACAATGCCAGAGCGTCGGCGCCAGAAATAGTCGCTTCGGCGCCATTCGCCAATGGCGTCTCTCCGGCGCCCTATACGCCACCGCTGCGCGATCCTGGCGGTGTGGAAGAGACGGCGCCTGCGATCAACTATCCTGCTGCTATCGATGGATAAACCCAATGTCAACGCATGAAATTATCATCGAGGTCGATGACGAATTGCCCGATGAGATCGATCGGGAGGCAATTCGCGCCGCCGTTGCCGCAACCCTGAATGCACATGACGTGACGGACGCGTCTGTCACCATCGTGCTAACGACCGATGAAGAGGTGCACGCCCTCAACGCCCAATATCGTGGTGTGGACGCCCCCACTGATGTCTTGAGCTTTTCCGCTCGCGAGACGCAGCCTGATGCGCCTGCTCTGACGTTGCCGGCAGAGTTGGCAGCGGAGTTTGATCGCTATCTGGGCGATCTGGTGATCGCCTATCCCTATAGCTGTCTCTTATACACATCT
>DGFH01000368.1:0-2955 GCA_002391565.1 Anaerolineales bacterium UBA3905
CGCAGCTACGAAAACCCGCCGCCTCCGCCGTAGACGCCGCTCGCAGCGGCGTGGTCTCGCCGTCCCATCCACCCTACTCATCGACCGAGAACCTGCGGCTGCGAGCCGCAGCTACGAAACCCCGCCGCCTCCGTCGTAGACGCCGCTCGCAGCGGCGTGGCCTCGCTCAATTTACCTTGCGCATTGACCGAGAACCTGCGGCTGCGAGCCGCAGCTACGAAAATCCGCCGCCCTGCCGTAGACGCCGCTCGCAGCGGCGTGGTCTCGTCGTCCCATCCACCCTACTCATGGACCGAGAACCTGCGGCTACGAGCCGCAGCTACGAAAATCCGCCGCCCTGCCGTAGTCTCGTCGTCCCATCCACCTTACTCATTGACCGAGAATCTGCTACGAAAATCCTTCACAACGTCGATTTACAACTCGGTTGATGTTGCGTCGTCTGGAATCAGTACACGGAGTTGGTTCCAGAGCGTTTGCACCTTGATCTCCACTGTCTCTGCTGCGAGCGCACCTTTGCGTTTTCCTGCGTGCATCAGATCGTTGCGCAATTCGCCTAGCTGGTTGAAAAGTTGCGCCACCTCGTCGACATTAGGAATGACGGAGACATTCAGGACATAGTCCTCTTCTTGTCGCTCTTCGGACGCTTTTGCCTTCAATCGTTGAACTCGCTGTCCAATTGCATGTTCAGCCTTCCGGCGAGCGTCCTTGTCCATCAGTTGTTCAGCCATGCCAACCTGCACCATCATCCAGGAAATCAGCCACTCACGCGCCAGCGCCACAGCTTGAAAGGTCTGATTGCGTTCCAGATACCAGGCGATCAGCTCTCGTTCAACCACCAAAGTCCGACGTGGATCGCGTTTCTGCTCCGCTTCGCTGAGCGCAATTGGCGCAAAACTGTCCAGTAGATGCTGGCTGAGCAGCGTAAATGGGCGCGCCAGCTCCTGGCTAGACTGCACTGCTTCTGGCAGTTGGGTACGAATCCTTTCGCTGGCATCCATCGCCTCGGCGGGCCGCACCACGCGCAGCGCCCGTGACGCCCGCGTCAGATTGTTCGCCGTGTGCTTCAGCGGTGAATTTCCCCAGACCGACATCGCTATCTTGTCAGTTGTGCGCGGGTTGGGTTTGATGCGCTCATGTTGTGCGTTAAGAAGCTGCGCCAGGTCGCGCGCATCACCAAAACGCACAAAACGGTCGGCGCCCACCATCCAGTCGAAAAGTTCGACGAAGCGCGTCAGGTCGATCACGGGAGCGCGATGCGGCGTCACCGATTGGTCGCGCGCCTCGAAATTGCCGTAGAGCACTGCCTCCAAGCGGATTTTCTTGACCACGCGCAGATAGGCGGCCGCCAGGAAGGATAAGAAGGGCAGCGAACGAAAGCCGTGGGTGATGTCGAAGACCACCGCCTCTTCTGATTCAACGGCGTCGACGACTACCTGGAAAATCGTCCACAACTGCGCGTCATTGCCTCCATCGAGGATGTCGACCGGCTGTACATCGGCGACATAGTCCTCAACCAGGCTCAGGAAGCGATCCAGATGCATTTCCTTTGCTTTTTCTGTCACAAAGACGCGCATCGTCAGATCAGGGATAAAGCGCGCCAGCGCCGCACCGAAGAAGGGCGCTGTGTGCTCGCGGCCGTCGGCAAGCACGTAGGTGGTTTCATAGGCGATGTTGGCGCCGAGAAAGGTGATGGCTTTCATGGTAGTTTTGTAAACCTCACGGATTGTCGTTAACTCGATCATGGGCTCCAAAATAGCGCAGTCGCAGCCTCCCGCCTTCGGCGACGCAACTAACGCGGCGGCCTTGCGTCAGGCGAAAATGGCCGATGGGGCGGCCGTCGGCGGACCTGCGATTCAGATAATCTTCGTACTGAAGGCCGCCATCCTGTTTGAGCTTCGCAACGCCGCCTTCCTTGAGCAGCACGCTCACCCTGGACAGCGTCCTTTGCAGATCGACGCGTTCCTCCGGCGCCGCTCTGTCGAAATCACGCCGAAACGACTCCTCATACACAAGATTCGGGAAAGGGAGCAGGTCTCTCTGAAGCAGATCGTGACGCACGCGGTTCCAGATCAGGCGTCCCCACTCCGAAAGGGTGACGTCGCCATGTTGATCGATGTCGAGCAGGCCCTCCGGTAGGCCGGCGACTTCGCCGTGCGGAAGAATCGCCCCGGCGTCCAGCAGCGCCAACGAGGTGCAATAGGTTTGCAGCGTTGCTACGTCGATCTGGATCGGCAGGCGGGGGATGCGCAACAGTTGTTTGCTGCTCTCGAAGATATAGACGATCTCATCCGCATAGAACATGCCGGCGATATTGAGATAGCTTTGCAGGCTCTTGAAGGCGCCGGTGAGGTTGAAGACGATGCGATAGCCTTCGGCTCGATATCCGGGAATGGTCTCCTCGCACAAACGCAGCAACTCTTTGATTCCGTGGGAAAAGCGCCGGTTATCGCCGCCGCTCAACCGTTCAGGGACCCACATCTGCACATTCGCAATCCCCTGGCTGCGCAAGAAGGCTTCCAGCGTCTGCGCGGCCCTGCGTCCTAGCGCCGTATCCGTGGCGACGAGCACATGCACATCGTTGCGGGCGCGCTGAAGTTGGTCTTCATACAGGCCGTAGAGTCCGTTCAATTCAGCGCTTAACAGGCGCTTCGCCGCAACCGTCCCTTCGGTCAGGGTTTGCTCTGCACGCGCGACCAGTTCGACAAGGAACGCCTCCAGATCGGGCGGCAACTCCGTTGCGTTTGCATGACGATTCAGCCTTTGCACTCCTCCTTCTTCCCGTTCTTCGGGTGACAGGGAGTTCAGAAACAGGCTGATGCCCACCGTCGTCAGCACCAATTGTCGTTGTCTTGCCATGGCTCATTGTTCCTTCCTCGCCTCAAGACGCGCACATCCCCCGTAGACGCCGCTCGCAGCGGCGTGGCCTTGCCCGTCCAACAACCTCCGCCAAACCAT
>DGFH01000368.1:3182-3495 GCA_002391565.1 Anaerolineales bacterium UBA3905
GGGCGGCTACGAGCCGCCCCTACGCCACTCTCAGCCGCCTCCACCGTAGACGCCGCTCGCAGCGGCGTGGCCTTGCCCGTCCAACAACCTCCGCCAAACCATATTCCTTCCTCGACCGAGACTACAACACCCCCCGTAGACGCCGCTCGCAGCGGCGTGGTCTTGCCCACCCAATCGCACCCATCCAGCCCAATCCATTCGCCAATCGAGACCGTGCGGCTGAGAGCCGCACCTACCGCGCCCCCGTAGACGCCGCTCGCAGCGGCGTGGTCTTACCCACCCAAGCGCACCCATCCAGCCCAATCCATTCGTC
>DGFH01000368.1:3769-6387 GCA_002391565.1 Anaerolineales bacterium UBA3905
CGCCGCTCGCAGCGGCGTGATCTTGCCCGTCCAATCACGCTCTACATCTCATCGCGCCCTCATCTCAACCAGACACCACCCCGGCGCAGCCTGTGGAACTTCTTTGCGCTGGCCCCGTTCATCCTGCACCAGCCCGACAAAGACGCGGCGACTGGAGGGAAAACGGATTTCAGCGTCACGCTCTTGTTGGTTGCGTGACCGGGATCGGCTGAGTCGATATTCGGTGAGAATGTGTTGCATAAACGGTTTGCTGGCGAGTAGACGCGTGCCAAAGGTCTTATCCTCCCAGCCAGTCCCCCAGCCGAGCGCAATCAAAAAACGGCGGTTGCCGACCTTGGTCTGCGCCAATTGCTGATAGAACTGGGCAATTCGCACGCCGCCTTCCGCTTTGGCAAACCAGACCGCCTCGCGTGCGACACGTTCCTGAGTGTGTCGGCTAACCACTTGGGGAAGTTGCTCAAGCAGCTTGTCTCCTCGCAGGGTCAAACCGCCTGCCTTCGCCCAATCCGAGAAGAGTTGGCGGTCGATCTTAATGGTCAGATGAAAGACGCTTTCCGATGCGATTGCCTCCATCTCGATCGGCGCCTTGAGTTCGCCCCGCCGGTTGATGACCCGTGCATTCGCCACCATCAGCCGATCAGCGCCCAGTGGTTCACTGTCGCTCACTTGCAGAGCGCGCAGCAGATCGTGGTTGGGGTCTTTGCCAAACAGCGCCTGTTCATACTGTCGGGCAGCAAACTCTCGCTTCCGATTCAAGTTTCTGCCTTCGGGTTGCAGCTGGCGCGCTTCCCACATGTACCAGCCGAGCGCTGTGCGCAATGCCCCCTTCAACGTCGTGCCGGGCAGGTAGGGACGATCATAGGCGTCCTTCAGTTGCTCGCGCAGTTGGGCGCCTTCGCCGGTGCTGCGCGGCGCGCCGCGTAAGCTGTAGCGGAAGAATGGGCTGCCTTCCTGATAGTCCAGTGGCTTCAGCAACTGAACCGGTCTGGAGCGCGCCAGTTGCTCCGCCACTCTTGGATCATCAGCGTCCTGTGCATCGAGCAAGGCGTCCTCGTTGATCCGCCAGGTGCGCCCCTTCTGAATGGCGTAATCGTACTCATTGAGCAGTTCACGTCCGCTGCCGATATGCAGCGGTGTGATCGTGGTCACGGTGACATCATAGATTGCGTAATCAGCCATGATTCGCCTCCTTTGCCAGACCCGCCGCCACTGCAAAGCCGGCCCGATACACGGGGTGAGGTAGACGATCTGGCGACGATTCCTCATTTCTGCCATAGTCAGGCGCAACGTCGACCAGATCACCAGCAACGTTCTTGCTCATCGGTATCAGACTGCCCTCTTCCAGCAGATGAATGCGTTTTCGCCGCTGTGCGGGCCCGTCTGGCGACCGCAGCCAGCCAGCAACACTGGTGATGCGATAGGCTGCATTCGTTGCAGCGGTCATGGCGCGCACTGCGTCAGCATCCGCAGGGTGATAGCGGCTGAGCAGCCAGGCTAATTCATTGGGACGGTGATCAGGCAGCGTCAGCGGCGCGGCGACCGACTCATGCGTAAAAGCGCCATAGCCAACGCTGCGATCGCCGCCGATCCCTTCTTCGCTCAGCAGAGCTAGAATGTGCTCTACGCTCTCCTGATAACTTTGTGCGCCGCCTGCAATGGTGCGGTTCGGTGCGCGCCATTGGATGCCAAACCAAAGACCGCACTCTGGTCCAAAGCGCACCTGACCGATGTGAAAGATGGTCGAGGCTGAATTGGCGCGATCCACCGTCACACGCGGGGTTCGCCCCTCCTGCCAGACCTCAAGATTTGGAAAAACGTGCAGCGAGCGTTTCTGTCGCGTCTTTGGATCGACGCGCACCCAATCAGGCAGACGCTTCAACTCTGGCTCGCGCATCAGCCAGAGGCGTCCCCCTTGCAAGAGCAAGCCTTCTGGTTCGCGCTTGTCTGCCGGCTGTGCGTTGGGCTTTTCCTGTTCGGGCGGCGCCCATCGATCCAGCTTTTCACCCTTCAGCGCGCGCACGAAAAGCTCCTCAGAGAGCCAGCGAATGCGCTTGACGCGTTTCCCACGCTGCGGCGCTGCAAACAGCCGCGCAGGATCAACCGGCATCGGGTAGAAGCGTACATCGCCCACAAACGGGAACGCAGATGTCAGCAAAAACGGCGGCTCCGGCGGTGCTGCCAGAAAGGGCGTCAGCCAGGCGTCCACATCACCGCCCAGCCGTCGCCAGCCATCGACCAGCGCCGAGAACAGTGTATCTGAAGGCAGCGAGACGCCGCTTTCCTCCAGATTGACTCCACGCACGCCCAGGTGTAGACCGGTGCGAAAGTGAAGTCGATGCACCGATAAGGTCGGCATGAGCGCCTCCTTAGTTGAGGTTGAGATGTTGGCGAATCTGTCCCTGCAGTTCCGGCAATTTAGCGACCAGTTGGCTCAGTGAATCGTACTCGCCCAGCGGCTTTGCCCCCGACAACATGTCATCTTTGCCGCGCAGTCTCACCTGCAGCCCGCTGAGGCGCACCTTGCCAGAACCACGCGAGCCAAGCCCGCCCAGGTAATCATCTTCGAGCAGCACCAGTCCCTTGATCAGTTCCGCCAGATTCGCGATGTCGCGCGCAGG
>DGFH01000368.1:6637-9866 GCA_002391565.1 Anaerolineales bacterium UBA3905
GGGTTTGCCGCCGATGTGACGCGGTCAATGGAGACCTCGGTCTTGATCTCCGTGTAGGGGAGGTCAAGACGGGCAAGTTTCTCCAGGTCTTCCGCGCTCTTTTTGCCCATCTGCACATCACGCACCACCAGCCGCGTCGGCGTGGCGATGCCAAACTCGCGTTCGCCCGGAACGCCAAAGACCTGACAGACCGCGCACGCTTCATACTCTGCGCGTCCCTGGCTCTTCTGGACATCGCGTGACTGGTTGGCGCCACACGAGTGAATGGCGCCCTGTCCAATGCGCTGATTTTGAGGCAGCCCCTCATACTTCTCCAGCAGGCTGCGCACCTTGCCCTTGAGCGAGGAGCCGGGAATGTACGGGCGATTGGAGAGCGGATCGCGAATCACCGTCTTGTCCACGCCGCCGATCTCAACACCGACATCGGAGCCGCCAATGTGGAGTCCCGACACCGCCTCGATGGTGAAGGTCAGGAAGACACGACCTTGCAGTTCGATTTGCTTATTCATGAGTGTTCTCCTGTCTGTTTGCTTGCCTTATCGACCGCCAGCAGCTTTGTGGTAAGCAAGAATCGCCTCAAAGAAATTGACAAAGTTGTGAAAGTTGTCCTCCCGTTTCTTTTCATCTGTTTCGCCCACCACAAAATCGACTGCAGGATCGAGAACTTCGACTAACTCGCGTACAGCACCGCCCTGGCTACGCTTCGCTTGATAGGCCATCTTGGGCTTCAGAAGTATGAAACGGCGAAGGGCTTTCTGCTTCTGCTGGGCACTTTCCATGCCCCACTGTGCTTCAATCTTGCGCACCTCGCCGAAAAGTGAACGAATCTGGCTGGTAGTCAGCCCGCTGTTTTTCAGGGCGCCGCCCAGCGCATCTGCACTCTTGACGAGCAGTCGTGCAGCATCGGTGTCACTGCCCGTAATGATGGTTTTAATGTCGTTCTGTGAGAGATTTGGCATGTCATGACTCCTTTCTTGTTTGACTACGTCGCGTTTTGATCGTGATTCAACACTGAAGAGAATAGATCGGTCGGGTCACCATCATAGAGATGTGCGAGTATCTCTTTCACCCCGTCAATGAAGTCATCTGTACAATGGCTTAGCTTATGACACACAATGTCACGTTCGTCACATGCCAGTTGGCTGCTTATCCACCACGCCGCAAAGAATGTTTTTACAAGATGATTTTGGAACGCCCACTGTAAATAGTTCGGTTGATGCAAAATTCCGAGTGTCAATAACCATTGCTGGACTTTCGGTCTCGGCGGCTGAAGATGCTTTTTCAGCAGGGTGCTTGAAAAGATCGGCTTCTTGCCATCGGTCGCAATCGCTAATCTGCCTGCGCTATCCCACATAGCGTCGTTGCCATACTTCAGTAGGTTCCATCGTTTTGCTTCTCGTCGCCACAAGTAGTCGTAAACCCGTTGCAGAACAATCCCAACGCGGGGTAAACCGTCTTGCTCAAGCAACTCATCCCCCTCGTCCTTGCGTTCTTTTTCGACAAGAGGTTCCTCAAAGATCAGAGCGTCCAAGTTGGAGGCAGCCAGTGTATTCGCACCGCCTGCGGTGTCACCCGCGAAGTCACTAGATACTGCCGGAGCTTTGACGTCCTCAACCTGCGCTGGTGCGTCTAGTGGCTGCGCTATGGAGTGGGGAACAAGCTCTTGAGTCGTTGCGACAAGGTATCCAGGATAGGAACACAATGCAAGCAAATCCGGAGATTGAGACAAGAAGGCCATGATCTGTTCAAGTTCATCAGTCGTCACCCCTTGCGCGCTGATATAGTCCCGTATTTGCGGTGTATGGAGTGGTTGTATTTCTACCGCAGTTGTATTGGGCCATTTCTCCCAAACAACCTCTGGAGCAGGATATGGACGTGTTGTCAGAAGGATTCGTACATTAGGATACCGTTCCATCAAGCTACGGAGACTGCCGAGAAACGCAGTTTGGCTATTGGTCGGCATGATTTCATCAAGACCATCAAAGCAGATTAGCCAGCGCAAATCTGGGTGTTCGAGGAGTCTTTCAGGTTGGGTTGGTCGATGTTCCCGCTGAGTCCAAAATCTTCCCTTCATATTGATATGGTCAAGTAGTGACCTTGCTAAGCGTTCTGAATCCCGCACAATCTGTCCTCGGTTTCTGAGTGAAAACGATATGGGAATCCAGCCGGATGGAGGCAGGAATTCTTCTCGACTGATCGCCTCCCTCACCGCAGCAAGACCTTCCGTGGCGAGTCGATGGCACAATCTGTTAAGGAATGCACTTTTGCCACTGGTGGCTGCCCCTTCGATCACAAGCAGCCTTTCTGTTGAGGAATCGAGAAACTGTTGTACCCGTGCCGTAAGGGACAGATTTGGAGAGAGGTACTGATCGATGTAGTACGGCATATTCGCGTCATCTGCGATGCTTTTCTCCGCTAATATGCTGGTGAAGTATTGTTCCCAGTGTGAAGGAAGCACGTAAGGTGCAGTGCTGTAGGCATAACGAAATCGGTCATCGTTTGGCGAAATCTGCAAGGAATGAACCTGATGCTTGCTTTCGCCAAAACGAATCCAACTGTCACCCTTTTTCAAGACTTCCTGCGCAGTCGAGAATTCCTTCCCGACTTGAAACACCTGCTCGGATGGGATTGGATCAATTCTCATGTAGGCGAGTTGATGTTTTCCGCATTCACCAAATAGCAGTTCCCACTTTGCGACGGGGGTGACATATTCGTGAATCGCCTTCGCAAATTCCTGCCTAGCATTTTCCCGTAGCTTAACAACTGCAGTTTCCGACGGTGCCTTTTTATAGTGTGAGAGGTCATCATTGATGCCTCGAATCCGACCATCACTGGCGACATCCTCGGTGATCCCAAAAAGGAGATAAGCCGGCTTGCCAAATAGCCGTGCTGAATTTGCTAATGAGATGACATCGCGTAGTAATTCCGCCTTCTTGGCCCGTTGTGCATCACCTCTGCCGACTATGTTCGGTAATTCCTGCTTCCGATCTCGCAAAGGTGTTTCCTCGAATTCGGTTGGATCTTCGAACAATTCACAGCGAAATCGCTCCATGTTATTTTGGATCTCTCCTCTCCAGTAGACGCCGCTCGCAGCGGTGTGGTCTCGTCTCTCCAACAATCTCCGCCAAACCACATTTCTTCTTCGACCGCGACCGGGCGGCTACGAGCCGCCCCTACGCCACACCGCCACCTCCACCGTAGACACCGCTCGCAGCGGCGTGGTCTTGTC
>DGFH01000018.1:0-5909 GCA_002391565.1 Anaerolineales bacterium UBA3905
GGAGTTGCTTCTGCGCCGGGCGCGGCCAGCGTCGGCTGTAATTGACTGGCGGCCAGCGTCAGCCCGGCGCCGCTGGCCAGCGCGCTCTTCAGAAAGGTGCGACGTGAAATCTGCAACTGTACTTTTCCCATAACCGCTCCCCTTGTTGCGTATTGCGGGTCACGTCCTGGCGCTTGCTGCTCCGCATTGCACGTGACCGCAGGCATGTCTCCAAACATTCAATCGACGGCCGAACAACAGGCTGTCGGTTCACGCACCGTCTCCTCTATGTTCATCCCTTGATACAAGGCGTGCAGGCGCGCCTCACGTTGCATGGCGCGGTGCATGATGCATAGCACACTGGAGAACCATTCCTGTTCCATATTTTCTTTGGCGATGCTGCTGCACGCGCCTGCCTGCCACACCTGCTTGCGATACTGGCGGTAACTTTCCGGCAGCAGGGCGACCACGCGCACCTGGGGGTTAGCCGCCGATAGTTGCGCCACCAGCGCCGCTGTTTCGGATTTCGCCATCAGCCAATCGAGCACGACCACATCGTCGGCGCCGGCCTGAGCGCGCGCCAACAATGCCTCCGGCGTTGTTGCATAATTGACGGTGACGTGGAGCGGCGTCAACTCCAATGCGGAAGCCAGCAGTGAATTGAGCAGCGCCTGCGATTCCGCATCGGGTGTGGCAAACAGTAATCGAATTTCCATGCTCGCCTCCATTCAGGGGGTCATCCCGCCAACCATGTGAAAACCTTCACAAACAGCATAGCAAAGAGTGATAGCCGCGTCTGTCGGGAAGAATTAGACAGTTTGTGTCGGGAATTTTCTGGGTGGTAGACTAACGCGCGAATTTCCAGAAAGCGCCAGGTCTTTCTGGAGAACACCCTGTCATTGAACTTGAGTGTGGAGGCCGGATGAACATCGAACAGATCATGGCAACGATGCAGATGAACGTGCGCCGGATTGCTGCGTTGGTCGCCGGCGTCGGCGCCACACAGGCGCGCTGGAAGCCCGACGCGGCAAGCTGGTCGATCCTGGAAGTCGTGAATCACTTGCTGGATGAGGAGCGCGAAGATTTCCGCGTGCGCATCGACTTCACGCTGCACCGGCCCGGCGCAGCGTGGCCGCCCATCGACCCTGGCGGCTGGGTCACAGCGCGGCGCTACAACGAACGCGATCTGGCAGAGTCGCTGACGGCATTGCTGGCCGAGCGGGAGCAATCGCTGGCGTGGCTGCGCGGGCTGCCGACGCCAGACTGGAGCGTCACCGCCGTAGCGCCGTGGGGCGAGCCGTTCCCGGCGGGGAAGCTGTTGGCGGCGTGGGTGGCGCACGATCTGCTGCACCTGCGCCAACTGGTCGAGCTGCACTGGGCGTGGACGACGGCGGAACTGGCGCCGTTTACGTGTGAGTATGCAGGGGAATGGTGACGCGGCGCCTGAGCGTCAACAACGCACAGTGTTCCCAGGTAGATGGAATCCAGGCTTTGTGGCGGGTCAATGGCAACGACGCCTGGAGCGGTTGCTGCTATCCAATGGTGGTTGATCCTATAAAGTTTGTCACACAACTTCCCAAAGAGATTCACACTTTTTTCACACCTTCCCATCAAGATGAAGTCATGCCGATGATGGCGCCTGGATGTGCAGGTGCAACGGCGCAGACAATCCATTTCACGCACTATGGGAGGTGCACAATGTCACGGGGAAGGTTGATTTTGATAGGCGTTTTCGCATTGGTCGTGCTGGCGTTGATCTTCGGCGCCATCTCAAACGGACAGCGCGACGCCTGGACGCAGGGCTATCTGGTCGGGAGACTGACCGCTGTTGAGGGCGCAGATACGCTGGCGGCGATTGGGTTGCTGCCCAATGTCTACGGCTATCCGCAACGTGGGCCAGGCTTTGGCGGTTTCTTGTTCTTGCTGCTGGGCATCGGCGCGCTGCTCTTCGTCGGCTGTCGCTTCCTGCACATGGCGCGATGGCGAGCCTGGGCCGCTGCGCAGGGTCTCATGCCCGAAGGTCAGGCGAATGCGTCGTGGAGGGGATCGTTCACCGGCTGTGGAAGTCGTCGGCATCAGCCGCAGCCGCCGGACGAAGGCCAGCGCGTCGAGGCGTCTGGCGAACGCTAACGTGCACTTAGCGGGGCATCTTTGAAGGTAGGGGGAGGAGGCATTCCCCTTCTCCCCCTCTTGGGCAATTGCGCTATGAACGAACTCATCCTCATCGTTGACGACGAACAACGCATTGTGCGCCAGGTGCGCGACTATCTGGAGCACGACGGTTTCCGTGTGATTGAGGCGCACGACGGCAGGCAGGCGCTGGCCACGGCGCGGCAGGCAAAGCCCGCCCTGATCGTGCTTGATCTCAACCTGCCCGGCATGGATGGGTTGGATGTCTGCCGTGCGCTGCGTCGCGAGTCCGACACGCCGATCATCATGCTCACGGCGCGCGTTGAGGAGACCGACCGCCTGATTGGGCTGGAGCTGGGCGCAGACGACTACATCACCAAGCCCTTCTCCCCGCGTGAGCTGGTGGCGCGCGTGCGCGTGATTCTGCGCCGCGTCAACCGTGACGTTACGCAGGTCGGGATGCTGCGAGCGGCGGATCTGGAGATCGACCTCAACGGTCATCGCGTCTTACGTCGCGGCGAGCCGGTGCAGTTGAGTCGCACCGAGTTCAACCTGCTCGCCGTGCTGGCGCAGCATCCGGGTCAGACCTTCAGCCGCGCGCAGTTGGTCGACCGCCTGCACCATGTGTCGTTTCAGGGCTTCGACCGCAGCATCGACGCGCATATCAAAAACCTGCGCCGCAAGCTGGAGCCGGATGCCAGCGCGCCGCGCTATGTGCTGACGGTGTTTGGCGTCGGTTACAAATTTGCCGAAGAGGAGACCTGGTGAGCGACGACAGACAAGGCGGCTGGTGTGACGGCAAACGTTGGTCGTCGGGCAACGATGGCGCCACCCCAGGCGGCAATGCAACCGATCAGGGCTGGCGCCATCAGCGTGGGCAGCGTCCAGGCTTGCTTTTTGCGCGCTTTGTCGCCGTCTTTGGACTTTTTGCGCTATTGGTTCTGGGCGGCTTTCTGCTGTTGATTTACCTCATTGTGCGATTGGCGGGCGGCGATGGGCAGACCGCGGCGCTGGTTTGGCTGAGCACCTGCGGGCTGTTGCTCCTGTTGCCGCTGCTCATTGCCGGGGTCGGGCGGCGCGCCTTCCGCAACATCGCCAGGCCGCTTTCGGCCCTGATGAATGCTGCCGACGCCGTGGCGAAAGGCGACCTCAGCGTGCGGGCGCCGGTGGGCGGCCGCAGCGAATTCAGCCAACTGGCGACATCCTTCAACCGCATGGTCGAGGAGCTGGAGTTGGCTGACCAGCGCCGACGCAACCTGACGGCAGATGTGGCGCATGAGCTGCGTACACCCTTGCAAATCATCCAGGGCAATCTGGAAGGCGTGATCGACGGCGTCTATGCACCGACGCCGCAGCACATCCAGGCAACGCTCGATGAGACGCGTCATCTGGCGCGGCTGATCGAGGATTTGCGCGTGCTTTCGCAAGCGGAGGCGGGGCAACTGCCAATGCACTGGGAGGAGGTGGACATCGCCGAACTGCTCGCCGATGTCGTCACCAGCTTCGAGGGGCAGGCGGAAGCCGCCGGTTTGACGCTGCGCGCCGAGACAGCAGTCGATCTACCGCCCATTCGCGCCGACTACGGACGGCTTGACCAGATTCTCAGCAATCTGCTGGCAAACGCCATTCGCCACACACCGACGGGTGGCGCCATCAACGTACGCGCCGCTGCCACCGCCGAGGATGTCTGCATTGAAGTCAGCGACACCGGCGAGGGCATCGATCCGGCCGACCTGCCCTACATCTTCGACCGTTTCTGGCGCGGCGATCGGGCGCGCACCCATCAAGATCATGCCGGCAGCGGGCTGGGACTGGCGATCACCCGCCAGCTTGTCCACGCTCACGGCGGGCGCATCACGGTGACCAGCGAAGTCGGGCGCGGCGCAACTTTTGTGGTTGCACTGCCCAGGGCAGGTTGACTACTGATGGCTAGGCAGAGTTTCCATATTTTCAGTGTTACGTGTTGCGTGCTACGTGTCGGAACCCCTCACGCAACACGTAATACGCAACACTGCGTTCATAAAATGTCAACCTAGAAATCAGTAATAAGACGCCAGCGTCCGCAAAGATCCGCCTTGTCAGCCGGAGTTCGATGACGGATCGCATCTGCATAGATGTTGTTATAGATAGAGATCTCTGAAAGATTGTATGCTGACCAGCCTACGCCGCCAGCAGCTCCTTCGCCTTGCGCACCGCCGCGCCTGCGTCCGGCGCGTAGCCGTCGGCGCCGATCTCGTCGGCGAAGTCCTGGCTGACGGCGGCCCCGCCGACGAGCACTTTGACACGGTCGCGCACGCCCGCCGCCTGGAATGCATTGACGATGGTGCGCATCATCGGCGCGGTGGTGGTGAGCAGCGCCGACAGCCCGACCAGGCTGGGCTGGTGCTCGGTGATGGCGGCGATGAACTTGTCGGCGGGCACATCCGGCCCCAGGTCGATCACCTCGAAGCCGGCGCCCTCCAGCATCATCGCCACCAGGTTCTTGCCGATGTCGTGCAGGTCGCCCTTGACCGTGCCGATGACGACGCGTCCCGCTGGCGCTGCGTGTGAAGCGGCTAACCGTGGGCGCAGCAATTCCAGGATGCCGCGCGCCGCCAGCGCCGCCGCCATCATCTCTGGCAGGAAGAACTCCGCGGTCTCAAACTTTTCGCCGACGATGGTCATGGCGGGCACAATGCCGTCGCTGATGACTGCCTGCGGCGAGTAGCCTTCCTCAAGCGCCTGCCGTGCAAAGGCCACGGCGTCGGCTTTCTGCCCGTCGATGATCGCGTCCTGCATGTCGAGGAAGAGATCGGGATAGAAGTCGCCTTCCTCGGCCTGGGCGGCGGCTTCCTCGGGCGTGGGCATCTGCGCGGGCAGGGCATCGGGGCTGGCGCTGACCTTGATCGGCTTGTCGTGGCGCGGCGCGGGGACGTAATCCGCCGGGCGCTGACCGACGCCGCCAGTCCCGTATTTGCCGAACTCCTGCAACGTTTCCCACATCGCCATGATGTTTTCGGGCGGCACGTTCGCCTGGATGTTGTGCACCGCCGCCGCCACGAAGCCGCCGCCAGGCCCCAGGTCGTCGATGCGCCGGCGCACCTCGTCGCGCACCTCGGCGGGCGCACCGGTGGTGAAGACGCCCTGCGTATCGACCAGGCCGCCCCAGAAGGTGATGTCCTTGCCAAAGTCACGCTTGAGCGCTGCCGACTCCATCCCCACCGCGCTCACCTGCACCGGGTTGATGATGTCGATGCCGATCTCGATCATGTCGGGGATGATCTCGCGGATGGCGCCGCACGAGTGGAAGAAGATTTTGGCGTTGGTGCGCGCTTTGATGAAATCCATGATCTTCTTGTGACGCGGCTTGATGATCTTGCGATAGGTTTCCGGGTTGATGAGCAGACCGAATTGCCCGGCAAGATCGTCGGCTTCCTGCACCACGTCGGCATAGTCGCCCACCAGCGGCAGCGCAACCTCCCAATACGCCAGCTTGAGGTCGATGATCGTGTCCATCAGGTAGGTCATCCAATCCAGGTTAGTGACCAGGTCGGGGTAGAAGCGGGCGAAGCCGCGCGTCCACGCCGCCAGCTCGACGAAACCCGCCGCCAACCCGCCCAGGATCACCGGCTCGCCCAGGTCTTCGGCAACGTGACGGGCGCTTTCCTTGAGATTGGCAAAGCGCACCGGATCGACCGGATCAGGCCAGGGAAAGTTCTTGATGTCGTCGATGCTGGTGGAGTTGGCAAAGGGATGGTGGAACATGTCGTAGTAGAAGCCCCCGTCCTTGGGCATACGCCAGCCGATGCCCCACTCGTCGT
>DGFH01000018.1:6091-16361 GCA_002391565.1 Anaerolineales bacterium UBA3905
GACGTTGCGGCAGTCGCAGCCGAGCTTCTGGCGCACATCCTCATCGACGACCGCGATCTGCTGAAAGACATCCATCACCTCGACTTCCTTTTCGGGCAAGCCGAGATAGCGGCGCAGGTTGCGGTAGGCGTTGACGTGGATGCTGGTCAGCACCGTGCCGCCCAGGTCAAAGGGAATGCGATCCGGCTCCTGGTGGTTGAGCGCCATGTTGACGCGTTGACGAGAGTTCATCATGCTTTCTTACGCTCCTTTCCGAACAAATCCCAGATCAACATGACGTGCTCCTGGATCAGCCGCGTCACATTGGCGGCGTCGTGGTGGCGCAGCGCCGCCACAATTGGGACGTGCGTCTCGGCGATGTCGGTGAGGCTGGCGAAGTAATCTTTGTGCGTACGCACGACGAAGCGCTGGGTCTGGCTATATAACGGGTCCCACGAGCGCTGTAAGGTGCCACTGCCTGACCACTGACAGATCAGGCGGTGAAACTGGAGGTCATGTCCGGTGAGCGCCAGCATATCATCGTTGCGACCGGCAGTGCGCATCGCCTCGATCAACTGGTCAAGCTGGTCACACTGCGCAGGTGTGATGCGCTCGACCGTGCGGCGAATCGCAAAGCCTTCGATCACGCTGCGAATCGAGAAGAGTTCATACATCTCGTCGATGGTGACGTCGGTCACGAACGTGGCGCTATGCGCATGTTTCTCGACCAGTCCCTCGCGCTCCAGCCGTTGCAGCGCCTCGCGCACCGGGCCCTGGCTGGTGCCCATCGCACTAGCGACCTCCAACTCAACGATGCGCGTGCCCGGCGCCAGGCGACCGCTGACAATCTCGGTGCGCAGGTATTCGTGAACCTGGTCTGCCAGCGAGCGTACATTCGGGCGTAGATTCGGTAATGTGTTCGTATGGCTCTCCCTTCGTCTTCCTGGAGCGTTTCGGCGCGCTCCCAACTATTGTGTGACCAGATAGCTCTGCTCCGGCGCCGAGGGTGGTGCTGTCAACCGCAGGGGACTCGGCGCTGCTGCAAACTCCGCTTCGACATAATACTCGATTCCCCAGCCCGCGCCGTGTGGCATTTCCAACCTGGCGGTGTAGGTGCGCCGCCCCACGTTGTCCATGCGCACCTTCTGCCAATCAGGATGCTCCAGTGTACGGCGCCACAGATTCACGGACGAGACCTCGTGCATTCCCGGTGCAACGGCTGTGATGGTGACAGCTTCACCGGGCGACAGTCGCGTCGGACGCGTGGGGAGGAATAATAACGCCGGCAATTCTCTATCCGGCGCCAGCGCGGCGTGATAAGCGGCCTCCGCTTCAGCCGGTAGTTTATCAAGAAACTCAAGCAACGACGCCATGAAGCGGAAGGTGGCGATGCGCACGAATTTGTTGTGCACCGACGCCAGCATGCCCAGGTCATTGCGCGTGGCGACGGTGTGCTGGAAGCTAAGCACCGCGTCACGCACGTGACCGAGAATTTCGATCCACAGCGGCACACCGGTCGATAGGATCTCGGCAACAGCGCCCGCAAGATCACCCTGGCGTTTGCGTTCCTGTTGCGCTGAAATCAGCTGATGGAACGCCACCCCCTTGCGCCATGCCTGGGCGTAGGGATCGAGGAAGCGCACCTGCCCGAACAGATAGCCAAGCCGCTCACGCTCCAGCGGTGACTCTGCCTGGTCGAGCAACTCGTCCAGTTCCGCAATCACGGCTTGCTGGCTGGCGATGATGCTGTCAGGAATCTCGAAGCCACTCTCGATCGTGAAGGCTTCGCTGTAGTCGCCGGAGAAGCCCTGATTCACGTGATGGCCGTCAGGCAGGCACTCACCATTCCAGGTGGCGAGCAACTTGCGTTCGCGGTCGGCGCTTTCCAGGATTTCAGCCAGGCGACGACTGCGCGCACCGGCGGCCTGCGTGGCAGCATAGCGGGCATAATGCCCCGGTACAGATTCGTTCTGATCCCAGAAGCGCCGCGCCATGTAGGTCGCCGTGGGATCGACGATGCGGTGACGCCAATGGATGCCCAACATGCCCTGGCAGCCGTATTGCTCTGCCAACTTGAAGTCGTTGGCGAAACGATGCACATGAAATTGCGGGAACCACATCGCCGGGTCATCTTCTAGCCAGGGGATGGGCCAGCGCTCGCGGTCGCCAAGCTGCCCAAACGCCTCATGCACCGGGTCCCAGCCAACCTGGTCGTTGAGCGCGGCGAAGATGATCTCCTCCGGCAGCGCGCGATGAAACGCGGCGAAGTGGCGCACAACGCCACCCCACCCTGCCAGCACCAGCCGCTTGTCGGGAGCGTGGCGCCGCAGAAAATCGTAGGCTTGCACAAAGGGCGTCACCGGCAGTTCGACATTGTGATGCTGGCTCGCCCAGTTCATGAACTCGTCTTCCCACAGATAGACGTAATGCACCGAGGGATAGGCTTCGAGCAATTGCGCCAGTCGCGTCTCCAGGATGTAACGCGCCGTGCGCGAGGTCGGGTCGATGCGTTCAATGCGATGGACGCGCCCGTGAAAGTCGTAGACTTCCTCGGTGCGCACTTCAGGCGGACAGGCGCGGCGAATCTCTTCGGGCACGCGATACGGCTCGAAGCCAACGCCAGTGTGGATGCCCAGCTGCGCGGCATAGCCGAACGCCTCGCGCCAGACTTGCTGCGCCATTTCGGCTGCTTCCCACGGGCCGCGGGCGAACCGCGTCGAGTCGGCGCCGAAAATTTCAGCGTCGAAGTACTGGGCGGCGCTCATGCCATAGCGCGAGGTGCGCTGCGGCAGATATCCCCAGCGATCGGAGACGGTCGTGTCCAGATAGGAAATGTGACCGACGCCGCCGTATTCGAAGGAAAGGAAGGATTCCGCCCACTGATCTTCCTGACCGTAAACATGGATGCCGAGCGTGTTGAAGCGCATCCGCACCATCGCTTCCAGGTAGGCGCGCCAATCTTCCCGGTTGTAAATCGAAACGCAGTTCAGGAAATCGGGCCACGGCAGCAAACCGCGCACACCAAAGCGCGGTTTGCCATACCAGGGAGAATCAGCCGGCGGCGTCTGCAGTGTAGTCGCCTGGTCCAGCGGATAATACTCGCCGTCGATCCCAAAGACAGCGCCTTGACGTTCAAGAAAATCAAAGACTGCATAGAGCAAACCCGGCTCACCGTCGCCGTGCAGGGCCACACCATCCGCAGCATCAGAGATGATATAGGTCTCGCGCTCGCCAGCGCCCGAAGTCAGGACGAAGCGCAGATCGCCGTCAACAGCAGCGGGGCCAGGCAGCTCGCCCGTGCGGATGGAACGCAAGCCAAGCTGATGAAGACCGCGACGCAGTTCGCTGACGGCCAACTGTTGGCGCATCGTCGGCGCCGGCGGCGTCATGATGGTGATTTGTTGAATGGTCGAGAATGGATAGGACATCGTTACCCCTTGATTGCACCAATGGTCAAGTTGTTGAGAAGAAGATTGCGCCCAGCGATGAAAATGATCAGGATCGGTAAGGTTGCAATGAACGCGCCGGCCAGGATCATGCCGTACTCGACTTTGTAGAGGCCAACCAGCGTGGCCAGCCCGATAGGATAGGTGAACTGTGTTGGCGTGCGCAATACGATGACTGGCCAGAGGTAGTCGTTCCATGCTCCCAGATAGACCAGCACAGCAAGCACCGCCAACGCGCCGCGCACAAGCGGCAAACCTATTTGCCAGAAGATGCGAAAATCATTGGCTCCGTCAATACGTGCCGCATCGATCAATTCATTGGGAATCGCAAGCATACTCTGGCGCATAAAAAACACACCGAACGCGCTGATTGCACCGGGTAATAGAATCGCTAAATAGTTGTCAAGCCAACCAATGCGCACCATCATCAAAAAAAGTGGAATGAGCGTCATCTGGAAAGGCAACATCAGCGTCAGCAGAACGAAAAAGAAGAGAATGCGTTTGCCCCGAAACTCATATTTGGCAAAGCCCCAACCCACAAGTGCGGATACAGACAGTGTTAGCAGCGTCTGTGTGGTGGCTACGAATAGACTGTTGCCGAACTGGCGCAGATAAGGAATCTCTTTGCCACTGAGCAAGCGTGCATAGTTTTCCAGCGTCGGCGCCTGTGGCAGTATCGTCACCGGATAACGATAGATCTCTGCGTTGAGCTTGAACGAACCCGTGACCATGTAGATAAACGGGATGCCGACGAGTAGGGCGACAATCAATAAGAACGTATAGACAAAGCCGCTGCGCAGCCAGCGTGTCCAGGGCGATCTACGGCGCGAATAAGCGAATTCACGAGTCGTCATCTTTTAGTCTTCCTGGAAAACGCGCATGGCGAGCAACTGGAGGGTTGTCAGCGCAAGAATGATGATAGCCATAGCCCAACCGATGGCGGCGGCATAACCAAAGTCCAGAAAGCGAAAACCGGTCAAATAGAGGTACATTGTCATGAAAAGACCGGCGTTACGCACGCCCCCATCCACACCAACAAGAATTGTTGGCTCAGTAAAGAGGTTGTAGGAGCCGATGATCGCAAAGGTCAGGACAAAGATCAGGATCGGTCGCAGCAGCGGCACCAGTACAAAGCGAAAGAGCTGCCAACTATTGGCGCCGTCGATACGTGCAGCCTCCTTGATCTCATCGGGTATGTTCTGCAACCCGGTCATGAAGTAAAGCGCATTGATGCCTACGTAGCGCCACAATCCCAGAATGATGATGGCAGGCATGATCCAGTTTGGCTCATTGAGCCAGCGGATCGGTGGGATATTCAGTGGGGCCAAGATATAGTTGTTCAGCAACCCATATTTTTCGTCAAACACCAGACCAAAAATGATGGCAACCACAATGCCTGCGGTAATATTCGGCGAAAAGTAAAGAACGCGGAAACCCTCACGAAAAAAGAGGTTGCGTCGCGTGAGCACAAGCGCCAGGATCAATGCAGCGGGAACAATAATAAAGATACTGCCGGCAGCATAATAAGTGGTGTTGACCAAAGAACGCTGGAACAATTGGTCACTTAGCATGTTGGCATAATTGTCTATGCCGACGAATCTTGGAGCGGTTCCAATCCCGACTTGCTTGAAGAAGCTCAGATAGAGCGCCGACAGCATTGGATATAGGAAAAAGATCGCGTACCCCAGGAAGAATGGGCTGATAAACAGATAAGGTGTCAGTATGCGACGCCAATTGCGCATGGGGATTCCCATCTCCCAGACAGTCAGGTGACGCCAACCCACCCGGCGTCAAGAACAGAACTCACCACAGAGAGAGCGCAGAAACGAGGATGAGAGATCTGTGCTCGAATACATTGCCGTCCCTGTGGCAAGTTCCACTAACCATGCTGTACCAAGTTGGCCTCAAACCCCTCGGGCGACCAGTTACTGGTCTTCCGCCATCGTGGCGCGCACCTCGTCGGCCACCTGCTTGAGACCATCCGCCGGTGAAACTGTACCGTTCCAGATTTCCTGCATTACTGGATTGAGCCGCGTGTTGAGTTCAGCGCGATAAGGGCTTTGATACTGGGCCGGTACACTTGGGCCAACCTCGGCATACAGCCCTCCCAAATTCTGTCCGCTGAAATACTCATCGGGTGCTTGCAGTCGTTCATCGCTCATCGCAGGGATGAAAGGCGGGAAAAGCGTTGTTTCTTGGAAACGCTTCACGTTGCCATCAACCGACAACATGGCAAACTCTAAGAAATCCCACGCCGGTTCGATGTTCTTGCTGAACTTGATGATCGTGGCGCCGGTGCCTCCCCAACAGCTTGTCCGCACACCATCGGCTGTAAAACCAGGTAATTTCGCCGCCTTCCACTTTCCAGACAGTTCCGGCACATTGTCTTTGAAGAAACCTGCGTACCAGTCTGCGCCAACGGTCGAAGCCCACTTGCCTTCCTTGACGGCGCCCCACCACGATGGATTGAACCAGTCGCCGCCGTCGGGAATATCGCCGACGCCGGAAGAATCGCGTAGATTCAAGATCCATTGGAGAGTTTCAATGGAGAGTTCAGAGTCAAGCGTCACATTACCGTCAGCGTCAAAATAGTCGGCGCCGCGCTGACGCAGCATCAGGTCATGAATTGGGAAGGGCAGCGCCTTGACGCCTTCACCAAGACCACCAGCCGCTACGATGAAGTCATCCCATGTAGTAAACTCAGCCGGGTCAGCGCCGGCAGCTTCCCACAAATCTGCTCGATAGTAGAGCACCACCGGCGTCAGGGCGTGTTCAATCCCGTATGTCTTGCCCTGCCATGTATACAATTGCTGGCGACCCGGCACGAGATCATCTTTGTAGTCTGACAGGCGGTCGGTCAAGTCGACTAAGCCAACATCGCCTCGGATGAAGTTGCCAAAGAAACCCTGTTCAATATCGGCAATATCGGGCGCCCCGACGCCGCCTGATTGAAGTGCAATCAAAAGTTTGTCGAACATCTCCTGTGCCGCAATTTCCGTGACGTTGAGCTCAAAGCCGGAATTATTTGCGGCGTACTCCTCTGCCATCTGTCGGAACCAGCGAGCATGGGTGTTGACAAAGGTCCAAAGTTCCAGCTTGGTGGCCTCAGCCGCTGGCGCGCCGCCAGCACCGCTAGAAGTTGCTGGTGCAGCAGCAGGCGCACAGGCTGCCAGCAATGGTGTTGCAGCAAGGGCACCCACCGATACACCCATGATCTTCAGCAGGTTCCGACGAGAGATACGGCTCTGGTTCAGTTGATCATCCATTTGGGAAGTCTCCTTTGTGAAACGACTGGTCAACTCAAACAAAACAGGTATTGTCAACCGTACCATTCGGCAAACAATACACAGCTCAAGCCCAAATCAATTATTGATTATTGATAATTTGCGGCTCACCCGTATGATAGGGCATAATTCACCCAGTTGTCAAGTAGTCTTCCCACTTTGCACACCAACTTTGAGGATCATTGCATCCCGCAGTCGAGTGGCAACTTAACCTCTACTCCAGGTTTTGGTGATCAAGTACGCCGTTCGGATAGGGACTTTGCGAGCAGGAGAAAACTTGGTATGGATCGCTTAAAACACAAAATCGCCCTGATCACCGGCGCGGCGCGCGGCATCGGGCGCGGCATCGCCCTCAAATTCGCCCAGGAAGGCGCGGCCGTCGGCGTGCTCGACATTGACGAAGCGGCTTGCCAGAGCGTCGTCGATGAAATCACCGCAGCCGGCGGACACGCGCTGGCGCTGCGCGCCAGCGTGGCTGACGAGCAGCAGGTCGAGGCGGCGGTTGCCAAACTGCGCAACGCCTTTGGCTTGATCAATGTGCTCGTCAACAACGCGGCGGTGATGCCGGCCGGCCGGCTGCACGAAACCTCGCCCGCCGACTTCGACCGCTGCGTCGCCGTCAATTTACGCGGAACCTATCTGGTCAGCCGCGCCGTCATCCCGCAGATGATTGAGCTGCGGCAGGGCAGCATCATCCACATGGCGAGCGTCACCGGCGTGATCGGGCTGCCGGGGCTTGCCGCCTATTCGGCAACGAAGGGTGCGCTGATCGCGCTAGCGCGTGCGATGTCCACCGACTACGCGCGGCTGGGCATCCGCGTCAACACCGTCTCGCCCGGCACGATCGACTCGCCAATGCTGCATGACTTCCTGGCGGCGCAATCCTCGCCGGACAGTCTACGCCGCGCCTTCGACGAAATGCACCCGATCGGGCGCGTTGGCACAATCGAGGAGGTCGCCAACGTCTTCCTCTTCCTGGCTTCGGACGAATCGAGCTTTGTCACCGGCGCCAACTACCAGGTCGACGGCGGCATCAGCGTCAAGGGTGAACAGCCGCAGGATCAAAAATAGCGGCGCCGGCCTGGACAGGTGGAACGAACAACCCAAACCGGCGGCGGCGTTTCGCCCCTCGCAACTCGCCCCTCGCCCCTTTTTTTGGTCAGGAGGACAGATATGGAAATTGCACCAGGAATCCATCGCATCAAGTGCACATTTGGCGCCAATCGCATGGTCTATGTTCACCTGCTGATTGGTAACGACGCCGCCATGCTGATCGACACCGGCTGCGCGCACAACCCGGAGCAGGAGATTTTGCCCTACATGCGCAGCATGGGCTTTGACCCGGCGCGGCTCACGTATATCGTGATCTCACACTCAGACATCGACCATCAGGGCGGCAACGCGCCGATGAAAGCTGCTGCACCACAGGCGCTGCTGGCGTGTCACAACCTCGACCGCCCCTGGGTGGAGGACACCGAGGCGTTGATCTGGGGACGCTACTCGCAGTTCGAGCGCGATCACGGCATTGGCTACGGCGACGAGGGCAAAGCCGGCATTCGCGCCGGCTGCCTCAGCCACCCGCTTGACCTGACGCTGGTCGGCGGCGAGCACTTCCGCCTCAGCCGCAACTGGGTGGTCGAGGCGGTGCATACGCCCGGTCACACCTGGGGCCACCTGACCATCTTCGACCCGCGCAGCCGCACGCTCATCTCCGGCGAGGCGACGATGTGGAACGCCATCCTCGATGATGACTGGCAACCGGCGATGCCACCCACCTACTGCTATGTCGACACCTACCTCGCCACCCAGGATCGGCTGTTAGCGATGGAGATCGACCAGCTTGCGCCCGCCCACTGGCCTCTGCAAAAGAGCGCGGCGGTGGCGGAGTTCATCAGCGAAAGCTCCGCTTTTTGCCTGCTCGTCGAACGCAAGCTGCTTGACTATGCGCAGCAGACCGGCGGCTTCACCCTACGCCAGGCCGTCGAAACCCTGGGGCCAACGCTGGGACGCTGGCCCGCTGCCGCCAATCAGGATTTCAGCTACGGTATGGCGGGCAACCTGGAAAGCCTGACCAAACGTGGTCGCCTGCGCACCGAACGCAACGCCGACGGTCTGATCGTCTGGAAGCCGGTGTAGACCACTTTATCATTTCATCCACCCCAAGACAGGAAGGCATCGCATGAAGATCACGGCAATCGAATCGCTGCAATGGGCGGAGTTCCCGCGGCTGCTGGTGGTGCGCGTCCACACGGATGAAGGCCTCATCGGTCTGGGCGAGACGGTGGACAAAGTGCATGGTGCGAAGGGTGCGCTGCACGGCACACTGGCGCCGCTGCTGCTCGGTCAGGATGCGCTCGACATCGAGGGACTGTGGCGCTTTGTGATGGACAACATCATGTATCACGGCTACGCTGGCGCCGAGACGCGCGCGCTCTCGGCAGTGGAAGTGGCGCTGTGGGACATCATGGGCAAGAAGTACGGCGCACCGCTCTACCATCTGCTCGGCGGCAGGACGCGCGAACGCATCCCCACCTACAACACCTGCATCGGCTTTGACGCGGTGCAGGACTACGCCGCCTGGCACAACGACGCCGGCGCGCTGGCAAAGTCGCTGCTGGCGGACGGCATCCGCGCCATGAAAATCTGGCCCTTCGACCAGTTCAGCGAAGGCAGCTTCGGGCAGTACATCAGCCCGGCGCAGGTGGAGGCGGGTCTTGCGCCCGTGCGCCAGATTCGTGACGCGGTGGGCAAGGAGATGGAGATCGGCATCGAGTGCCACTTCCGCTGGAACCGCGCCAGCATGGAGCGCATCGCCGCCGCGCTGGAACCGTATGACATTCTGTTCCTGGAGGATGTGTTGCCCGCCGTGCACCCCGACGAGATCAGGCTGCTCGGTCAGCGCACGCGCATCCCGATCATCGGCTCGGAACTGCTGATGACGCGCTGGCAACTGCGCGAATGGCTAGAGAAGCACGTCACCCCGATCGTGATGACCGATCCGGTCTGGAACGGCGGCATCGCCGAAACGCGCAAAATTGCGGCGCTGGCGGAGACCTTCGGCGTGCCGCTGGTGCTGCACAACGTCGCCGGCCCGATCTGCCATGCGGCGTGTATGCACCTGGGCGCGCACATCCCCAACCTCTTCTTCGTCGAGTCGGTGCGCGCCTTCTATCAGACCTATTTCCCGATTCTCAGTACGATGGCGGTGACCGTGCACGACAGCCATCTGGCGATCCCGGAAGGCCCCGGTCTCGGCGTCATATTGCGTGATGAGGCGCTGCAACGCCCCGACCTGACGCGTATGGTGTCGGATGGTGAAGGGTTGGCGAAGGGACGTCGCGCCATGGGCGATCATTGGGCAGTGGAGGAGATTCGCTGAAAGAAATTTCCAAACGGCCTCGGCAAAGCCGGTGAGTGGGGAACCGCAGCGGGTGTCGTGCAAGGCCGTCGCTGCAGGTCATCGCCTCTGGCGTGACATAGCCGGATGCGAGAAATCTGCGGTTGCGAACCACACCGGCCAGACATGCAGTTGCCACGGTCAGCGTCTTTCTGTATCGGATG
>DGFH01000018.1:16523-19099 GCA_002391565.1 Anaerolineales bacterium UBA3905
CGTCTTTCTGTATCGGATGTGTACTCGGAGAGCAGTCCGCGCTTCAAGGCGTACTGCACCAAGTCAGGCCGGCTGCTGAGGTTAAGCTTTTCCATGATGCGTACGCGGTAGGTCTCGACTGTCTTGGGACTGAGCGCCAATTTGTCGCCAACCTGTGCAGCAGTGTAACCGAGCGCAATCAACTTGAGCACTTCGCGTTCGCGTTCGCTCAGACTTTCATACTCATCCGGGTTGGTCCCGCTGTTTACCTGGGAGAGATAGTCCTCCAGCAGCAGGCGGGTGGCTGAAGGGTACAGAAACGCCTCACCCCGCGCCACGGTGCGGATGGCGTCGAGCAACTCGGTGTCAACAGTGGACTTGAGCACGTAGCCGGCTGCACCCGCTTTGAGCACAGGGAACAGATACTTCTCTTGCGCATGGACGGTTAAGATCAATACCTGAACGTTGGTGCACTCCTGACGGATGCGTCGCGTCGCTTCCAGCCCATCCATCACCGGCATGGAGATGTCCATCACCACGACATCGGGGCGTAAAGCAACGGTGGCTGCCACGCCTTCAGCGCCGTTGCTTGCTTCGCCCACAACTTCCATATCTGGCTCGGCGTTGATCAACGCCTTGAGGCCAATGCGCACCACCATGTGATCATCCACCAACAGCACGCGGATTTTGGTCATTGCGATTGTCCATTTCCATTCGGCCAGGGGACGCGCGCCGTGATGCGCGCGCCGGCGCCAGGTCGTGACGTCACCTCCAGCTCGCCGCCGACCATAGCCACCCGCTCGCGCATCCCCACCAGCCCCAGCCCATGACCCGTCTGAGGATTCACCCATAGCGGGTCGAAGCCTTTGCCATTGTCGGCCACTTCCAGCACGCAGTGCCGTTCATCTCGCCGCAGTGTGACCTTGACCTCGCTGGCGGCGGCGTGGCGGCTAACGTTTGAGAGCGCCTCCTGGCCGACGCGATACAACACAAGCTCGGTTTCGCGGGGGAGGCGACGATCCAGATCGGTGACAGTGATGGTGGCGCGCACACCCTCCAGTTTATTGAACTCATCGACGCGCCACTCCAGCGCCGCCGCCAGCCCTAAATCGTCGAGGATGGTGGGGCGCAGGTCAAGCGCCACGCGACGCACATCTTCCAACGCGCGTGCGGTCAGTTCGCGCAGTTCTTGTACATGGTGTTGTGCTTCCACCGGGTCTTTGGCGCGTTCGAGCAGGCGAATGTGCACCAGTAATGAGGTCAGCGACTGCGCCGCCTCATCATGCAGTTCGCGCGCCAGGCGGTAGCGTTCGTCTTCCTGCGCCTGCAGGATCTGCCGTGAGAGTTGTTGCATCTCGCGCGCATCCTGCGCCAGTTGTTCGAGCATCTGATTGAAGGCGTCCGCCAGCCGGTCGAAGCGCTCGTCGCTGTTGTCGCCAAGCTGTACGCGCACATCGGATTTACCGGCGCGAATGGCGTCCACAGCGGCTTGCAGGCGGTCGAGTGGGTCAAGCGCCTTGCGTAGCACCCATTGGTTGACAAAGAAGCTGATCACCATGCCGACGGCGGCAAAGAGCGCGATCAACTCATAATGCACATCGTTGGGAAAGCTGGTGACATGCCAGATCGTGATCATGGTGCCGCCCACGGCGCCTAGCCCGACGATGGCGACGTTGGCCCAGAGAATCTTGTAGAAAAGCGGTGTGCGCAGCAGGCGCTGGCGAATTCGTGTGATCACAGCCAAACCATACCCGCGAATCGCTTCAGGCTCCAAGAAATGGGCCGCAAATAACGCGGATTGAACGGATATGCGCTGATCAAATCTGCGACAATCCGTTCAATCCGCGTCATCTGCGTTCTATTCAGAGCTTTCCGACACGACGTTACACCCAGTTCTCCGGGGTGTACTCGCCAAAGACGCCGCGTAGTGTATCGCAGATTTCGCCGAGGGTGGCATAGCTTTCGACAGCCTCCACGATCAGCGGCATCAATGTGGCCTGTGGGTCGCGTGCGGCTGCGTCGATCTTCGCCAGCACAGCGTTGACGGCGGTGTTGTCGCGTTCGGAGCGCAACTGCTTGAGCGCCTCGATCTGAGTCAAGCGTACGGTTTCATCCACGCGCAACAGTTCGCCCTCATGGTGCTCGTTGGTCTGGAAACGGTTAACGCCAACCACCACCTCGTCGCCTTTTTCCACCGCACGCTGGGTGCGGTAGGCGGCGTCTTGAATCTCGCGCTGGATGTAGCCTTCCTCGACCGCCCGCAGCGCGCCGCCCAGATCGTCGATCTTGGCGATATACTCCTGGGCGCGCCGTTCGATCTCATCGGTGAGCCACTCGACGTAGTAGGAGCCGGCCAGCGGATCGACGGTGTCGGCGACGCCGCTTTCATAGGCGATGATCTGCTGTGTGCGCAGCGCGATCTCGACGGACTTCTGCGTGGGCAGCGCCAGCGCCTCGTCCTTGCTGTTGGTGTGCAGACTCTGCGTGCCGCCGAGCACCGCGCTGAGCGCCTGGATCGTCACGCGCACGATGTTGTTGTCCGGCTGCTGCGCGGTGAGTGTGCTGCCGCCGGTCTGCGTGTGGAAGCGCAGTTTCCA
>DGFH01000018.1:19212-19582 GCA_002391565.1 Anaerolineales bacterium UBA3905
GTGCTGCCGCCGGTCTGCGTGTGGAAGCGCAGTTTCCAAGAATCCGGGTTCTGTGCGCCGAAGCGATTGCGCATGATCTTCGCCCACAACCGCCGCGCCGCACGGAACTTGGCGACCTCCTCCAGAAAGTTGTTGTGAGCGTTGAAGAAAAAGCTGAGCTGCGGCGCAAACTTATCGACATCCAGTCCAGCGTTGATCGCCTGCTGCACATACTCGATGCCATTCGCCAGCGTAAAGGCGACTTCCTGCACGGCGGTGCTGCCTGCCTCGCGGATGTGATAGCCGCTGATCGAGATCGTGTTCCATTTGGGCACTTCGGCGGCGCAGTAACGGAAGATGTCGGTGATCAGCCGCATCGACGGCGCCGGCG
>DGFH01000018.1:19732-23487 GCA_002391565.1 Anaerolineales bacterium UBA3905
TTGGGCACTTCGGCGGCGCAGTAACGGAAGATGTCGGTGATCAGCCGCATCGACGGCGCCGGCGGGAAGATGTAGGTGCCGCGTGCGATGTACTCCTTGAGAATGTCGTTCTGGATCGTGCCGCGCAATTGTTGGGCAGAAACCTCCTGTTGTTTGCCCACGGCAATCACCATCGCCAGCAGCACCGCCGCCGGTGCGTTGATCGTCATGCTGATGCTGACTTTGTCGAGCGGGATGCCGTCCAGGAGCGTTTCCATGTCGCGCAGGCTGGAGATCGACACGCCGACCTTGCCGACCTCGCCCTCGGCGAACGCGTGGTCAGCGTCGTAGCCGATCTGCGTGGGCAGATCGAAGGCAACGGAGAGACCGGTCTGCCCTTGCGCAATCAGGAACTTGTAGCGAGCGTTGCTCTCTTTGGCGTTGCCAAAACCAGCATACTGACGCATCGTCCAGAAACGCCCACGATACATATTGGGTTGCACACCGCGCGTGAAGGGATATTCACCCGGCAGCCCCAACTTTTCCAGGTAGTCGCCATCGTCGGCGGCAGGCGTGTAGACCGTTTCAACGATCATGTCTTCGGCGCTGGTGGTGAATTTGGGCTTGCGCTCGCCAAAGCGCTTGACCAGCGGGGCTAAGGTGTTTTCCTGCCAGCTTTTTTTGAGAGATTCGATCTTATTTGTTGTATCAGTCACTTTGCGTCTCCGATTTTACATTTACGGCTTTAATCCAAAAAGATCTGACATTGCCTGAAAATCTTAAATGACCTGAACAGGATAGGCGCGTATTAAAGGATCGACTGTTGCAATTTGCATACCGTATTCAATAGCCTGGCAGATCAGTATTCTGTCAAACGGATCGCGATGATGGTTGGGTAAACTTAACAGTCGCCCAATACTTGCTTCATCGGGGCTAAGACTCAGGATGTTGTGTTGTTGGCGCAAAGAGGGAATATACAGGCTCGGCACCTGGGGTAAGCTTAGCTTTCCTTGTTGATACTTTACAGTGGCTTCCCAGACAGAAGCTACACTAAGATACAGGTTATTACGAGAGCTGCGCAGAGTCGAGCGCAAGGCGCCAGATAGGTTTGGATCACCGCTGATATACCAAAGAAATATATGTGTATCGAGCAGGATATTCATCTGCCTTCGAACTCCGCAAGAATTTCCTCTGACAACGGTGCATCAAAATCGTCAGGCACAACGAATTGACCCGCAGCAAGCCCGTACGGACGCAACTCGTCAGTAAGCTCGGTTGCTTCCAGGATCGTGACCAATGCTTTGTGCGGTTTATCGAGATTGACGTTCTCCAGTAACTTGACGCTGCCATCAGACTCAATAATCGCCTCGACCGTGCGAATCATCGTGATCTCCTTTCGACATAACCCCCTACATCTCGCTGCGCCCAGTCAGCGCGCGCCCCAGCGTCACCTCGTCGGCATATTCCAGGTCGCCGCCCATCGGCAGGCCACGCGCCAAACGCGTGACGCGGAGGCCGAGCGGCTTGGTCAGGCGGGCAATGTACATGGCGGTCGCCTCGCCTTCCAGGTTGGGATTGGTCGCCAGCAACAGCTCGCGCACCGGCGTCTCGCTTGTCTGGATGCGGTGCAACAGCTCGCCGATCTTCAGGTCTTCCGGGCCGATGCCCTCGACCGGCGAGATGGCGCCGTGCAGTACGTGATAGACGCCGGTGAACTCGCGCGTGCGTTCAATGGCCTGCACGTCGAGCGGCTCCTCCACCACGCAGACCAGCCCGTGGTCGCGCTGTGCATTAGCGCAGATCGGGCACGGGTCCTGGTCGGCGATGTTGAAGCAGACGCTGCAAAAGAGCGTCCGCTGCTTGAGTTCCTCCAACGCGCGCGCCAGCTTAAGCGCAATCGCTTCGTCGTTGCGCAACAGGTAGTACGCCAGACGCGTCGCAGTCTTGGGGCCAATGCCCGGCAGCTGACTGAAGGCGTCGATTAAATTAGAGACCGGTTCGGCTAATGGTTGCATGCTTAGAACAAACCTGGCGGCAGCCCCAGCCCGCCGGTCAGGCTGCCCATGCGTTCTTCTTCAAGTTGTTTGACCCGCGCCAACGCGTCGTTGAAGGCGGCCAACAGCAGATCTTGCAGCATTTCTACATCTTCCGGATCGACGACCTCTGGTTTGATGGTGATGCTCTTGAACTCCCGTGCGCCGGTGACCACCACCGTGACGGCGCCGCCGCCAGCTGTAACGGTGATCTCCTCAGCGGCTAGCGCGGCCTGCGCCTTCTCCATCTCCGCCTGTAATTTCTGCACCTGGGACATCAGGCTGCCCATGTTGGGCATGCCGCCGCCAAAGCCGCGTCCACCACCGCTAAAGCCTTGCTTCTTACTCATCTTCTTATATCCTTTTCTGTGACAGAATTCATGGGGCGGCTGTCCCAACCGTGGCGTCAACCCGCGCCTGCTTTTCGGGACAGTGCGCCCACTACCGTATGCTTCATGGTGCGGGCGATGGTTTGCGGCTACTGCCGCCGCGCTTCCCGCTATCCTTTGCCACCTGCGCCCCCAAATCATTGATGGCAAATTCGACCAGTGGATCCGGCCCGTCAGTTGCCAGGGGTTGCACAGCCACAACATGCCCCGTCAAGATCGCTTTCTCGCCGATTTGACACTCAATCGTCACCTCGCGGTCGATGAAGCGCGAGAGCGCCGCCGCCACCCCTGGCAATACATCTGGCTTGGCGATCAGGTTGCGCGAGAACTCGTTGTTGCCAAAGGCAAAGGCGACGCTGTGCTCCGCCACAGCGACGTCGCGCACGGCGTTTAGCGCCGCCGCCGCCTGTTGACCACACTGCGTCTTGACGACGGTGAGGAACTCTCGCCAACGCGTCCACAGCCGACGGGCGGCTTCGGCGTCGAGGGCAACCGGTTCCCGTTTTTCTGGCGCCGGCGCTGCGGGCATGGCGGCGTTGCTGACAGGCGTTGGTGGTTTGACGTCGCTCCGAGCCGTGGCAGTGGGGATGACGGCCGCCGCTGTTCCCTGCACAGCCCCCATTGTCGGCGCGCTCGCCTCACCCTGCACAACCTCGATCAGCGCCATCTCCAGCGGGAGCTGCGGCTGGAAACCACCCTTGAGTTCGTTGATCGCCGTGCTAAAACGCTTAATGGCGTAGAGCGTGGTTGGCAAATCCAATTGTCGAGCCTGCGTCTGCATCTGCTGGAGGGTCTCGACGGGCAGGTCATCGAGCAGGCTGGCGTCATTCGTCATCTGCAACACCATCACGGCGCGCAGTTGCTCCACAACCTGATGACAAAACTCATTCAGGCTGGCGCCGTCGATCATCAGCTTGTGAATGAGCGCCAGCCCGCGGCGGGCGTCGCGCGTCGCAATGGCGCCCACGAAATCGAGCACGGCCTGCATGTTGACAGCGCCCAACACCTGTTGCACCTGCGCCAGCGTGACGCGATCGCTCCCATAGCTGAACATCTGATCCAACAGGCTGACGGCGTCGCGCATACACCCCTGCGCGCTGCGCCCGATCATCAAGAGTGCATCCGGCTCGGCTTCGAAGCCTTCCGCCTTGACAATATGCTGCAGGTGTTGCGCAATCTCCGGCGCGGGGATGCGGCGGAAATCGAAGCGCTGACAGCGGCTGATCACCGTCGCCGGAATCTTGTGCGGTTCGGTTGTCGCCAGGATGAAGCGCGCGTGCGGCGGCGGCTCCTCCAGCGTCTTGAGCAGCGCGTTGAAGGCGCTGCCTGTCAGCACTGTCTCTTATACACATCT
>DGFH01000286.1:0-1577 GCA_002391565.1 Anaerolineales bacterium UBA3905
AGATGTGTATAAGAGACAGCCTCTATTCCGCCCAGTGACGCCTATTGCAGATCAATACAATGAGGATGCCCAGATTGTGCTGGCCTCAGGCGATGTCAACGAGTTTATCACCCAGATAGCGGAATACATTGCCATTGCTCGCCAGCGTCTGGGTGATTACTTTAATGGGACGCTGCGTCATCGCCCATTGGGACGTCCAGTGCACCAACCCTCTGGCGCCGAGAAGGTTTCCCAGATTCCTGAAGAAGGGAAAGAAGTTTCCCAGGTACGGCTGCTTGAACAGGAGGGTGACTACGAATGATCATCGCCGGGACTTACTCCTTCAACCATGGACGCAAGTGTGTCCAGGAACGGTTTGCAGCAGAACTGGCAGAAATTGAAAAGGTGATTACTGCCGTTGACAGTGCGTCGTGTAAAACCAAAACCAGTCGCGAAAAGACAATGCCTGGAAAGACTCTGTACAGCCCACGCGCATTGAATCGCATCTTCACCGCCGAGTTTCATGCGCAAGGTTGGCAGAAGTTCAAGGTCAAGTGCGATTACCCCACTCAATACTATACTTCCGGTTTTGTCCCTGACCATTCAACCAGGGGCGCATTCCGCGAAATGGATTTTGTTAAGAATCGGCTTGGTGTAGAAGTGCAGTTTGGGAAATATGCGTTCATGGTCTACAACGTTTGTGCGAAGATGACAATCATCCACAATCTTGATGTGATCGACGCTGGCGTTGAAATCGTGCCGATAAAAGCCCTTGCCGAAGACATGTAGACGGGGGGTCTCCTATTTTGAGCAGTTTATTTGGGACTTGGAGCATCGCGGCGTTGCCGATATCGACATTCCTGTACTGATCCTTGGCGTCACCGCTTGAGCGGCGCCAAACGGTAGCCGTTTTCACGAAAGCAAGAAATCGAGGTTATGATGTTAGAGATGGCTCTCGACCACGCCACCGTGGTCGAACACGACAAACGACAACTTCACCCCCTACACCATCCCAAGCAGCACGCCAACCCGCTCGTCGTCGACCGCGCCGAAGGCGTCTGGCTGCACACGACCGACGGGCGCACGGTGCTCGACGGCATGGCCGGGCTGTGGAACGTCAACATCGGCTACGGCAATCAGGAATTGCCTGCCGTCGCTGCTGAGCAGATGCGTAAAGTCGCCTTCACCTCCAACTTCGTGGGCATGACGACGCCGCCGGCGGCTGAGCTGGCGCACCGTATGGCTGGCATGGCGCACCCCACCCTCAACACTACCTTCTTTACATCGGGCGGTTCGGAATCCAACGATTCGGCCTTCAAGACAGCGCGCTATTACTGGCATCGATTGGGTAAGAAGGATAAATTCAAGATCATCTCGCGCCAGGCAGCCTATCACGGCATCACCGTTGCCGCCACCGCCGCCACCGGCATCCCGCGCTATCACACCATGTTTGGCCCGCTTTCGCCCGGCTTCTCGCACATTCCGGCGCCGAACCCGTATCGTTACACCGGCGACATCCGGCCCGGCGAAACGGTGGGCCAGGCGGCGGCGCGCGCGCTGGAAGAAGAGATTCTGCGCCAGGGGCCGGAGACGGTCGC
>DGFH01000286.1:1696-2523 GCA_002391565.1 Anaerolineales bacterium UBA3905
GCCGAGCCGATCCAGGGCGTCGGCGGCGTGATTGTGCCACCGGACGACTATTTTCCGCTGGTGCGCGCCATCTGCGACAAGTACGATGTGCTGCTGATTGCCGACGAGGTGATCTGCGGTTTTGGGCGCACGGGACTGTGGTTCGGCCAGCAGCAGTGGAATCTGCGACCTGACATCATGACTTTTGCCAAGGGCATCACCAGCGGTTATCTGCCTCTGGGGGGCATCCAGATTTCCGACGCCATTCGCGAAGTGATCGACAGTGCACCGCCGGAAGAGACCTGGATGCACGGTTACACGTATTCCGGTCATGCTGCTGCGTGCGCGGTCGGATTGAAGAATCTGGAGATCATTGAGCGCGAGAACCTGCTGGCGAACAGCCAGTTGATGGGCGAACGGCTCAAGCGCGGACTTGCCAGACTGTTGGAGTTCAACATCGTCGGCGAGGTGCGTGGGCGCGGGCTGCTCTGCGGCGTCGAGATCGTCAAAGACAAGGCGACGCGTGAAGCCGACCTGGGCAAAGCGCTGGAAATCTACAATGCCTGTCTGGCTCGCGGGCTACGCACGCGCAACGTGGGGAACACGCTGGCGTTCGCTCCGCCGCTCATGATCAACGCCGACGAGGTGGATCAGATTGTCGAGATTCTGGGCAGCGTTATCGACGGGCTGGCGTAGACGCAAAGACCGTCTTAGGCTGAATAGAGCGTAAAAACAGAACGTCCCCAGTCAGTTGACACCGCATTACTGATTGCTAGGCAGAGTTTTCATATTTTCAGTGTTACGTGTTGCGTGCTACGTGTCGGAACCCCTCACGCAACACGTAATAC
>DGFH01000286.1:2745-7052 GCA_002391565.1 Anaerolineales bacterium UBA3905
GCAACACTGCGCTCATAAAATGTCAACCTAAAAATCAGTAGCAGACTGGGGACGTTGTAGATCGTCTTCGTGAAGCTCTCTCGTTACTTCTTCTTTTCGACTAACGCCAGCGGCACGTTCGCTGTAACCAGCCGCTGCTCAAGATGCTCGATGTCGCCAAAGAAGGCGCGCGCATACGTCTTGCCGTCGTAGTCGCCTGTGTAGAGCCAGCGCTTGGTATAGTTCATGTACGCCAGCAACCCTGTGTTGACATCATGACAGGTGTTGCCCTGGTAAACCGTCGTCCAGCCGGCGCCTTCCTCAATTTCAACGGTGTGCGGGCCGGTGCAGTAGACTTCCACGCCCTTGCCGTCAGCCAGAGGCAGCACGCCGGTTGGATCGCCGGGTTTGGCGCCCAGCCAATAACCGTAGAGGAAATTCTGCTCGGCTTCACCGGTGCGCTCCTTGCCGGTGACCTGGTTTACCTCGAATGTCCAGGCGTCGGTGGAGAAGCAGGCGTCATCCCAGGTGACAGTATGCTCGACAGGCAGATAGCCGTTGCTGACCGCGCGGTTGACCACCGCCTTCACTTCGGCCTCACATTCCTTGATCTGGCAGCGCTCGGAATCGCACTTCCAGCTGACCGCCCACTCCGCCGACAGGTCAGGCTTCAGCAACAGATCGGAAGCGGCGGCGACAACCGGCGCTTCGCCCTCGCCGGCAATGCGCACCAGTTCCGCCGCCACCCACCCCTTGTCAGCGGTCTGCCCTTCGACGGGTGTGATGCCGGCCACATTGGTGGCAACCTGGTACCATCCACCATCTTCGCTGCGTCCCAGCACGTCGAAAGTCAAACCCGGATTGGCTTTCGCCACGATGTCGAAGGAGGTGCCCGGCCCGCTGCGCAGATTGGCGCGCACCTGGCTGGCGATGACGATGCGCAGAGGTGCAGCGGAGGTGGGCGTGGCAGTTGGTGTGGGAAGCGGGGACTTGGAGTCGTCGCCGGGCGACTGATAGGCGTCTAGCGGTTCAATGACGGTGGTAATCGCTGGCGGCAACGCCGCATCCGCCATACTGGCGGCGTTCTGCATGGTCGCTGCTGATGCAGTGCAGCCGCCAACGATCAACGCGAGCATGAGCAGCAACAAAAATGTGACGCCTCGATTGTTTCGCACCGTCTGCCCCGCTGTGAAGCGGGCTGCATAATACAAAGATTTTCCGTTCATAAGCCATTTCTTGAACCTTAGCTAACTGACGAACGCAGGCACAACGGCCATTATAGCATCAGCCTCCAGGAGACGATAAACAGACCACCCTGATGACACACTGCAACGCGGCCTATTGCGGCATGACGAGCACGGTTTCAAGCAAGCCCATGTCGTCCAATCCCTCGTAGGCATAGGCGCGCACCAGATGATTCGAGTCATTCAGCAGCGCATAGAGCACCCCCGCCGCCTTCATCGTGGCGAGCTTGCGCAGCGCACCGGCGGCACGCGTGCGCGCCCCCTCGTGAGTCTGCTGGAACAGTATGCGCGCAAGCACGGGCACAGCATCGTCGCCGCACTGGGCAAGGGCGTCGGCGGCGACCTGCCGCACCATGCCGTCTTCGTCTTGCAGGCGCTCCGCCGCACGGTCGAGATAGGGCGTCACCGCATCCGGGTGACGTTGATGCAGATGCGCCAGCGCCAGCAACGCCGCCGCGCGGATGGCAGGATCGACGTCGGCAAGCTGCTGCGCCACAGCGGGAATGGCTGCCGTCCCGCCGACCAGCGCCAGGGCACGCGCGCCCCACCAGCGCCGGTCGGCGTCGGGCGCCGCCAGCAACGCCAATAAATCAGGCTCTGCATCGGGCGTGAGTTGCAACGCCAGGCGCTCGGTCACGTCGTCGGCGCCGGCGTCGATGGCGGCCAGGAATGCAGCGATTGCGGTGGTGTTGTTCATGGCATGCGCACGCGAATTTCGTCGAAGGTGACGGTGACGCTTGTCTCACCGGTGGCGTGTGCACCAATGCCGAGCGGCGTCGCAGGCGCCACATCCACCGGAATCATCGTCAGCGACGAAGCATTGGCAAGAAACTCCAGGGTGCGCCCATCGTCGCGCAAAGTCAGGCGATTGGCGGCGCCGGCAGGATTGATCGCTGGCGTGGTGGTCGGGCGGATGATTTCCTGCGCAACACCCGCCTGATAGCGCACCACCCAGAAGCGCCCGGCGCCATCGACGACGAAGAGATAGTAGTTGGCGTCATCCACAAAGCGCCCGATCAGTGCGACTGCCGCATCCGGCGTCGTGGCGTCGATCGTGACGGTGGCGTCGATGGACAGCGATGCGGCGTCGGCAACCGTGAAGCGGCTCCAGGCCAGGTAGCCAGGCTCCACCTGTAGCCGGTAGACGCCTTCATCGGGCAGGACAGCCGCCTCCGCCTGTCCTGAAATGAGGATCGTGCGCAACGGCCCGGCGTTTGCTTTGAAGTCAGCTGCGAAGAGCACATCGGCGGTGGAAGGGGGGCGGTTGAGCAGCAGGTTGACAGCCTCCTCCAGGGTTTGCGCCGGTGCAATTACGCGCGCCACGATCAGGATGCCGATTGCCAGCATGAGCATGATCAGCAAAAAGACAAGCCACCACGCCGAAAGCGCCAGCCCGGCGCTGGGGGGGCGTTGCACGGTGCTGGGCGCCGTGGGCCGATGCGCCGAGAGGCCGATCGAGGTGCGCTTGCTGGCCTGTGTCTCCGCGTCGGCCTGATAGACGCCTGAACTTGCTTGTTTTGTGTCGATCGCCGCCATCTTTGCCTCTTGTGTACACAACACGCAATCGTATTGGGGCAAACCTTCCAGCCTATCCAGAGCTTTCTGAAAGGCTGGAGTTGTCTACGTTGTACAATTCAAATCAGTGGGTTGTTGGGCGTGTGCTGCCCCTTCCGCAACTGTTCCAGGTCGGCGTCCACCATGATGCGCACCAGCTGGCGGAAGTCAACTGACGGCTCCCACTTCAGTTTAGCGGCAGCCTTGCGGGGGTCTCCCACTAGCAAATCGACTTCGGCAGGGCGATAGTAACGGGGGTCTTGCACGACGTACTGACGCCAATCCAGGTCGAGATAGCCGAACGCCTCTTCGACGAACTCCTGAACGCTGTGCGTCTCGCCGGTGGCGACGACATAATCATCAGGCTCATCCTGTTGCAGCATCAGCCACATGGCGCGCACATAGTCGCCGGCATAGCCCCAGTCGCGTCTTGCTTCCAGGTTGCCAAGCCGCAGTTCCTTTGCCATCCCTAGTTTGATGCGCGCTGCCGTATGTGTGATCTTGTGCGTCACAAACTCCAGGCCGCGGCGTGGGCTTTCGTGATTAAAGAGGATGCCGGAGCAGCCAAAGATATTGTAGCTCTCGCGGTAGTTGACGGTGATCCAATGGCCGTAGACTTTGGCGACGCCGTAGGGACTGCGCGGATAAAAGGGCGTCGTCTCGCGCTGGGGCACCTCGACCACCTTGCCGAACATCTCACTGCTTGACGCCTGGTAGAAGCGAATTTGGGGATCGACGATGCGGATCGCTTCCAACATGCGCGTGACGCCGAGCGCAGTGAATTCGCCGGTCAGCACCGGCTGCGTGAAACTTGTCGGCACGAAGCTCTGCGCCGCCAGATTGTACACTTCGTCCGGGCGATAGTCGTGTAGAATGCCGATCAAGCTCATCTGGTCGAGCAAGTCGCCCTGCACCACTTCGATTTTGTCCTGGATGTGGTTGATACGGTCGAAGTTGATTGTGCTGGTGCGCCGCACCATCCCGATGACGGTGTACCCTTTTTCGAGCAGCAGGTCGGCCAGATAACTGCCGTCCTGTCCGGTGACGCCTGTAATCAATGCAGTTGGCATACAGTCAAATGTTCTCCTGAATCAGTTTGGTTGCAGGGCGAGGGATAAACGGCGACATTGGTTTTCGCCCCTTGCAATTGCTTTTAACGCAGTTGGGCGCGCCAGTCCTCCAGCAAGTCGCGCAGCGTCGTGCGCAGGTCGATGGCAGGTTGCCAGCCGGTGGCCTGCACCAGACGCCGGTTGTCACAATAGGAGCGCGGCACGTCGCTGGGGCGCAGTCGCGTCGGGTCAACTTCGACACGGATCGGGACAGGCGACAATGCTAAGAGCGTGTTCAACAACTCGTGAATCGCACGCGGCGCGCCAGAGCCGATATTGTAGCAGAGACCGGCCTCGCCGTGCTGCGCCAGCAGCCAATAAGCGCGCACCACATCGCGTACGTCCGTGAAGTCGCGCTCGGCGCTCAGGTTGCCCACGCGCACCACCGGCTCGCGCACTCCCAGCTCGATCTCGGCGATCT
>DGFH01000005.1:0-6361 GCA_002391565.1 Anaerolineales bacterium UBA3905
TTGTTAATGTGCATGATTCACCGGTGCAGCGCAATTTGCCCCAAACGTGAAGTACACCCTGGTCAATTGGGTGTACTTCAACTTGGGGGCGCGTGCGTCGCACTGGTCAACGCGTTCTCGCCTGCGCGACGCTTGCTGACCAGTGCGACGCACGCTTCTTGCCCCGAACGTGAAGTAGACCCTGGTCAATTCTGGTGATTGACATCACACACATTTGCGAGTAAAGTTTGATTGAGTCTGATTGTTTCGTGATTGACTTTGCTTGTTTATATGCCACCGTCAACTGAGATCGACGCTATCCTGGCGTCTGTCGCCGAATCGGCTGTCGAACGTCAACGCCTGTTGCTGGCGTGGATTGAGCAGCAGCAGCGCGTGAGCGTGCCAGAGATCACGGCGCACTTTGCTATCAGCCCGGCCACGGCGCGCCGTGACCTGGAGACACTGGCGGCGGAAGGCAAAATTCGTCGTGTGCATGGCGGCGCGATTGCTGTGCGGCGTGCGCCGCCCGAACCGCCGGTCTTGCAGCGTGCGCTTGAACAGGCCGATGAAAAGAAACGGATCGCCGCAGTAGCTGCAGGGCTGATCGCCGACGGAGAGACCATCTTCCTGAGCAGCGGCACGACCGTGATGGAAGTCGCGCACCGGTTGCGCGAGCGCCACAATCTGACCGTCTTTACCAATTCACTGCTGGTCGTCAATGAGCTGGCAGGCGCGCCGGGCGTGGAAGTGATCCTGTTAGGCGGCGTGGTGCGCGCCAGTGAAAGCTCGCTGGTCGGCGCTTTGACCCTGCGTGCATTGACCGAGTTGCGCGCGCTCAAGGTGATTTTTGGCATCCGCGCCATTGACCTGGAACAGGGGTTGACCAACAACTCGCTGGAAGAAAGTCTGCTCGACCGCGAAATTTTGCGCATCGGCAGTGAAATTATCATCGTGGCTGACCATACCAAACTGGGGCGCGTCTCCACCGTCTTTGTGGCGCCGCTCGATGTCATCGATGTGCTTGTGACCGATACGAACGCACCAGCGGAGATCGTCCAGTCCCTGCGCGAAAAAGGCATCGACGTGCGCATTGCATGACGATCAGTGCGCCTCAACCATCAATCAAGGGTTTTCTTTATGAGCAACATTTCACTACATGCAGGATTTCACACACGCGAGGAGATCTATTCGCAGCCGGAGGCCTGGCGCGGCGTCCTCACCGTGCTCGACGCCCAAGTCGACAGTTTGCGGACGTTCCTGGCATCGGGCGCATACGAGCAGGTCGTTTTCACCGGCTGCGGCTCCACTTACTATCTGTCAATTGCCGCAGCGGCTGTGCTCCAACGCTTGGTTGGCGTCCCGGCGATCGGCTTGCCGGCTTCGGAAGTATGGCTGAATCCTACATCCATGCCGCCGGCGCGCCGCACCTTGCTCGTCGCTGTCAGCCGCTCCGGCGAGACGACTGAGACGCTACGCGCCTGCGAACGCTTCCGTCATGACGCACGCGGCGACATCGTGACGCTGAGCTGCTATCCAGGACGGGCGCTGACCCAACTGGGCGACCTGAATCTGGTCTTCCCCTCGATCCGCGAGGAGAGCGTGGCGCAAACGCGCGCATTTTCCGGCCTCTATCTGGCGACCGTGGCGTTAGCGGCGCTGTGGGCGGATGACAACAGCCAGCTGTGGAACGATCTGCATCGTCTGCCCGACGTGCTGACGCCATTGCTGAGCCGCTATGCCGAGGAGCTGGAGCAGTTGGGCGCTGACCTGAGCATTGACCGCTTCTACTTCCTCGGTTCGGGCATCCGCTATGGGCTGGCGTGTGAGCTGAGCCTGAAAATGAAGGAGATGACGCTCAGCCACAGTGAGCCGTTCCATTGCATGGAGTTCCGCCACGGGCCCAAGTCAATGATCACGCCCACTGCGCTGATCGTGGCGCTGGTTTCGGATGAGCGCCGCAGCGATGACATGAGGGTTGTGGCTGACATGCAGGCGCTCGGCGCGCGTTCGCTGACCATCGGCAGCCAAGACGTGGATGTGGCGTTTGGCGATGGTCTCGACGAGATCGCCCGCAGCGTACTCTACCTGCCCTTTGGACAAATGGTGGCGCTTGGGCGCTCGCTGGCAAAAGGGTTGAACCCGGATCACCCAGAGAACCTGGATGCCGTGGTATTTCTGTAGGAAGTGACGAGTCACGAGTGATGGGTTGTGGGTTGTTGATTCGGAGTGTGTAACCGGTAATCAAAAAGGAGAAGAAGACTCATGCGGCGAAGTGTTGTGATCCTCCTGGTGGTGGCGGCGATGGTGATGGCGGCTTGTGGCGGCGGCGCGCCAGCGGCGGCGCCGACCGGCGGAGATGCTGCCGGCAAGACGGTGTTGCGCGTCTGGTCACATCAGAACCCATCGTTCATCCAAGCCAATGAAAGCGTGATTGCGAAGTTCATGGAGCAAAACCCCGACATCGAGGTCAAGTACGAGCAGTTCGAATACGATCAGTTCATCCAGGCGTTGCAGACTTCCATGCAGGCCGGAACCGAAGCAGATGTGATTGAGATGTTCGGCTCGTGGGTCTGCTCCTATGCGGCGGGTGGGCGTCTGGCGGAAATGCCCGTCGATGTGATGAGCTACACCGAGGCGCAGGAACTGTTCTTTGCCGCACCGCTGGGTGGCTACTACTGCGACGGTAAACTCTACGGTCTGCCCAACGAGTTCAACCTGGAAGTGGGCGGCGCCCTGGTCAACCCGGCGCTTTTTGAAGGCAAGGACGTGCCCTACCCTCCCGTGTGGGACACGATGGACACCCTGCGTGAACAGGCCGCCCGTCTGAGCGAGTTCGACGGCGATACGATGGTGCGCGCCGGCTTCCATTTCGTCGGCGGCGATGGCCTGCCCTTCTTGCTGCTGGAAGGCATCCTGGAGCAGGGTGGCAGCTATTTTGCCGAGGATGGCAAGCACTTCACCTTTGACACGCCCGAAGCCATCGCCACGATTCAGTTGCTGATGGACATGGTGCAGAAGGACAAACTGGTCGATCCGGTGTTGTTCAACGCTGAAACCAATCAACCCTACGATGGCTTCTTTGCCGGCGTCGTCGCCTCCAGCTTCATCGGCTCGTGGGCGGCAGGACAGGGGTTGGTCAATTACCCTGACTTTGAGTTCGACTATGTTAATACACCGGTGCTCTTCGGCGCGCAGCGCAAGTACGCAGCCGACGCCGGCTGGGGCAAAGTCGTCTCCGCCAACAGCGCCAACCAGGAGGCTGCCTGGAAACTCGTCAAGTTCATGACGGCTGAGCAAGCGAATGCCGTCACCTTCAACGGCGTCACCGGCACCATCCCGGCGCTCAAGGCGCTTGTCGAGAACCCGCAGGAGTTGCTGGCAAAAGCGCCCTGGGTGGAGCCAACCTTCAAATTGTTGCCTGACGGCCAATATCTGGGCAACGTCTCCGACCGCGACAAGCTCTTCTACGACATCATCTACCCGGCGATCTTGCAGGCGTTGCAGGGCAGCATGACCGCTGAGCAGGCGGCGCAGACGATTCACGCCCAGGCCAATGAAATGGTCGACTCCGCACAGTAATTGCAGAGGATTGTGACGTAGAGGCGCGAAGGCGCAGAGAAAATTGAATTCAATTTCCTCTGCGCTCCTTTGCGTCTCCGCGTCTCTGCGTCGAGAAAAACCTTCGGTGGAACCAGCAAGGAAGCGAAACATGACGCGAGCAGCAATTGCCGGCGGGGCCGGCGTCCGGCGCAAGGAACGGACCGGGTTGCGACCTGGGCAGCGCGTCTTCGTCTGGGGTTCGCTCATCCCGATCTTTCTCTATCTCGGCGTCTTTGCCCTCTTTCCCATGATCTGGGTGGTGGTGTTGAGCTTTTTCAACTACTCGCCGGTGCGTGTGGGCGACGGCCCGTTGGGGTTGGGCGGGCGCAATCCCTTTATCGGCCTGGGCAACTTTGCCGCCATGTTCGCCGACACGCAGGCAGGCGAGCTCTTTCGCATCTCGGTCAAGAATACGCTGATCTTTGCCTTTCTGGTGCTGGCAGTCAACCTGGCGATCACCCTGCCGCTGGCGGTGCTGGTGGAGAGCGTCCATGCGCGCGTCAAGGGTCTCTTCCGCGCCATCTACTTTCTACCGACGATCAGCTCGGCGGTGGCGGTGGCGATCATGTGGGGCTATGTTTTTCATCCACAGCAAGGGCTGCTCAACAACTTCATCAAGTTGATCGGCCTGACGCCGCCTAAAGCCTGGCTCACCGATCCCAGCGCCTTTGTCTTCGGCGTGCCGCTGGCAATGGTCGCCGCCATCATCGCCTATGTATGGATGGACTTTGGCTATAACCTGGTGATCTTCATCGCCGCGCTGCAAGGCATTCCGCGCGAAATTCGCGACGCAGCGCACATCGACGGCGCCACTGGCTGGCAGGAGTTCCGGCGCATCACCGTGCCCTTGTTGCAACCAACGCTGCTCTTGGTCTGCACATTGACAATGATCTCCTCTTTCCAGGTCTTCGTCATCTTCCAGGTGATGACCGGCGGCGGGCCACAAAACCAGACGCGTTCGCTGACGATGGAAATCTATGAAAACGCCTTCCGTTTTCAGGCGATGGGCTGGGCGGCGTCGATGTCGCTCGTCCTCTTTGCGATGGTGCTGATTGTGACGCTGGTGCAGTTCCGCGTGCTGCGCACCGATTGGGAGTACTGAACGATGAGTACAGTCCAGCTTGCATCCGCTGCGCCCAGGCGACAGCGCGGGCGGTCACTGGCGCAGTTCTTTGCCTACTTCATTCTGTTCATCGGCCTGGCGGTGACACTGGTGCCCTTCATCTGGATTTTGATGACTTCGCTGAAACCGGCGAGTGAGATCGTGCGTATCCCGCCGACGTTCTTCCCGGAACAGTGGACGTTCAACAGCTATCAGACGATCTTCGCCGACCCAAAGGTGCCGCTGGCGCGCTTCTACCTGAACAGCACTTTTGTGGCCGTGGCGCGCGTCGTGATCACGCTCTTCACCAGCTCGCTGGCGGGCTACATCTTTGCCAAGTTCACTTTTCGCGGCAAGAACCTGCTCTTTGGCTTCATCCTGATCCAGCTCATGATTCCCTTCCAGGTGGTCATGATTCCGGCTTATTTGATCCTGGTGCAACTGCGGCTGATCGACTCGCTGTGGGGGCTGGTGATCCCGTCGATGGTCGATGCGTTTGGCATTTTCCTGATGCGCCAGTTCATTTCCACCTTCCCGAATGACCTGATCGACGCCGCCCGCATCGATGGCGCCGGCGAGTTCACCGTCTACCGCCGCGTGGTGATGCCGAACCTGGGCGCGCCGCTGGCGACGCTGGGTATCTTCACCTTCATGGCGACCTGGAACGACTATCTCTGGCCCCTGATCGTGATCACCACGCACGAGAAGCGCACGCTGCCGCTGCTGCTCACCTGGTACACCTCGCAGCACGGGCAGCGCTATGACCTGACGATGGCGGCGTCGATTCTGGTGCTGCTGCCGATTCTGGTGGTCTACATCTTCTTCCAACGCTGGATCGTGCGCGGCGTGGCGCTCACGGGCATGAAGTAAGGAAACCACAATGGACGAACGTATTGTCCTCATCGGCGCCGGCAGCGCGGTCTTCACCGCCGGCTTGATCGCCGATCTCATCCGCCTGGGCGAACCGGCTGAAGTGACGCTGATCGACCCGAACCCGGATGCGCTCAACGTCGCCTTGCAGCTGGCGCAGAAGATGGTCGCCGCCGCCAACGCACCGCTGCGCCTGCGCGCAACGCCGGATCGGCGCGACGCGCTGCCGGGCGCCACCGCCGTCATTTGCACGGTCGGCGTGGGCGGGCGCCGCGCCTGGGAGCAGGATGTCTTCATCCCGCGCCGCTACGGCATCTACGCACCGGTGGGCGACACGGTTGGGCCGGGCGGCTCCTCGCGGGCGCTGCGCATGATCCCGGCGATGGTGGCGATTGCGCGCGATGTGCTCGACCTGGCGCCTGACGCCTTGTTCTTCAACTACGGCAACCCGATGGCGCCGATCTGCCGGGCGATGCGCAAGGCGACCGGCGCGCCGGTGGTCGGGCTGTGTCACGGCGTGATGGAGACGGCGCGTTATCTGGCGAGCGCGCTCGATGCGCCGGTGGACGACTTGCGCTATATGGCGACGGGCATCAACCATCTCACCTGGTTCACGCAGGTGCATGTAGGCGAACAGGACGCCATGCCCCGCCTGCGCGCCATCGCCGCCGCCCGCGCCGCGCACCCGCCGGAGCCGCTGCCGGTTGGTGACAGCCCCTACGCATCGCCCGAAGACAACCCCTTCACCTGGCGGTTGATGCACTGGTTTGGCGCGTTTCCGGCGGTGCTGGATCGCCACGTGACTGAGTT
>DGFH01000005.1:6557-36063 GCA_002391565.1 Anaerolineales bacterium UBA3905
CCGACGGCGACCGCACCTTCGCCGAGATGCGCGCCGTGGCGCTGAGCGACGAGCCGCTGCCGGAGAGCTACCTGGCCCGCTTTGGCGGCGAGCACGAACAGGTGATGGACATCATCCGCGCCGTGCGCACCAACGCCGGTCTGGTCGTGTCGGCGAATCTGCCCAACCAGGGGCAGGCGCCCTCGCTGCCGCGCGATGCCATCGTCGAAGGGCCGGCGCTGGTCGATGGCTACGGCGTGCGCGCGGTGCAGCAAACGGCGTTGCCTGCCGCCATCGTGGGGACGCTGGCGACGCGCTACCAGTGGGTCGAGACGATCGTCGAAGCCGCGTTGGAGCAGAGCCGCGAGAAATTCGTGCAGGCGCTGGTGCTCGACGGCGCCGTCAGCTCCATCGATCAGGCTGTCGCGCTGGCGGATGACCTGCTTGCTGCGCAATCACCCTATTTGGGTTGGGATAAGCAGAGCCGATAACTGTACAATTCACAGGAGTTACGCAGTTTGCCCACCTTCCCGGAAGCTCTGAGCTTCCGGGAAGGTAGTGTTTCAGTTTGTTAACCATCGAAGATTTGGCGGTCTATGCGTAAAGAATTCGACGTGGTGGCGGTCGGCGACCTCAACGCCGACCTGATCCTGGCGGGGGACGTGACGCCGGTCTTTGGGCAGGTCGAGAAGGTGATCGACGACGCCACGATGACGATGGGCGGCTCGACCTCGATCTTTGCCTGCGGCGCGGCGCGGCTAGGGCTGCGCGTGGCCTTTGTTGGTAAGGTCGGGCGCGACCCGATCGGCGACTTCCTGCTCGACGTGCTGGTCAGCCGCGGTATCGACGTTGCCGGCGTGCGTCGCGACGAGCAGATCAAGACCGGGCTTACCACCATCCTCTCGCGCGGCGTCGACCGGGCGATGCTCACCTACCTGGGCACGTTGGGCGTGCTCGCCTACGACGATGTCGACTGGTCGATTGCAGCGCGGGCACGGCATCTGCATCTGGGCAGCTACTACATGCTTGACGCGCTGCGGCCAGCGATTCCGCAGCTCTTTGCTGAAGCACACGCACATGGTCTCACCGTTTCACTCGACACCAACTACGACCCGACCGAGCAATGGGACGGCGGCATCGACGCCACACTGGCGAACGTCGACATCTTCCTGCCCAACGAAACCGAGGCGAAGGCAATCGGGCGTGGCGTCACCTGGCAGGCGGGGCTGGCGCACCTGGCCGCACGCGTGCCCATCGTTGCCGTCAAGCGTGGGGGCGACGGTGCGACCGCCCAACGCGGGGAGGAGCTTGTCACTGCGCCGCCAATCCCGGTTCACGTCGTCGACACCACCGGCGCCGGCGATTCCTTCAACGCCGGCTTTGTCTACGGCCATCTCGCTGGCTGGTCGCTGGAACGCACGCTGGCGTTTGCCGTCGCCTGTGGTTCCGCCTCCACGTGCGCGGCGGGCGGCATCGAATCGCAGCCCACGCTGACAGAGGCGATGGCGCTGTTGGAACAGTCTCAAATGGCACGCGGATGACGCGGATTGAGCAGATTTGCGCGGATCAAACAAATCCGCGTTGATCCGCCGAATCCGCGTCATCCGCGTTCTATTATCACAAGGAATTGCAAGATGTCTAAGCTACGTCATACGATTTTGCGCTTGATTGACCTGCGTGAGCACGAACAGATCAACCTCACCCTGCTGGCGGTTTGTCCTAACTCGGCGGCGGTGTTGGAGGCGGCGGTGAAGGCGGCGGCGCGCTGTCACACGCCGATGCTCTTTGCCGCCACGCTCAATCAGGTGGATCGCGACGGCGGCTACACCGGCTGGACGCCCGCACAGTTTGTGGCGGAGATGCGCGCCTACGCGGTGCGCTACGGCTGCACCAGCCCGCTCTATCCGTGTCTGGATCACGGCGGGATGTGGTTGAAGGATCAGCACACACGTGACAAACTGCCGCTCGATCAGGCGATGCACGAGGTCAAGCAAAGCCTGAGCGCGTGCCTGGGCGCCGGCTACGCGCTGCTGCACATCGACCCGACGGTGGATCGCACCTTGCCGCCCGGCCAGGCGCCGACAGTGCCGGTTGTGGTGGCGCGCACGGTTGAGCTGATCGAGCACGCCGAGACCGAACGCAAGGCGCGCAATCTGCCGCCGGTCGCCTACGAGGTGGGTACGGAGGAAGTTCATGGTGGGCTGGTCGACTTCGAGAACTTCACTGCGTTTCTGACCCAATTAAAGGATGCTCTGGAAGAGCGCAACCTGGCGCACGCCTGGCCCACCTTTGTCGTGGCGCAGGTTGGCACCGATCTGCACACGACCTACTTCGACCCCGCCGCCGCCGAACGCCTGACCGAGATCGTGCGGCCAACGGGCGCACTGCTGAAGGGGCATTACACCGACTGGGTGGAAAATCCCGCCGACTATCCGGCGACGGGCATGGGCGGCGCCAACGTGGGACCGGAGTTCACGGCGGTGGAGTTCGATGCGCTGGAGGAGTTGGAGCAGCGCGAGCGTCGGTTATGCGCCAACCGCCGCCTGCCACCCTCGCGCATGATGGCGACGCTGGAAGCTGCGGTCGTCGCCTCCAACCGCTGGCAGAAGTGGCTACAGCCGGACGAGATAGGCAAAGCCTTTGATGAGCTGGCGCCGGCGCGGCGGCGCTGGCTGGCGCAGACCGGCGCTCGCTACGTATGGACGGCGTCCGCTGTACAACAGGCGCGGCGGACGCTCTATGAACACCTGGCAGTAGTCGCCCCCGATCCGCATGCCTATGTCGTAGAGTCGATTGCTCGCGCCATTGAGCATTATGTGGATGCGTTTAATTTGTATGACGCAATGAGCCTGTTGGCGTGAGGCGTCAGGCGCTACAGGTCACTCGTCATCCGTCAGACGCAACGCCTGACGGATGACGAGTGACGTTTACCGTATCACCCCAACTTCGCCGCCTTGAATGCCGCCACCTGTCCCTTGATGGCGCGCTCGGTGGGGAGGCGTTCGATCGACGAGGCGCCGAAGAAGCCGTCGATGCCCGGCATGCGCGCCAGGGCGGCGACGACGCTCTCCGGTTCGTCGAAAGGCCCACCGTGACAGATGACCAGGATGTCTGAACGGACGCTGCGACCAGCTGCGGCAATCGTCATGACTCTGTCGATTGCTTCGTCGAGGGTGAGAGCGACGGCGGCGCCGATGCTGCCCGCTGTGGTCAGCCCTACATGGGCGACAAGCTGATCGGCGCCAGCAGCGGCCATCGCTTTGGCCTGGTCGGCGTCGAAAACATAGGGCGACGTGAAGAGATCGAGATCATGCGCCAGCCGGATCATCTCGATCTCCTTATCGTAGCCCATGCCTGTCGCCTCCAGGTTGGCGCGGAAGCTGCCGTCGATCAAGCCGACGGTGGGGAAGTTCTGGACGCCGGAAAAGCCGATCTCCCTGAGTTGCTTGAGAAAGACCGGCATCAGGCGGAAGGGGTCGGTGCCACAGACGCCTGCCAGCACTGGCGTGTCCTTCACCACCGGCAGCACTTCCGCTGCCATCTCCACCACGATGCCGTTGGCGTCGCCGTAAGGCATCAGGCCGGCAAGCGAGCCGCGTCCAGCCATGCGGTAGCGCCCGGAGTTGTAGATGATGATCAGGTCCGCACCGCCTGCCTCGGCGAATTTGGCTGAGATGCCCGTGCCAGCGCCAGCGCCTACGATGGGGCGGCCCGCTGCAACCTGTGCGCGCAGCCGCTTCAAGATTTCCTGCCGTGAAAGCGCCATAAAGCTATGCTCCTTTTTGTAAAAGCCCCAGCAGCGTCTCCGCCACCGTGGCGGAGAACTCCGGGTCGTTGATATTGTTGTTGAGTTCAATCACCGGGATGCCTGGCTTAAGATTGCGCTTGATGGCGTCGAAGCACGCTGCATCCGCCTCCGGGTCCCAAAATTGCCCGCCCTCGCTGTCCAGCATCGAAACACCCTTGCGCGGCAGCACAAAGGCCACTGGCGCGGTCGAGGCATTCGCCGCCGCCGCCAGCATCTCGCCGATGCGTATATTCTCTTCGACGTTGGTGCGCATCAGGGTGACGTTGGGATTCCAGCGGTAGAGATTGCGATGATGGTACTTTTCCGGCATCGTCTCCACGCCCCAGAAGTTCGCCATATCTACGCAGCCGGGCACGAGCACGGCGGGAATCCCAGCGCGTGAAGCGGCCAGGCAGCGCTCCGGCCCGGCGTCGAAAACCCCGCCGCAGACCGTGTCGGCCAGTTCCGTGGTGGTGATGTCCAGCGAGCCGACGATGTAGCCATCAGTGATCAGGCTTTCCATCGTCTTGCCGCCGGCGCCGGTGGCGTGGAAGACCAACACTTCGTAGCCGTTCGCTTCCAGGATGCTGCGCGCATGATCGACGGCCTTGGTGGTGTTGCCAAACATTGAGGCCGTGATCAGCGGCTTTTCGGCTTGCGGCGGTGGTGCATCCATCTTCACCATGCCGACAATGGCGCCGGCGGCATTGGTGTAGATCGCCCGGCTGATGCGATTGATCCCGGCGACATCGACAATTGAGGGCATGAAGGTGATGTCTTTGGCGCCGGCGTAAGCGCTGACGTCGCCGCCTGCCATTGTTGAGACCATCACTTTGGGGACGCCGATGGGCAGCGTGCGCATGGCGCGCGTCGCCAATGAGGTGCCGCCGCTGCCGCCCATGCCGATGATGCCGTCGAGTTTGCCGGCGTCGTAGAGGCGGCGCACGATCACAGCCAACCCGGTCGCCATCACTTCCATAGCCGCGTCCTTGTGGTCGCCGCTTGCCAGCTGCGCCAAATCGCCGCCGCCAGCTTTGGCAACTTCGGCGCGGTCGATGTCGGGCGGAAAGGTGGGGGCGCCCATCACGCCAAAATCGATGACCAGCGTCTTCAGCCCGGCGGCCTCGATAAGCGCTTTGATAAAGGCAAACTCAGCACCCTTTGTGTCCAGGGCGCCGACAATCACAATGGTTTTGCTCATGGTTGCCTTCCTCGGTCAGCGCAGTGTGTTCCAGGGGGCGTCGCCGCTGACATCGACCAGGGCGTAGCCGCCCTCACCGATGCAGGGTGACAAAATGGCGAGCAGACGCGCTGGCGCTTCGCCCACATTGAACGACGCGTGCACGACGTCGGGCGCGATAAAGACACTGTCGCCAGCCTGCAAGGTCTGTTTGGCGCCGTCCAACCACTGCTCTACGACGCCAGCGAGCACATAGATTACCTCTTCCTGTTGCGGGTGTTTGTGAAAGTTGTGTCCCTTGCCCGGCAACAGTGTCACCTCGATGGCGACGATCTGAGCCGCACCGTTAGCAGGACGGCTGACCCATCCCAACTCGCCCCAGTCGAGCTGCTCACGCGCAATCTCCGCCGCCAATGAGAATTTCCCGTGCATACGAATGCTCCTTTGGTTGATGGATTTGGTTTGATCAGGCGTTGCGCGCCATCCGTCACCTGTCATTCGTTAAGCATCACCGGTGATGCATGACAAGTGACGGGTGACGCTTTATTCCCCCAGATCGATCTGGTTCACATAACCTGCGACGCAGCGCCCTTGCGCCAATCCTTGCTCATTGGCGCTGCGGAAGTGGATGCCGCCGTAGAGGCGCGACAGGGCGGCTTCTTCGGCAGCCTGCCAGAAAGAGGCATAGCGACGCGGGGCAAAACCGAGTCGCGTCTGGCTGGCGTCGGTGAAGGTGTAGTCGTCGCCAAAGATGGCGCTCAGCACGGTAGCCATTGCTCCGGCTTCCGTCGAGTGGCCGGACGGATACTCTGGAAAGGGCGGCGTAATCACTGGATCGGTGATCGCCATGGCGTTCCAGGCAGGATCAATCACCTGTTGGATATAGGTGATGGGGCGAATACGATTGTAGGTGTACTTGGCTTCCCAGCAGGCGATGAAGGCGTCGGCCAACGCCATGCCCAGGCGGGCATAGGTGGCAGCCGCCAGCGCCAGGGATGCGTTTTCCTGGCGCAGCACCTGCGTGGCGATGGCGAGCGAGTGACCGGGCGGCGTAGCCGTCAACGTAGGGTCGTCGGCCCAGTAAAGTGCAGTGTCGCGCTGCGCCGGCGTCAGCGCCTTCACGGTCGTGTAAACTTCCATCGCCTCACGATAGGTGGGCGCAGAGGAGTCGGCGCCATAAGCAGGCGGCGGCGGCGGCGTGCATGCATTCGCCGCCGGCATGACAAAGGGGCGATTCTGCCCCCAATATGGCTGAAGGGCGCGCAGGAAGTCAGGTGGCGTTGGCGTCCACATACCTGGGCCTTCGGGTGGTCGATAGGTGCGGGGAAAGTTGAAAAAGTACCCCTCATGTCCGCCGTCTGTTTTTGACCAGGCAAAGACCGCCGTCGCCACTGCGCGTCCACGCTGGATTGAGCGCCGCACGACATCTGCGGGCGCAGCGTGTTCGTAGCGTGTGCGGATCGCTTCTTCCAGACCGTCAATGGCGATGCGTACATCTGCACCGCCATGTGCAAAGAGACGGCGGTGGATGCTGGCAAGTGCGCTGTTGGCGACCAGCGGCCAGTGATAGCCATCGCTGGCGTCGGCGGGCGGCAGCCAGGTCAGCCCGTTGAGTTGTCCCACCAGCGAAGGTGCATCTGTCATTCCTGGCTGCAATGCGGCGTACAGCGTCACGCCAGCGTAGCCCATGGCGCGTGCTGCCACCGGCGGCGAGAATCCTGGCGCCTGCCGCACCAGTTCGATCAGTAGCTCAAACCAGGCGGTGGCGACACTGTGCTCGTAGGCAGCAACGGGCGGCAGTTCGGCCTGTGCGTGCGCGGTGGGCGCGCCAGACAGCAGCAACGCCAGGACGAGCGCCAGGCGCAGGATGTATAGGACAGTCTGACTGATTCGTTGATAAGTTGTGCGCTGTATTGGCATATGGGTGTGCATGGATGTAGCTTACACCCAAAGCGATAGCGCCGGCAACCTGTGTGTTGCGGCATGGGGCTACTTTGTGTTGGCAGCAGATACGCTCCGCTAACCCGGAATTCTGCTGGCTGCATGATCCCAGGTTAGCGGGTAGTCCAGGTCAGCGGGCGAAGGCGCGCCAGGGGTTGTGGACGGTCAGCTGCGCAATGGTGACGGCGTCGATGCCTGATGCGTGTAAGGCAGGCAGAAAGGTCTCGCTCAGATAGGTGTAGGGAAGTTGCGTGCCGCCGTGTGGTTTGGAAGGGTCATACCAGCCGCGATCGTGGGAGAGCAGCAGCTGGCGGCCGAAATCTGCGTCCAGCAGGCGCTGGATGCGGTCGATAAACCAGGCGTCAGCAAAGTCTGGGCTGCCGATGGCGTCATATTCCAGCCAGGCGCCGCGCTGCGCCATCTCCAGGTGGAGGGTGAAGTCGGGTTCGGCCTGGGTGTGAATCCACAGGAAGCGGTCGGCGCGATAGCCGGCGGCCTCAATGATGGCGAGCTGGTCGCGCACGACGCGCCCACGGATTGTATGGCTGCCGATGAGGGCGCCGGTTTCACGACCGGCCTGCGCGGCTGCGCGCAGAATCTTTGCCTCCACCGACGTTATGCCATCGTCGCCGGCGCTGAGTTTGATCCACGCGGCGCGCACGCCGGTGGTCTCGACGCCGGCAGTCAGTTCGCGCACCATCCAATCGGTGAGTTCGGTTTCGCCGGCGGCATGCGCCCACTCTGGAACCCAGGGTTCGCGGTAGATGCCGGTGGCGACGACAACTGGAAACGCGGTGGCCTCCGACACAGCTTTGACGATATCGACGCGGCGCCCAACGCCGACTGGTGTGCATTCGACCAGGGCAGCGACGCCAGCGGCTTTTGCCGCCTCGATGTGGGGCCGCATGATGTCCACCACCTCGGCCGGGTCGGCGTGTTCATAGCTGCGCGCGGCAATCGGGCCGAGATCGACAAAGATGTGTTCGTGCGGCAGGATTGTGCTGGATAATGGCTCCGTAATGTCGCCTAGTGTGGTAGGAAGGGTTAGCATAGTCTGTGTTTGTCGATGTGGGACGACTGATAGATGGTCTATCAGTTGTCAGGCGTCACTCGTCACTTGCTAATTCTTGCTTTGCCGTCTCGCGTTCGGCGGCGATCTGGCGCAGAATGGCGTCGACGCGGGCGGCTTTTTCCGGGGCGTCGTCGTAGCTAAAGATCAGTTCTGGCGCAGCGCGCAATGCCAGGCGTTTGGCAAGCTGGGTGCGGATGTAGGGCGTGGCGTTGCGCAGCGCCTGGAGCAGGTCGCGACGGGACACGGCTTCATCGTCATGGCTGACAAAGACGCGCACGTTGCGCAAATCTTTGCTGACGCGCACGTCGGTCACTGTGACCAGGCTGATGCGCGGGTCACGTAGTTCGCCGGCCAGCATGATGGTCAGTTCCTCGAAAATTGTCCCGGCCACGCGTTGTTGGCGAATTTCTGATGACATAAAGAATTATTCCAGACACATACAGAGATGGGGAGATCGAGTGATGAAGCGATTGGAGGCTGGGGATGATGACGTGAGCGCCCTGATCTCCCAATCTCCAATCTCTTCATCTCTATCTTACTCTCACCCGCTCACTCAATTCAATGACATCGCCCTCTTTCAGAAGCTCATCGCCTTGTGAGAGATTGATGCCGCATTCGTAACCCTGGCGCACTTCGGCGACATCCTCGGTGAAGCGGCGCAGGGTTTCAACGCGCGCCTCGGCGACGATCACTTCATTGCCGCGCAGGGCGCGCGCCAGCGCGCCGCGTTTGACCACGCCATCGTTGACCATGCATCCGGCGACAAAGCCTTTGCGTAGCTTGAAGATTTGGAGCACCGTGGCGTGTCCCACCACCACTTCTTTGTAAACTGGCTCCAACATGCCTTTCATGGCGTCTTCGATATCTTCAAGCATCTTATAGATGATGTCGTATTTGCGAATCTCGACGCCGGACTGGTCGGCGCGTACGGCGGCCGCTTTATCAACGCCAACGCTGAAACCGATGATGACGGCGTCGCTCGCTTCCGCCAACATCACGTCGGATTCAGAGATGTCGCCGATGCTGGCCTGCAGGATTTTGATCTCCACGTCGGCGTTGCTCAGGTCGTTGAGGCTTTTGACGATCGGCTCCAGCGTGCCCTGCATGTCGGCGCGTACGATGAGATTAAGCGTCTTGGTTTCATCACCCTCGAAACGCTTGAGGAAGTCCTCCAGGGTGACAGCGCGGCGCGCCTCGGGCTGGGGCACAGCAGCCGCCAGACGCCGCGCTTCGGCGATCTGCCGCGCCTGACGGTCGTTTTCGACGCGTTCGAAGACATCGCCCGCCATGGGAACTTCTTGCAGGCCCAGCACCATGGTGGGCGTGCTGGGACCGGCCTCCTTGATCGGTTTGCCTTCGTAGTCGAACATCGCCTTGATGCGCCCCCACGTCTTACCCACGACGACCGTATCGCCGCGATGGAGGGTTCCATTTTGCACGAGCAGTGTAGCCGTGACGCCGCGGAACTTGTCCAGTTCGGCCTCGATGACGGTGCCGACGCAATCTCCTTTAGGATCGGCCTTGAATTGCTCCACCTCGGCCAGCACCAGGATGTTGTCGAGCAGGTCGTCGATGCCCAGGTTGGTGAGCGCGCTCAATTCGACCATGATCGTGTCACCGCCCCAGCTCTCCGGTTGTAAACCCTCCTTGGCCAGTTCTTCCATCACGCGCTGCGGGTTGGCGTTCGGCTTGTCAATCTTGTTGATCGCCACAATGATAGGCACATTGGCCGCGCGGGCATGGCTGATTGCCTCCTTGGTCTGGGGCATCACGCCATCGTCCGCCGCCACAACGAGCACGACGATGTCGGTCACCTGGGCGCCGCGTGCGCGCATGGCGGTGAAGGCCTCGTGACCCGGCGTGTCGAGGAAGGTGATCTTCTTGCCTTTGACCGTCACCTGATAGGCGCCGGTGCGTTGGGTGATGCCGCCGGCCTCCCCCGCCGCCACATTCGTATGGCGGATGCGGTCGAGCAGCGTCGTCTTGCCGTGGTCGACGTGACCAAGCACTGCTACAACGGGCGGGCGCTCCACCATGCGATCGGCCCGTTGGCCAGCCATCGTGGTCTGGATGAAAGTGCGCTGCTTGGGCGGTTGGGGCTGGGCGTCGGCGGCAGCGGCTTCGGCTTCGGCGCTGGCTTCGACTACTTTGGCGGGCCAATTTACCTTGACGCCCAACTCCTCGCCCAGGATCACGGCGGTGTCGTGGTCGAGGGTGTGCGTAATCGGCGCCATGATGCCGTATTGCATCAAGATTTTGATCAGGTCAATAGGGCTGCGCTGCATCAACGCCGCCAGGTCGCGCACGGTGATGGCGCTATCAACAATGACCTCTTTGGGTGGTGGGGCGACTGTTGGGCGCGACTCCTCGCGCGGCATGGGGCGCTCTTTGGGAGGCTGCCCACTTTGCCGATTGCCGCCGCCGTTGTGGCTCCGTCCTTTTTCATTGCGCGCCGGGGCATGCGATGCGCCGCCCTTATTGGGCGCCTTGCTTTTTACGGTCATTTGTCCTGTCCCTTTCACCCGATAACGGGTCAGTATGCGATGCCTGTCTCGCATCGCGAAAATGTGTGCGGCGAGCGCATCACAAGCGCCACATGTGCAGCACGTCTTCGGCGCTTTTCCCATCGTGGCCGAAAGCGCGCCCCAACTATTGCTTGACAACTTGATTTGGTGAGATGCGGAGAACAGGAGGCGAAAGCGGAGTCAGGCAGCGAGGTCGCCCATAGGCGGGCACAGATGTAGTGCTTTCTACATACGCACCCTCGCATAAACCCACTGTAGCCATACCTGTACGTCGACGATTTCCGACGTCGTACACTCCTGTTGGCGCATTGTCACCGTTTCAACGGTCGTCATGACCGCCTGCCCTGGTGGACATCGTTGCCTGGCCTTTCATGATCCCACGTTCTATCCTTTGGTGCGTCACTCGTCCGCTTTGATTTCCTCGTAGTAGGCGGCAAGGGACGTACGTTCTTCCGGCGTCAGTTTTGTGCGCAGCGCCTGCTCGAGACGGTTGCCCTTAAGCGCTGCCTCCCAGCATGCTGGCGATCGATGAACGTAGGCGCCGCGCCCTGCCAGCTTGCCAGTCGGGTCAATTACTACGCCCTGGGGTGTGCGCACGATGCGTACAAAGGTGCGCTTGCCCTCCGCCTGTCGGCAGCCGATGCAGGTGCGGATCGGCGTATGCTTGACGCGTCCTCCCGACGCCGCTTTTGTCATTATAGCCTACCTGTTCTCCATCGAACGAAACCAGTCGGTCTGAAATATCAAACTGAGGGAAGCAAACTGCCGATTGCGCAGAAAAAGCTGCTGTTGCTCTGCCCAATCAGCGCAATCTGCAGTTGCCTCTTGCAGGTGACGTTGATTTAGTAGTCGTCGTCCTCGAAGCCCCAGCCGCGTTTGCCGGCAGGTTTCTTGCCCTTGCCCTTGGAGGTGGGTTTGCCTTTGCCCTTGCCTTTGCCCTTGCCTTTGCCCTTGCCGCCGCCTTCGAAGAGATCGTCTTCGGCGTCTTCTTCTTCATACCCTGCCAGCAGTTCGGCCGGCACCTCGAAATCTTCCTCGCTGAAGGCAAATTTCTTGCGTTCCGCCATGCGCGCTCTCAGCATGTCCGCCGTGATCATCTCTGGCAACTGCTCCTGACCAGGCTCCGCCGGCAGGCTTTCCGTTGCTCTGGAGGCGACGGACGGGCTGGCTGGCTCGCTTTCCAGCTCGGAGAAGGCTGCCTCGGAAGGTACAAGCGTCTCCTCTGCGAGGCTTGCAGGCCATTCTGGCGCACCAGGCTGCGATAAGGGGGCGCCTCCGGCCATCTCCTCAGCAAGGAATGCGCTTTCACCAAAGTGTTTGGGTTGATCGCTTTCGCTTACTTCGGCCAGCAACTCCTCGAAGCTCTTGAACTCGCCGGGAAGGATTTCGGGCGCTTCGACTGTCTCGCCTGAACGCAGCGCCTGCGCCGCCTGGAAGAGGCGATCTTCGACCTCTTCGCCTTCGCTGCGCAAGATGCGCTCTGCCTTGGCCAGCAGGTCTTCTGTCGCTTTGATGGCGGCTTCTTGCGCCCGGTCGGCGATGATGCGATCCAGTCCTTCGTTGCGCGCCTCACTGTCGCTCTTGATGTCGATGCGCCAGCCGGTCAACTTGGCAGCGAGACGGGCATTTTGTCCTTCTTTGCCGATAGCCAGGCTCAACTGGCGATCGGGCACGACCACGGTGGCAGTCTTGATCGCACCGCTTTCGTCGAGCAGCACCGCCTGCACTTTGGCCGGACTGAGGGCGTTGGAGATGTAGCGCGCCAGGTTGGTGTCCCACTCCACCACGTCGATCTTTTCGCCCGCCAGTTCGTTGACGATGTTCTGAATGCGCAACCCACGCAGACCAACGCAACTGCCTACGGCGTCGAGGCCGGGGATCGTCGCCTGCACGGCCACCTTGCTGCGTTGCCCAGGCTCACGCGCGATCGATTTGATCTCGACTTTGCCGTCGCGTACTTCGGGAATCTCCTGCTCCATCAGTCGGCGCAGCAAGTTGCGATGGGTGCGTGAAATTTTGATGACGGGACCGCGCGTGCTCTTGTGTACGTCCACCACATACACCTTAAGATAGTCCCCGCGCCGCAGCTTCTCGGTGGGAATCTGGTCTTCGCGCATCATCAGACACTCGTACTTGTCGTCCAACAGCAGCGAGACGGCGCCGGACTGAGCATCGATGCTGCGCACCTGCGCCGTGATCACTTCGCCGACGCGGTGGGCGAAATTTTCGTAGACGGTGTCGCGCTCGGCCTCGCGGATGCGTTGCAAGATCACCTGTTTGGCGGTCTGCGCGGCGATGCGGCCAAAGTCGGTTGGTGTGTTGGGGACCAGGATGACGTCGCCCAATCGCGCAGTGGGCACGTAGCGCCGCGCCTCAGCCTCGGTAATCTCGGTGCGCTCGTTGAAAATCTCCTCCACCACCTCGCGCTCGGTGAAGACGCGCATTTCGCCGTTGACGCGATCAACCTGCGCTGTGACATTGGCGACAGGCCCGTAGTTACGCTTGTAGGCCGAAACGAGCGCGGCCTCGATCGCCTCGAAAATAACTTCGCGGTCCAACCCTTTGTCGGTCGCCACCTGGTTGATGCCCGCAATCAATGCTTTGGACATAAGTGCTCTCTTTGCTGCTTCCCCATATAACAACAAAAGTGGGGGTCGCCCACTTTCGCCACACTGCTCAACTTCACACGAGGAATATAGCACAGATGAGTGGGGAATGCAAGAAAGAGATTGGGGATTAGAGATTGAGCGATGAAGGGGCAGGGTGCATTTGACAGCGTCGATAGAAACGCCCGGTGGAATCTCCAATCTCCTAATCTCTTGATCTCCCCTAATCCCTTCATCTCATCTCGGTTTCCGTCACCTGATCGAGATTTGAGTCTATCGGTCTGGACTTTCTGCAGAAGAGCGTGCGGCAAAGTGTGGTGTCGTGCATGGGCGAAATGACCAGGGGCGCAAGGACGCAGGGCGCATGACAGAGGATGCAGGCGATGGTACGTCGATTGTAGCAGACTTATCTAGAAATCAGCATATTGCGTAGAAAGCTCTTGCTTTTGTCGCTAGAGTGGGGCGCTTTCGGCTTTCTATAATGAAACGCAAGGGTATCCCTGGTATGGGGCAACCTGCTGGTGTTGACTGCAACAATGAAATGGGAGAACGACCATGATGAGCCGTCTACATAACCTGATAACCCTACACGCTATCGCCCGTAGATGGATGGGGCGCGCCCTGCTGTGGAGTCTGCTGGCGTTGGCGTGCGGTTTGGGCGCGGCGATGGCGCCGATGTCTGTCCACGCCCAGTCAGCGGATCAGCCGTTTGCGCCGGATGTGAACGGGGCTGTCTATGCGATTGCAGTGCAGGCGGACGGGAAGATATTAATCGGTGGCGCGTTCACCCAGGTTAACGGTGTGAATCAGGCATATCTGGCGCGTTTGTGGCCGGACGGCAGGTTAGACGCCTCTTTTGCTCCATCGCTGGCGAAAGGGACGGCCAACTTTGTGACCGTTTATTCGATCCTGGTGCTGGACAACGCTGACATTCTGGTCGGGGGTGAATTTGGGATTGTAAACGGCGCGACCCAGCATGACCTGGCGCGTTTCACGTCGTCAGGGCAAAGTGCTGCCGGTTTTTCATCGCCCACCGATCAATCGGCGGTGTACAGCCTGGCGACTTTGTCTGGCGGGGATTTTGTAGCTGGCCTCTATGTCGGCGTGCGGCGCTATAGCAGTGATGGTCAGGTTGTGCAGACTCTGGCCACAACCAATAATCCTGTGCGCAAAGTTGCACCCCAGGCGGACGGTCGTATTATGGTAGGCGGTACATTTTCTACGATCAATGGCTCGACACGTCCGTATCTGGCGCGCATTCAAAGTGATGGAAGCCTTGATACCACATTTGCACCATCCATCACGGCGCCTGCTTTTGACATTCGAGTTGTAGATGATGGTTATTACGTTGGCAGCGGGTCCAGCAATTACGCTGGCGTCTTTGCCAACGTGTTGAAATTGACCACTTCAGGCGCTGTGTTTGCGGGGTATCATCCGCCCAATGACACGAATTACACCAGCGCCATTGAGGTTTTGTCTGATGGCGGCGTCCTGGCGGTGGGGACCTCGGCAACGCCGGGCGTATGGCGACTCAACCTGAACGGAAGTTACGCTTCGACCTTTGCTTCGGTTACGGTTAATAACCATGTTCACGCTTTGGCTGTGTTGCCCGACGGTCAAGTTGTGATCGGCGGCGAATTCACGATGGTGAATGGTCAGACCCGCAATCGGCTTGCCCGTCTATCCCTGTATGGACACCTGGAGACAACCCTGACGCTTGCAGCCAATGACGTTGTCTATGCCCTCAGCCAACGCCCTGATGGTGCGGCTACGATTGGCGGCGTCTTTACCGCAGTTGGTGGGCAGCCGCATTCGGGACTGGCCCGTATTACACCCACGGCTACGGTTGACAGCGCCTTTACGCCCACGGTCACGGGCGCAATTTACAGTCTGCTTGCAACGCCCGATCAGCAACTGATCGTCGGCGGCGCTTTCAGCGCTGTGAACGGGGCGTCTCGCACCAATCTGGCGCGCCTGTTGCCCGACGCTGCGCTCGACGGCGCCTTTGCACCGAATCCGAATGGAACGGTCTATGGCATGTTGCGGCTTGCAGATGGCAGCACGCTGGTTGCAGGGAACTTCACACAGATCGGCGGCGGCTCTGTAGCGCGGCTGGCGCGTCTTGATGCCGCCGGCGCGCTCGATCCCAGTTTTGCGCCCAATCCGTCGGCGGCTGTACGTACACTGGCGCAGCAGCGCGACGGCAAGCTGGTCATTGGCGGCGCGTTCACCAGCGTGGATGGTCAGTCGGCCGCGCGGCTGGCGCGGCTGACGAGCGCCGGCGCGTTCGACGCCAGTTTTAGCGCCAGTGCGACAGGCGGCGACGTCTACGCCGTGCTGGTGCAGCCCGATGGCAAGATTGTCGTGGGCGGCGCCTTTACACAGATCAACGGCCAGGCGCGACCATATCTGGCCCGGTTAGAAGCGAACGGCGCCCTGGATGCTTCTTTTGCCCCGACCACGACGATCAATGGGCCGGTCTATGCGCTGGCGTTGCAGCCCGATGGACGGCTGATCGTGGGCGGCGCCTTCACAACAGTCACAGCAGGAGGGACGCCGGTCACACGCAATCGCCTGGCGCGCTTCGATGCCAATGGCGCCCTGGATGCAGGTTGGGACGCTAATGCGAATGATACGGTCTATGCCATTGCCCTACAGCGTGATGGCAAGGTGCTGGTGGGTGGCGCGTTCACTACAATGGGTGGGCAACCGCACAGCCGCATTGCGCGCCTTAGCAGCGACCTGTCGGCCTCGCAGATGTTGACGGTGGCGAGCGATGGCGACAGTGTAATCTGGACGCAGGCAGGCGCAGGGCCAGAGCTAACCGCTGTGCATTTCTACGCTTCCACCGATAACGTTGCTTATGCGGCAATCGGCGAAGGTGTGCGACAAGAGGCAGGCTGGATGATCACCAATCTGGCGTTGCCCCTGGCACAGAACGTGTGGGTCAAGGCCTACGGCGAGTATCCTGGCGGCCAATCCAACGCTTCAACTTCGGCGTATGATGCAGTGCGCCTGGCTTTTGTGCGGGCGTCGGATGTATTGATGGATGTCAACCTGGTGGGAGGCGCCAGCCAGCCGGGCGATTGGGTGTTCACCGCTGCCGGCAAACAGGTGGTTGGCGACGCCACACTGCGCACCAATCCCGGCAGCTACACTGTGACTTACACCGGGCCTTCAGGCTATACGTTGACTGGCGTCAGCGGCGCGTGTAGTCTGGCGAGTAATGTGATCACGCTCAATGCTGCGTTGGGCGCCAATACCTGCACATTCACCTTTACGCGCGACACAGGATCGATCACCTTTGTCAAGACGGTGGAAGGTGGGACGGCTCAGGCGACCAACTTCACCTTCACGGTGTTGGGACAAACGGTGAATCATAATCAAACAGTAGTGCTCGAAACTGGCCTGTACACCATCACCGAGAGCGGCCCGTCTGGTTATGTGCTGCGTACAGCGAGTGGCGCGTGCGCTGTGGTGAACGGCGCTATTCAGTTGACGGTGACGAAGTTGGGCGGCGAGTGTAGGGTGTACAACGCCTGGCCGATTACACTGGTCAAACAGGTGAGCGGCGGACAGGCGTCGGCAGGCGACTGGAGTTTCACGGTCGCCGGCCAGACGTTGGCATCGGGCGACCAGGTGGTGTTGCCGCCTGGCACATACGCGGTGAGTGAGAGCGGCCCCGCTAACTACACGCTCTACAGCGCCAGCGGCGATTGCGCCATCGCGCAAGGGGTGGTGCAACTGACTGTGCCGGCAGGCCCGGGCGGCGCCGGAGTGTGCACCATTACCAACCGCCGTGACACCGGGCAGATTCTCTTCTACAAAGTGGTGGAAGGCGGGTCAGCGCAGCCCAGTGCATTTAGCTTTGATGTGCTGACGTACACCGTACCGCACGGCCAGGTGATCGTACTCGAAACGGGCCTCTATACCGTCACCGAACACAGTTCGCTGGGGTATGCACTCCGCACAGCGAATGGGACATGTTCACTGGTGAATGGCGCACTCCAACTGACTGTGACGAAGAGCGGCGGGACATGCACTGTCCACAATACGTGGCCCGTTACTTTTGCTAAGGTGGTGGAAGGTGGCGACGCCCTGCCGTCGCAATGGAGCTTTACGGTCGCCGGCCAGACAATTTCGCCCACCACCAGTCTGCTGTTGGCGCCGGGGACCTACCCGGTGACGGAGAGCGGCCCGGCGCGCTATTCGTTGGTTGGCGCCAGCGGCGATTGTGCGATGGTTGATGGCGCCGCAATGCTCACGGTGCCATCTGCGCCGGGCAGCACAGGCCAGTGTACGCTCACCAACCGTCGCGATACTGGCGCGATCACCTTCCGCACCACGGTTGAGGGCGAGGGCGCTGTGGCGGGCAACTTTACCTACAGCGTCGCCGGTCAATCTGCCAGTGGCGACAACGGACAGATGATCCTGCCCACAGAGAGTTACACCGTTACTGTTGAGGGGCCGTCAGGCTTTGCTCCCCGCGTGGCGGGCGGCGTCTGTACGCTGGTCAATGGGGCGGTGCGGCTGGCAGTGGAGAAGACAGGCGGCGAGTGCGCCATCACGATGACCCATGTAGTCAAGTTTGTCAACGTGGTCGAGGGTGGGACGCGCAGCCCATTCTCGTGGGCGCTCCGTTTGGGCGATCTCCTGGTCTATCACAACCGGACAGTGCTGCTGGCGCCTGGCGTCTATACCCCGACGCTGCAGGGGAGCATTCCCACTTACCGGCTCGAGGCAGCGCGCGATGCGTGTGCGCTCGATCCGGTGAACCAAACGCTGACCTTGACGGCGCCGGGCAACGGCCTGTGCACTGTGGTGCATCGGCGCACGACGGGCGTCATCACCTTCAAGCGCGTTGTGCAGGGCGGCAACGCCCAACCTTCTGACTGGGTGACGATGGTCAATGGACAACCGATGCCTCTCGACACGCCGGTGACGCTTGACACCAATACTTATATCGTCACTGAGTCAGGCCCACCCGATTATGTGGTGACGGCAGCGTCGGGCGTGTGCGTGCTGGATAAGGGGCAGATCAAGTTGACCGTTACCGAGGAGGGCGGTGAGTGTGGACTGATCAGCACGCGCGGCATCGGCCCAGTCGGTTTTGTGATGTATCCTGGCGGCGGCACAGCGCAGGCGAGTGAGTGGAGTTTTGTGGTCAACGGTCAGGTGGTGCCGCACAACGGCGCGCTCTTGATGCCGGTGGGGTTGTACACTGTAACGGTGCAGGGCCCGGCTGGTTACACCGTGATCGGGGCGTCGGGCATTTGTGTCTTGACTCAGAGTCGCGATGTGCAGTTGAATGTGGGTGTTGAAGGCGGCACATGCAACTTGCAGAGCGCGTATGACGCCGCCGGCGTGGGCGCCATTAGCTTCTATGCCCTCCCCAGTGACGACGCCCCGCCCGAAGTGTGGAACTTCGTCGCCAATGGTCAGATGGTGGATCACGGTCAGACGCTGCTCATGCCTGTCGGCGTCTATACCGTCACTGTCAATAGCCCTACAGGCTATCACGTGACGGGCGCAACAGGGGCATGTGCTTTTGTCGATGGTGCGGTGCGGTTGACCGTCACCGTCTTTGGCGGCGCGTGCACCGTACAGACCGCACCCGATGCTGCGCCGCCACCGCAGGCCGACTTTGCGCTCTACCTGCCGGCGGTGACGCGGTAAGGCGATTGGCAGATCGCATCGCGAGTCAACAAATACCGCCAGTGCTTCGGGCTGGCGGTATTTTGTTGCATATGACCTGCGGAGAATAGATTTACATGCCTGCACTTTGATTCAGAGTTTACGATATTTCTGGTAAATGATGTTGTGGGCGGCTTTTCCTTACAAAAATAGAGAGATTCATGGCATCCGTCGTAGGTTGCTCCCAATTGAAGATTTGGCAACAAGCGAATCGTCAAATATACTCAATTACACTTTCGCAATCAAAGCTGCTGTGCGGTGACAGGGGGATAGGGGTGCGCGCGACCGCCTCGATGTTGTTTAGCATCAGCACGCTGGTCGCCGTCGTGATTGCGCCGGAGCCAGGTGCAGCGCTGGTGGCCGCAGGACTGTTGTTGAGTGGGTTGGCGGGCGCCTGGCTGCTGGCATGGGGCGGATATTCGCGGTGTAGGCGCACGATATTGATAAGCGGAGCAGGTGTGGCGGCTACGATAGTCGGTGCGGTGCTGACGCTCTATGCCCTGCATGATGATGGGCTGGCGCCTGATGGCGCTGGCGCCGCTGTCAACCCGAATGTACTCGCAGCGGCGTTGGCGCCGTTGCTGGCGTTGGGTGTGGCGGGCGGCGCTGGGCTGACGCATGTATGGCGACGTAGCCGGCGGCGGATGTGGTGGATGGCGCTGAGCGGATGGAGCGTGCTCTGGATCGGTGGACTGCTGGCGTTGATGACGACTAACTCGCGCGGGGCGTGGGCGGCGCTCCTGGCGGCGGCGCTGGTGGCGGCGGCGTGGGTGGTGCGCCCCTGGGCGATGCAGCGATGGCGCATCGCTGGTCTTGCCATCGATATGGGTTTGGTTACGGTGACAATGATCGTCATGGCAATCTGGCTGCTTCTGCTCGTGCAACCGACGCCGGGCGGGCTACCGGGGGCGGACCGGGTTATGCTCTGGCGTGACGGCCTCACGTTGCTGGGCGACGCACCCTTTACAGGACTGGGCTTGCGCAGCACGATGATGGCGCTCTCCACCTATGTCTACATAGTGCACGTTGGTTTTATTTCGCATGTCCACAATCTTTACCTGGAACTAGCGGTGGAACAGGGGTTGATTGGGCTTGTCGCCTGGGGGTTTCTGATCATCTCGGCATGGGCGGCGCTGGTGCGGGCGCGGCGTCGACAGGTGACGCCGGTGGGGATGCAAGCGGCCGTGGCTGCAGCGTTGACGGCGCTGTTGGTGCATGGGATGGTCGACGCCGGCTTGTACGCGTCGCGGCTGGCGCCGTTGCTGTTCTTGCCGATCGGCGCGGCGTGGGCGGTAGGCGGCAAAGGTCGAGGCGCGGGGTTGGAGGTGCGCAGCCGCAGACTATTGGGGGCGCTGGCGCCGCTGGCGGCGGTGACGCTGCTCTTTGCCTGGCCCGGTAGCCGTGCAACATGGCAAGCCAACCTGGGGGCAGTGGCGCAGACGCGCGCCGAATTGTTTTTGTACACCTGGCCGGAGTGGCCGATCCAGGATGCGCTGCGCCGTAGCCCGGTGGTCGATCTGGCGCCGGCGATTGCACGCTATCAGGCGGCGTTGACCCATGATGCAACCAATGCCACTGCCAACCGCCGTCTGGGACAGATTGCTCTGTCGCGTGGTGAGCGGACGCAGGCGCGGTACTGGCTGGAAGCGGCCTATGCTCGTCAGCCTGAGCATCGGGCCACGCGCCTGCTGTTAGGTGAAGTCTATGCGCTGGATGGCGAGCCGGCGCAGGCAGCGGCGCTCTGGCGCACGCTCGATCTGAGCCTGGGGCAGCTGGATGGACGCCGCTGGTGGATCGAGGCGACAGGGACGCCGGCGGATGTAGCGGCGTTTGATGCGGCGGTGGCGCTGCTCCGTGAGAAGTGACGACGGCGGCGCTGCGCATCACGGAGCCTTGCCCGGAAGTCTAAAGTAGAAAGTTTCCGGTGAGGTTGACAGATTGCGCAACGATTATGGCAAATACCCTGGCGGTGCGTTGTAGCCACTGCTCCGACCGCCAGGCGTCAAAGTGGAGATGCGCACCTTGCTGACAGCGGCTGGCAAGGTGAGGGCGGCGCCTGGGCGCAAGCGGAGAAATGACATTGGGCTGAGAACTACTTCCTATGTTCCACCTCCTGCCAAGCGGATTGAGCAATTGGTGATTGGCAAAGTAGGGATTTCATGGCGGTATTTGTAGTGCAGGTGAAGACCGGGCGTGAACTGCTGGCAGCAGCGATGCTGGAATTGCATCTGGGGCTGGCAGTCTATGTGCCGCAGGTGACACAGCGGCGTCAAGGACGCGCAGGACTGTCGCCATTGTTTCCTGGCTATTTGTTTGTCATGAGCGATCCGGCGCGCTTTGTACGCAGTGCGGTGGATGCGCAGCCAGGAGTAGTGCGGGTGGTGACGATGGGCGCCACGCCATGCATGCTGGCGGATGCCACCTTAGCGGCGTTGCAGGCGCGTGTGGAGGCGATGAACGCAGCGGGCGGCTTGCCTGTTCATCCGTTCAAGCCCGGGGATGCCGTGCAGTTGCGTTCAGGGCCTCTGGCAGGGCTGGAGGCGATTTTTGTAGGCCCGACCACTCCGAGTGAACGTGTCGAAATTCTGCTGCACTTTTTGGGGCGGACGCAGCGCGCCCGTGTTGCTGCAGCGGAATTGGAGGCTGCCACTCAACCTCATTGGCGAGCGCATCCGTCGCGCCGGACGCGGGGCAAGGGACGGCGAATCAAGGCGCTGGCGGCGGAGTCGGGAGCGGGTGACAAGGAACAGGACTTCGCAGTTCCATGATGGTATATAAGCTGCCTTCGAAGGATGCTACCGCACTGGCGCTTGTAGCTGTCCTCGGAGTTGCACTGGGTTTAAGAACCTGGGGGATCGGTTTTGGCCTGCCGTATGTGTATCACTATGATGAGCACTTCTATATTAATACAGCTTTGAATCTCGGGGCAGGCATCCTTCACAATCCACCTTATGCCTCGGTTGGCTTCTCAAACATTCTATTCCCGCAGTATGTCATTTATTTCTTGATGGGGCGCATCCAGGGAACTTTTCTATCTCTCCATCAGTTTGAGGCCGCGTATCGAGCCGACCCAACTGCTTTCTACATTTTTGCCCGCGTAACTTCGGCAGTGCTGGGAACATTGACGGTTTTGCCTGTCTATTGGCTTGGTCGTATTCTCGCCCCGGCGCAGCCAACCGCCACAGGATTCATAGCCGCAAGTCTAATTGCCGTTAGTTTCCTGTTTGTGCGCGATGCGCACTACGCAGTGCCAGATGTGGCTATGAGTTTTGGGGTTATATTGGCGGTCTGCCTGGTTGTCGCAGGGGTAAACTATAGTTACACTCGTCTCATTGATCTGGGCGGGCTCGTTGCTGGCGCTGCGATATCCATGAAGTGGACTGCTTTGCCGGTGGTTCTGCCAGTGCTGTTGGGCAGTTTGTTGATCGCCGAGAAGGAAAGCACCGAACAAGGCGGCGCAGCCAGACTGCGGCCTTTGTTTGCCACGACCCTATGGATTGCGCTCGGCTTTTCGTTGACTTCGCCACAAGTTATCGTCAATCCTGCCCCGTATCTGCGCGAAGTTTTCGATCAGCTTGGTGCAGATCAGTCCGGGGGATTCGAGATCTGGCGGGTGGACTCGCTTCCTGGCTGGTTCTTCTACATCAAAACGCTGGGCTATGGGCTGGGCGTGCTAATGGGCGGGTTGGCGCTGATTGGCGTCACCCGTCGGCTCTGGCTGGTCGTGCGCTATCGCGACCGGTTGGGCTGTTTGTTGCTGGCGTTTCCGGTTGCATACTTCTTGGTCATGGGCGCCACCCGGCATTACTTTGCGCGCTATGCTCTGCCCCTTGCGCCCTTTGCAGCCGTCTTTGCAGCAGATGCCATCCTGTGGCTGACTGGCAGGCTGGCGCGACGCAATCATTCATCAGTTTGGGTGGCAACAACAGTGCTTGTGCTGGCTGCGGTTTCACAGCCCCTGGCCTCTAGTGTCCGGTACGACTGGCTGTTGACTCAGGTCGACACGCGCACACTTGCCAAAGAGTGGATTGAGGCAAACGTCCCCGCTGGCGCCAAAATTGCAGTAGATTGGCCGACTCACGGCCCTCCGCTTGCTACACCTGAGCGCCCGACCCCCTATGCCGATCGTGTATATGATGTGACTCTGGTAGGGGGGGCGGGGCTTGCCGATCACCCTCTTGCATGGTACCGCGCACATGGCTTTGACTATCTGATTGCCAGCAGCTTTATTTCCCGGATAAAGCTGGCGTTTTCAGAACAGGAACAGGCGCGACAAGCCTTTTATAACTCTCTCGGCCATGAACTGACGGAGGTGCGCAGCTTTTACCCAACCAGCGACAACACCGAGCCCGACTTTATCTTTGACGAGATTTACGGCCCGGCAATCAGCTTGTGGCAGCGGGAACGGCCAGGGCCGGTGATCAAAATTTACCAACTCAAATGAGTAGGGAACAGTCTGGTCAAGGAATGTTCGTCAGGATTAGCGCAGCTTTGCTTGCCGCCACTGCTTTGAGTGTACGTCTGGCGTATGGCCCCCGGACGGTGGATGACGCTTTTATTTCATTTCGTTATGCGCGAAACATCGCCGAAGGCGCCGGTTTTGTGTTCAATCAGGGTGAACGAGTTTTGGGCACAACAACGCCTTTGTTCACCTTGCTTCTGTCATGCTGCTATCGACTGGGGGCCGATCTTTCCCTGATAGCGTGGTGGATTTCCTGTTTGTTTGATCTTGTCACCACGTTGTTGATTTTTTGGATCATTCTGCGTTACAGCGGGAGCAGCCTGGCGGCGACATTGGGGGCAGCTCTATTTGCTGTCTCATCGGGCAGTATCATTTTTGCGGGTGGGGGGATGGAGTCAAGTTTCTTTGTGATGCTGCTCACCCTGTCGATGGCATTATTTTTTGCCCGGCGCCATGATTGGGCAACTGTAGTGGCGGCGCTGGCGGCGCTCACTCGGCCTGAAGGAGGCTTGCTACTTCTCTTGCTGGGGGGCGTTTACATGGTGCAGTATCGCACAATACCGTGGCGCATGGTGGGGATCGCTCTGTTGATTGGTCTGCCCTGGCTGGTGTTTGCGACGCTCTATTTCGGATCGCCGTTGCCTCATGCCATGCTTGCAAAGCGTTACACTTATGTCTTTCCACCGTTGACAGCCCTCCGCAGCCTGCTCGGTTATCTGGTTGACTACACCATCCCAACGGCAGGAATCGAGCCAACGCGCTTCTTCAAATATGGCTGCCTGGTCATGTTGCTTTTTCTCGCTGGGGCGGCAGAGTGGGCGCGCAAAAAGGAATTGCACCAACATGCCTTTGTGATATTGTGGCTCTTTCCTGCTTTGTACCTGGCGTTGTATGCTGTGGCCAACCCTCCCGTGTGGGAGTGGTATGCACTACCGATGCTTGCTCCAGTACTCGTCTTGCTGTCAAGTGGTCTGTATGTTGGCGTGCGCAGCGCGGTGCGCGCATGGGGCGTCAGCGCCCGGATCCTTCCCGGCGTTTTTATTGGGTTTTTGCTGATCGTTGCCAGCGCAGGCAGTATGGAAATAGGTCAACTGCTGGTCACGGATTTGCGCATTGGGCGCGAGTTAAGCTACGCAGCCATCGCCCAGGAACTTTCGAGCCAGGTTTCAACAGGCGCTACAGTCGCTGCACCCGAGATCGGCGCACTTGGGTATTATCTTCCAGATGTTTCGATTCTGGATACGCAAGGATTGGTGTCACCGAGCGCTATCCCTCATCAACAGCAGATGCGCGAACATGGATTGGTGAGCGGTTCAGTGCCGTTGTCACTCATCATAGAAGAACAACCAGAATTCATTGTTGCGCCAGAGCGTTTGATCCGAGATTCATTGTTGAAAAGTGAGTGGTTCTTTACACATTATCAACAGCTCATGAAGGTCGACAGCAATGTATGGGGCAGCGAAGGAATTCTGGCGTTTGCGCGTGCTCAGAGATCGGGTGCGATAAAGTGAAATTGCTTTCCTGCAGGCGTCTTCACCGGCTTCTCATCCTGTTTTTCCTCTTCATGTCTGCGCAAAGCGTCCGTGCGCAGATCGATATCACACCGTGGGCGCCGCCACAACCGATTTTTAATCTATGTTGCGCAGCCTACCCAACCCCAGTGGTTGATCCCTGGGGAGGCGTGCATCTATTTTGGGCTGATGTTGAGGGCTATATCTGGTATGCCAGACTGACGGATGGTTCCTGGACACAGCCTGTAGAGGTCATTGTCAATCCTGGCCGCAATGTAGCAGTTGGCCTGGATGCAGCGGTGGATGGAGCCGGCTTGCTTCACCTGCTCTGGCGCGATGGCAATACAGGGGGCGCCGTATATTATGCTAATGCCCCGGCGCTCAGCGCAGGCGATGCACGGCGCTGGCGTCCTCCTATCGAATTGGCGTCGAAGGCGTTGGGCGCAGCGTTAGCAGTGGCGCCCAACGACAGCCTCTACGTAGTCTATACACCTTTCGAGGCGGGTGTGAGCTTTGCACTGATCTCCTCTCAGGACGGCATCCAGTGGTCTACACCTATTTTCGCGTCTGGCCAGTTGGGAAGTGATTTCACGGGTGGGTCGCACATGGCGCTGACGATTGATCAGAAGGGAGACATCCATGTTGCCTGGAACGCACAGCGCTATCCAACGGGCTATCCAGAGCATGCTGTCTATTACCAACGTTCTGCCGACGGTGGTCAAAGCTGGAGTGCTCCTTATGACCCCGATCCATTGCCGCCGGAGATCGAAGCCGATCGTGAGAGCAACTTCAAGAATAAGATGCCGAATGTTGCTATAGATTTGTTCCAGGATGTTCACTTGACCTGGCATGAGTACACAGGTCAACGCATGCACCGCGTGTCACGCGATGGGGGCGTCACCTGGAGTGAAATGGAGCCTATCTTTCCTAATTTGGGGGCTGCCTACAATGGTCCCGTCGATATGGCTTTCGACGGTGACGGAAATATGCATGTCGTTGCGGCGCGGGATGGAATCTGGTATCGCATGCGCACCTCCACTGGGCAGTGGACACAACCCGAACTGGTCGATGCCAGGCTGGCGGATTGGCACCATCAGCGGGTGGCTGTCGTCGGCGGCAATCAGGTTTATCTATTCTACCCAGATATCAACGCTACGGGCGTCTTGTGGAGTACGCACAGATCTGTGCCCGCCGCTGCAATTGAACCGCTCCCACCGCCAACGCTACATCTGGCTACTGCTCCATCATTTATGCCGTTGTCGAACAGCGCGCCGACGGCAACGGCGCCCATTCCGTTGCCAACGAATACCCCTGTGCCAGTGTCCTGGCGTGAAGCGCCCAATACCCCGACGGTGATGCAGACGTGGACTTGGGTGCTGTTGCCATTGGTGGTGGTAGTTAGCGCGGTGATTATGGCCGTTGTGAGGCGGCGCGCATGAGATCTGAGCAGAGTATGATGGATAACTTGAGGAGTTTATGGGAACACCGTGATCTGTTGTGGCTGTGGTCAGCGCGCGAGACCAGCGTCCGCTATAAGCAGTCGCTGCTGGGCATCGGTTGGGCTGTGCTTCAACCCTTGGCCTTTTCGCTGATGTTTACGTTGGTGTTTTCGGTGGTGATTAAAGTGCCGACGGCTGGGATACCATACCCGGTGTTCTCTTTTACGGCGATGTTGCCCTGGACGCTGCTTGCGACTTCAGTCAATTTCGGCGTCTCTAGCCTGGTGAACAATATGAATCTGATTACCAAAATCTACTTTCCACGCGAAATATTGCCCCTGGCGGTTGTGGCAACAGCGTGCATTGATTTTCTGGTCGCTGCCGTTCTATATTTGGTGATGCTTGTCTGGTATCGTATTCCCATTACGCCACTTGTGTTGTGGTTGCCATTGTTTGTGACTGTCCAGTTAGCGCTCATCGTGGGTGTTGTTTTGATCGGTGCTGCGCTGTTGGTGTTTTTCCGCGATGTTCGCTTTCTGGTGCCGTTAGGGATGCAACTCTGGTTGTATGCGTCGCCGGTCATCTACCCTGCCAGCCTTGTTCCCGCTCAGTGGCAATGGTTGTATCGTCTGAATCCGATGGTTGGGCTGTTGGAAAGCTATCGCGCTGTGCTCTTATATGGGCAGTCGCCGTCGTTCTCGCTGCTGCTCCCTGCGCTCGTGATTTCAGCAATTTTGTTTTTTGGCGGCTACCGCTGGTTCAAGCACGCCGAACCTGCCTTTGCGGATCTAATCTAATGTCAGACGAACCAGTCATTCAGTTTGCCCAAGTCGATAAGGTCTATCGCCTGGGAGCGTCGCCCAGCCTGCGCGAGCGATTGGTGCAGTGGTCTGCTGCAGTGCTGCCGCGACGCACACAAACGGATCACTCCCGCATGCTCTGGGCGCTGCGCGATGTGAACTTCAACGTCAACCCAGGCGAGACAATTGGCATTATCGGTCACAATGGCGCCGGTAAGACAACGATCCTCAAATTGATCGCAGGCATCACGCGACCAACGCATGGCCGCGTGACAGTGTCTGGGCGCGTCTCCTCATTGATTGAGCTGGGCGCCGGTTTTCACCCTGAATTGACCGGACGGGAGAATATCTTCCTCAACGGCGCCATCTTAGGTTTACGGCGCCATGAAATCCAACGGCGCTTCGATCAGATCGTTGCTTTTGCCGACCTGGAACAGTTTATCGACACCCCGGTCAAGCGATATTCCTCCGGCATGTACGCCCGGCTGGGGTTTGCGGTGGCGGCGCATGTCAGCCCCGATGTGCTGTTGGTGGATGAGGTGTTAGCTGTAGGGGACGCTGCGTTTCAGCGCCGTTGCCATGACAGGGTGTGGGAGTTGGTTCACCATGAAGGGCGTTCCGTCATTATGGTTTCGCACGGCTTTGGTTACATTCGTGCTCTGTGCAACCGTGTTGTGTGGTTGCATCACGGGGCAGTGCGACAGATCGGCGCTCCCGATGCTGTGATCCGCGCTTACGAGAGCAGTGTCTTCGGCGCCACCATGCAACGTCTTGTCCCTGAATTCAATCCGGCTGAGGGTCAGGTGCAAATTGTGAGCGTCACGCTTCTGAATGCGCAGGGTGATTCAGCCGAAAGTTTCGGCCCCTGCGAGCCTGTCACGGTGCGTATTGGCTATGTGTGTACGCCAGGCATTGATCTGACCTTTGCCGTTGGGGTCATGCGCGACGATACGCTCAATTGTTACACTAGTTTTGCCGATGAATGCGGGGTTGCGCTGCCCCTCGAACGGACCGCTGGCTTTATTGAGGCGCACTATCGGGAACTACGCCTGCTGCCAGGCAACTATCAAATGTATGTGACTGCCCTGAACAGCAGCGTTAGCCGTATGGTGTACACCTATCGCACGGTTGCGTTTCATATTGAGACGAGCATGGTTCTGGATAGCCGGCATGGGAGTTTTTATAACGCGCCAACATGGACTATCGCCGATATTTCACCAGGTGGTGAAGCCTGATGTGTGGTATTACCGGAATCTGGCAGTTGGATGGCGCACCGGTTGATCTGTCTGTGTTGCAGGCGATGACAGAGGCCATTGCCCATCGTGGTCCAGACGGGGAAGGCCTGAAGATCGCCGGGGCAATTGGTTTGGGGCATCGGCGCCTGGCGATTCTTGATCTCAGCCCGGCAGGGCATCAGCCGATGAGTTACGCCAATGGCCGCTACTGGATCACCTACAATGGCGAAGTCTATAACTTTCTTGAATTACGTCATGAATTGGAGCAACTTGGTCATCACTTTTCCAGTCATAGTGACACCGAGGTGATTCTGGCGGCCTATGCCCAGTGGGGACGTAACTGTCTGTTGCGCTTCAATGGCATGTGGGCCTTTGCCATCTGGGATGCACAAGAACAAACGCTGTTTCTGGCGCGCGATCGTTTCGGCGTCAAACCGCTCTTTTATCTATTGGAGCGCGACCGAATTGCCTTTGCTTCGGAGTGGAAAGCGTTTTTCTCGTTGCCCAGTTTTGTGCGCCGAATTGACTGGAGCACATTTTTGACAGCGCTTCTCAACCCGTACAGCCAGGAGGGAATCGAGCAGTGCTTGCTTGTGGGGATACGTCGCCTCCTGCCCGGACACTGCATGGAAGTCACGCCCCACGTGGTCAGAGTGTATCGTTGGTGGCAAACGCTTGACCATTTACAAACGCCGCCCACAGGTCTGCGTGCACAGGCAGCCCATTTTCTGGAGCTATTCACGGACGCCTGCCGGTTGCGTATGCGCAGTGACGTGCCGATCGGCACTTGTCTGAGCGGCGGGTTGGATTCTAGCGCCATTGTCTGTACGTTGGCCGCGATTGGGCGCCAGGCGTCCCAAGGCGGAGAACGCCTGGCGCAGGACTGGCAGCGCGCCTTCATTGCCACCTTCCCAGGCGCTGCGGTGGACGAACGCAATTACGCCGAACTGGTTGTTCAGGCGACCGCAGTGACGCCAGAGTATGTTACGCCCACAGCCGCCGATTTTCTGGCGCACATCGATAGCGCTGTGTATCACCTGGAAGGGCTGGACGCCGGACCAACGATTCAGCTTTGGGCGCTCTATCGTCGTCTGCGTGCATCCGGCGTTGTGGTCACACTGGATGGTCATGGCGGCGACGAATTGCTCGGCGGGTATGTCAGCCATGTAAGACATGCACTTTACGATGCCGGACGCCTACGCCAATGGCCTGGGCGCTATCTCCAGATGCTGAATACATATCGCGCCATGTTCCGCAATGCATCCGATTCAATGC
>DGFH01000129.1:0-9434 GCA_002391565.1 Anaerolineales bacterium UBA3905
TGGGCTATGGCGACCGCAGCGACGCCCGCATCCGCGCCTACTTCACCGAGTCGATTGCGCTGCACCAGAGCACAAACGATGCCAACGGACGCGCCCACGCGCTGATGCAGCTTGCGGTTGTCGACGGGCTGGAAGGACGCTACGCCGCGGCACGCCAGCTTGCCGAGGAGGCGCTGTTCGTGGTGGCGTCGCAGGATCGGCTGCGCGACCTGGCGTGGGCGCACGAGGTGGTCGGCGAAGCGCGCTGGTATTGTGACGACCTCGACGGCGCCGAGACTGCCTATCGCCAGGCGCGCGCCATCTTCGAAGAGTTGGGTCTGCAAGAGGGCGTCATGCTCACCGAGCATCACTTCGGGCAAATCGCCCGGCGCCGCGGCGCAACCGCAGCGTCACGCCAGCACTATCGCACCAGCCTGACGCTTGCCCATGCACAGGGCGATGAGCGCATGGTGGGGCGGAGTCTGGCTGGTCTTGGCGTGCTGGCGGCGGCGGCAGGCGACGATGTGTGCGCGGCCACGCTCTTTGCCGCAGCCTGGCAGCGCTTTGACCGCTTTCCGCCTTTCCTGGCGCCCTGCGACGAAGGGGACTATCGGCAGGCGCGGGATGCGGTCGGCGCCAGACTTGCGCCCGAATCTTGGGCGGCTGCCTGGCAAACGGGCCAGACATTGGCAGTCGACGGCTTGATGCCGAAGACATAAACGATGAGCACAGCGGCAAATTTCGGCGAACTCCTGCGACATCTGCGCAAGCGCGCCGGTATGACGCAGGGTGGACTGGCGGCGAAGGCGGGCTGCAGCGTTACCTTGATCAGCGCGCTGGAGACGGGACAGCGTCGCCCGACGGCGGAGATGGTGCGCACACAACTGTCGCCAGCGCTGGCGGCAGCCGTTGACGCTCGTCAGCTCAACCGTTTACAGGAGTTGGCGGCTGCGGCTGAGCCTTACTCCGCCAGCACCGCTGCGCACGACACAGCGGTCAACGTGCTGTTGGGGCGTGGCGCAGAGATCGATGCGCTGGCGCAGCGGCTGATGAACCATCCTGGACGTCTGCTCACGCTGATCGGCCCGCCGGGGGTGGGCAAGACGAGTCTGGCGCAGTCCATCGTGCGCGTCGTGACGCCCTTTCACGCCGACGGCGCTTGCATCGTCTGGCTGGGTGACTTGAACAGCGCTGAGCTGGCGCCCGCAGCCATCGCATCAGCGTTGGGGCTGGTGGAGGACAACCGCCCGCCAGAAGTCCGGCTGAGCGAGCAGTTGCGCCGCCGCGAGATGCTGCTCTTCCTCGACAATTTCGACAATCTGATTGGGACACAAACGGCGCTGGTGGCTGACCTGCTCAAGGCGTGTCCCCGCCTGCGCATCCTGATGACCTCGCGCACGCGGCTCAAACTGCGCGCCGAACAGACAATCCAGGTGCCGCCGCTCGACCGCCGCAGCGCCGTCGAACTGTTCATCGCCCGCGTGCGCAATCACCAGCCTGGTTATGCGCCGACGCCGGCAGAGCAGGCGGTCATCGATGAACTCTGCCGCCAGCTTGATGGCTTGCCGCTCGCGATTGAGCTGATCGCCGCACACGTGGGCGAGATGACGCTGGAGGAGTTGCTGGCGCATGTGCGCACCGACCGGCTGGCGCTGTTGGGGAAGCGCGCCGCCCGCCTCCACCCCGAACAGCGCACGCTCACGGCGGCGCTGCAGCACAGCTACGCCCTGTTGACGCCGGCGGAACAGCGCGCGCTGCGTCTGCTCAGCGTCTTCAACGGCGGCGCGACGTTGGACGGCGTGGCGACGTTAGGCGTCGATCCACCGGTCGTGCAGGCGCTCGCCGACAAAAGCCTGGTGCGGCTGGAGAGCGCAGGCGACGGGCGCCGCGTCCGGCTGCTGGAGACGGTGCGCGACTACGCCACGCTGCTGCTGACCGCGGCGGGCGAGTTCGACGCGGCGCAGCAGCGGCGGCTCGCCTGGTGTGTTGCGCTGGCGGAGACAGCAGCGCCACAGTTGCACCGCGCCGAACAGACGCGCTGGCTGCAGCGGCTGGAGGCGGAACGCTACAACTTTTTCACCGCAATCCATTTCAGCATCACACAATGCGACATCGTCAGCGCCATCCGCATCGTCGTGGCGCTGCGCCATTTCTTCGTGGCGCGCAGCCATCTCGCTGAGATTGCGCCCTGGCTCGACATCATCGAGCAGGAAGCGAGAAATTCGGAGATCGACCCGATACTCTGGGCGCGCTTTCTCAACTGCAAAGGGACGATTGCCTTCTATCGTGCGGAGTATGACCTGGCTAACGCCTGCTTCAAGGCAGCGTTCGTTGCTGCAACACAGGCTGGAGACCGTCGAGAGCCTGCCTACGCGCGCGATGGGCTAGGAGTGCTGGCAGCCAACAGTGGTGATTTGCATCTTGCGCGTATCTTCTCCCAAACCAGCCTGGAACAGGCGACGATGGTCGGCGATGACTGGCTGGCGGGTATTGCGCTGATGAACCTGGGCGAGATTGCCCGCATGGAGGGCGACCTGGATGCAGCGACGACGCACTACCGCACCAGCCTGGAGCGTCTTCAGCGCGTGGGCGACTCGCACTTCATCGCCGTCGCCGAGATCAACCTGGGGCAGGTGCATCTGCTGCAGAGTGAGCCTGCCCAGGCGGAGGCGGTGTTGAAACAGGCGTTGATGGCCGGCTTGCAGATCGAAAGCGCCCAGGTGGTGGCGTCGGCGCTGGAAAAGCTGGCGGATGCAGTGCTCGAGCGAAATGCTGCGGTCGCTGGCCGGCTCTTTGGCCTGGCGCAAGGCCTGCGCCAGGCCAGCGGCGCGACCGTGCAACCGGTGGATCAGCACGACTACGCCCGCCTGGCCGCCCGGCTGCAGCCGGCGTCGGCGCCCGCCAGCCGCCTGGACTGGCGCACACTTCGCGCCGCAGTTGAATCGACGCTTGAGCAAGCAACGATAGGTTAAAGTGATCCCTTCTTGTAGCTGTTGTGCGCGATCTATCCTGTAAACCCCTCAATCCACAAGATGACAACACTCGACACTGGCGCCGTGCTGTACAAGGGCGCCAGCACCCAGGCGAGATTCGCATTCCGTTTGGCACGATATTCTTTTGTCATCGCGGCGGAGATCGACTCGATCGGCGTCTCCCCGGCAATGTGAAGCAGCTTGATCAGCAACGCTTCGTCATGATAATCCGCCTGGAATGCAAGGTCGATCAATCTATCGCGTGCAACGATGACCCTCAGCTTCTTGCGCAAATAGCTGTAGTCGACGAGAAAGGCTGATACACTGAAACCAAACACCAATAACAAGATCGACAGCACACGGTCAGCAGCCACAGCTACTTGCTCCGGCACTCCTGATGCGCCCAGCAAGAGCGCCAACCCACCATAAAGAACCACAAGATAGCCCGTGCGAATCTTCCAGAGAATGGAATCATAGCCGCCAATGGCTTGAAGTTTCGCCTCGAGCGCAGACAAAACGAGTTGTTGTTGAATTGGCATGCAGTATCCCCGGCGTCAACTTCTATCTATCGAACCACTGGCAGCCCGGCGTCGATCCACGCCTGCACGCCGCCTTCCAGAATCTGCACGTTGGTGAAGCCCATGTCGTGCAACAGCTTGCCGCCCAGCGCGCCCAGCGGCCCCAGGCCGCAGGTGGTCACGATAGGGCGATCGTGCTCGGCCAGCCGGGGGTCGCGCCAGTCCTCCGGCGCAGTGTGGTCGGCCATGTAGGTCAGCGCGCCGTAGGAGAGGTTGACCGCGCCGGGGATCGTCCCGGTCTGCACGATCTCGGCGGCGTCGCGCACGTCGATGACCAGTAGCTCCGGCTCCTTCTTCAGGCGGCGTTGCAGATCGGCGGCTTTGATAGTGGGCACGGCCTGATAGGCTTCCTCGGCCATGCCCTGGAAGGTCTTGACCGGCGGCGGCCACGGCGGCAGCGCGCCGAGCTGTTGCAGCAGGCTCAACCCATCGACCAGGATGCGGCTGTCGACCAGCTTGCCATCGACGACGTGGTCGATCGTCCACGCCGCCACCTGGACGTGACGGTTGGTGGGTGGAATGCCGAGGAATTCCCCGCGCTGCGTCCCGCGCCAGGTGGAGCGCGCCATCACATACTCCCCCTCGGCCACCATATCTTCGTTCACCCACTCCAGGTCAGGGAAGGCCGGGAAAAAGGAGTCGGCGAAGAAGCGTTTGAGTCCTTCCGCACCCGGCCCCTGACCGGGCAAGGGGTCATGCTCCACATAGTCGGGCGGGAAGAGTTCATCCATGACGGCGAGATTCTTCTCATTGAGCACTTCTTTGACAAAACGGCGAATGACGGCTTTGGTTTCGGCAATGGACATGGGATTCCTCCTTTCTGGATGTGCGGATGTCTAGCAACGGTTGTGAAATTACCACAACGCGTCTTGCCTTTCTTGCCATTTCTTGTCAAAAAAGCTCGTTGCAATTTTGGCAAGAAAGCGATCTATAATGGTGCATCGCTTGCGGGGCGTTCGCTACGGAAAGGAGCGTCAGCATGGCTGCTTCCCATGATCCACCCATTGCGTTTGCCACCTGTGGGGAGCTGCTGAAGTTCCTGCGTCGCCGCGCCCGGCTTTCGCTGCGTGAGTTGTCAATTGCCGTCGGCTACAGCGAATCGCACCTGAGCCGCATCGAAAACAACACGCGCGCCATCGATCGCACCACACTGCTGGCGCGCTTTGTTCCCGCCCTCGACATTCAAGACGAACCAGAGCTCATCGCCCACTTGCTGGCGCTCTGCGCCACGCAGGAAAGCGCACCATCTGGCGACGCGGCGTCTTCCCCACCCCAGTCACCATCCACCACAGAGAGGCCGGCGCACACTCCCCAAAGCGCAGACGTGGATCACCATCGGCTGCCGGCGCCGCTCACATCATTTATCGGTCGCGTGGAAGAAGTGGCGGAAGTGTGCGAGCTGCTGCGCACACAGCAGGCCCGCCTGGTGACGCTGACCGGCGCGGGCGGGTGTGGCAAGACGCGGCTGGCGCTGCGCGTGGGCGAGGAGTTGACGCAACACTACGCTGACGGCGTGCATCTGGTGGAGCTGGCGGCGCTGCCCGAACCACATCTGCTGCCTAAAACCGTAGCCGGGCTTTGGGGATTGAACCAAAGCGGCGACGATGATCCCCTGACCGTCCTGACCGAATCCTTGCGTAACCGACGCCTGCTGCTGATTCTCGACAATTGCGAGCATCTGATCGATGCTGCAGCAGAGTTGGTCGCCAAACTGTTGCGCGGTTGCCCCCAGGTGCAAATCCTGGCAACCAGCCGCGAAGCATTGGCTGTACCGGGCGAGGCTCATTACCATGTCCAGCCGCTGGCGCTGCCGCCGCTGCAGCGAGGACGCCCCCTCCTTGCAGCGGAAGTAGAGCACTTTGACGCTATTCAACTCTTTGTCGAACGGGCGCGGCTCGCCTTGCCCGGCTTTACCTTAACCGACCACAACGCAACCCCGGTGACTGCCATCTGTCAACGACTGGACGGCATTCCCCTGGGCATTGAACTGGCGGCTGCCTGGGTCTATCTGTTGTCACCGACGCAGATTGCCGACCATCTTGCGCAGGGGTTTGATCTGCTGGTGGGGGGTGGGCGCACCGTGTTGCCGCGCCACCAAACTATGCACGCCGCCATCGATTGGAGCTATCAGTTGCTGACGGAGGCAGAGCGCACTCTGCTGCGTCGGCTGACGGTCTTTGCTGGTGGCTGGACGCTCGCCGGCGCCGAGGCTGTCGTCGCCGCCACAGTAGACGGAGAACCGACACTACCTGAAAAGGCTGTGCTGCCCTTGCTTCAACAAGTCGTCAACAAGTCGCTAGTGGTGGTTGATCACCTGTCCACCAGCGATGTGCGTTATCGCCTGTTGGAGCCGGTGCGCCAATACCTGACTACCAAGCTGACTGCTGACGAAGCAAAGGAGATGCGCAGCCATCATCTGCGCTACTTTTGCGCAGTGGCCGAGCGGCTGGAGGCGCAATCGCGCGGGGCTGCCCAGGCGACAGCCCTGGCCATCTTCGACCGTGAGCAGGACAACTTGCGGACGGCGCTCACCTGGGGGTTGACGGAACAGGGCGCATCAATCGACGACCGGCGCTCTGCTGCGAGACTGACCGCAGACTTAGGGCGCTTCTGGTACATGCTTCAGCAGTGGCGTGAGGGCAGCGATTGGCTGCAAAAGGCGCTGGAGGTCGTCATCGACGAAGAAGACGTAAGACCGGAGCAGAGAACGCCAGAAGATTGCGCGTTGGCTGCTCAATTATTGTTACGCGTCAGCAGCATGACGCGCAATCTGACGCTTGCCCAGCGACGACTTGAACAAAGCCTGGCGCTCTGGCGCAGGGCTGCAGACCGCCGCGGGGCGGCGCGGGCGCTGCAAGAACTGGGTTCAATTGCCGTTGAGCAAGGCGACTACACCCGCGCCGCCGAACTATTGACAGAAGCCCTCAACCAGGCCTATGCGCTGGACGATGCATGGTTGATCGCCATCTCGCTAAGCAAGCTGGCTGACCTGGCCGGCGAGCGCAATGATTTTGCAGCTTGCGAGCGCTGGGCGACTCAACAGTTAACTTTTGCCCGGCGGTTAGGCGACATCGGCATGAGCATTGCTGCGCTGAACCTGCTGGCCCAGTGTGCGCTGGCCGGCGGTCGTCCCACCGAAGCCATTGCTCTCTTGCAAGAGGGGCTGACGTTAGATCGCCAACGCAACCCACAGAGTCGCGGCGGGCCGTGGAGCTTTCGCAACCTGGGGCTGGCCTACCAGATGTTGGGCGATTATACCCAGGCATCCACTTATTTTCGCAAAAGTCTACAGTTGCGTTGCGAGCAAGAGGATTGGGCTGGCATGGCCTGGGCGTTGGAGGGTCTGGGCGAAGTGGCGGCTCTTACCGCTCGCCCGCTAGAGGCGGCGCAACTCTGGGGCGCAGCTGCCGCGCTGCGTCAGAGCGTCGGCTCAGTCATGTCGATGGGCGATCAGCAGCGCAATGCGCATTTGGTGACGGCAGTGAAGCAGCAACTCGACAGAGAGACATTCCAGCGAGCCTGGGCCATTGGCGAAGCCATGTCTCCTGCAGAAATCGCTGCTGCTTGAGTGCGTTTCTATCCATGACCTTTCATCGCGCGCTCTTGTAAATGAAGAAAGAGGAAAGCAAGCATGTTTATCGAAACGAATAGCGCACGTCTGTACTACGAGGAAGCCGGCGCCGGCTCGGCGGTTGTGCTGCTTCACGGCTTTACGCTGGACACGCGCATGTGGGATGACCAGTTCCTGGCGCTGGCGCAGTGCTGCCGCGTCATCCGTTACGACCTGCGCGGCTTTGGCCGTTCCTCGCTGCCGGCGGCGCCTTACTCCCATGTCGAAGACTTGCGCGGTTTGCTCGACCAACTGGGCATCGAGCAGGCGACGTTGGTGGCGCTCTCCAAAGGCGGCGGCGTGGCGCTCGATTTTGCTCTGAGCTATCCCCAACGCACCCGCCGCCTGGCGCTGATCGACACCATCCTGGGCGGCCATGTCTGGTCTGAGGCAGGTTCGGCGCGTGATGCGCTGGTCTGGCAGGAGGCAAAACGCGGCGGCATCCCGGCGGCGAAGGCATCATGGCTGGCGCACCCGCTCTTTGCGCCAGCCATGCGCCAGCCGGAGGTCGCCGCCCGCCTCACGCAAATCATCGAGGATTATTCCGGCTGGCACTTCGTGAATCGCAACCCCGAACAGTCTCTCCAGCCGCCTGCCCTGGGCCGCCTGCACACATTGACTATGCCCATCCTGGTCATCGTAGGCGAGCACGACCTGCCCGACTTTCAGCACATCGCCGCTACCATCGGCCAGCGCGCCCCTGATGTCCGCACGCTGGTCGTGTCTGGCGCCGGTCACATGGCGAACATGGAGGCGCCCGCCGTGGTCAACGCGGCGCTGCTGGAGTTTCTCCTGTCAGGTTGATGAATAGCCGCCTACATTATAAAACCCACTTGACAGGCTGACATCCACAGACTACGATCTCGATTCTCCCCGCACGGCGTCCCAAACAGGCTGCCGTGCAAACCGGTCCGCAGCGCGCAATTGTCCTGCAACAAAGGAGGGTCTCATGCTCAGATTTCGTCTTGTGCTGATCATTCTGTTGGTGATGGCTGGATTGAGTCAGTTAGGGAGGCTGTACGCCCAGGATGCGCCGGATGAGCCTGGCGCGATGGAGCCAAGAGTGTTCCTCCCAGCGATTGTCGGCGGCGGACAGATGGAGGGTTTGCCATCGCACATCCTGGTGCATCTCACATACCATTCGCATGAAGAATTGGAGTATTTTCTCGCTGAGTTCGATGTGCTGGAGGCGAGCTGTGGCGCCAGCTGCGTCGAAGCAGTGGTTTCGCCGGAGCAATACCAGCGCCTGCTCACCGAAGGGCGGCTGGTGACGATTGACGAGGCGGGCACTGCGCAACTGACCACCGATCTTGCGTTGGTGCAGCAGGCGTCCGCCGCCGATGCGCAGGCCATCGCCGCCATCCCTGGCTATGCCTGCTACCGCACCGTCGAGGAGACCTATAGCACTCTGTCAGCATTAGCCGCCGCCAATCCACAACTGGCGGCGTGGACCGACATCGGCGACAGTTGGGAGAAGGTGACGCCCGGCGGCGCGGCCGGCTACGATGTCTTTGCTTTGAAGTTGACCAACAGCGCTATCCCTGGCCCCAAGCCGAAATTTCTGTTGATCGCAGCCATTCACGCCCGCGAATACACGACTGCAGAGCTGGCAACGCGCTTTGCCGAAGACCTGATCGCCAAATACAATGTCGACCCCGACGCCACCTGGCTGCTCGACTACTTCGAGATTCATATCATTCCGCAGGTCAACCCGGATGGCCGCAAGAAAGCCGAAGCCGGCGCGCTGTGGCGCAAGAACACCGACAACGACGACGGCTGCAACAACTCCAGCTCGTGGGGCGTCGATCTCAATCGCAACAGCAGTTTCAAGTGGAACACGGGCGGCAGCAGCGGCGTCGCCTGCAACGAGACCTATCGCGGCCCCTCCGCCGCCTCGGAGCCGGAGACGCAGGTCGTGCAAAACTACGCCAGCTCGATCCTGCTCGACCAGCGCGGCCCCAACGATACGGATGCTGCGCCAGCGACCGCACAGGATGTCTTCATCACGCTGCACAGCTACAGCCAGCTCGTGCTCTATCCCTGGGGATGGACGACCACGCCGGCGCCCAATTCCACGCAACTGCAGACGCTCGGTCGCAAGTTCGGCTATTTCAACGGCTACCAGGTGTGCAACGGGCCTACCTGTCTCTACGCGACGTCGGGCACCACGGATGACTACACTTATGGTCAGTTTGGCACCGCCAGCTACACCTTCGAACTGGGCACCGCCTTCTTCCAGGCGTGTTCGTTCTTTACCTCAGACATCATCCCCAAGAACATGCCGGCGCTCTACTA
>DGFH01000129.1:9623-19869 GCA_002391565.1 Anaerolineales bacterium UBA3905
AGCGCCACCCTGGACGACACGCGCTACAACAGCAATGGTTGGGGCGCGGAGCCGGTGCAGAATATCGCGGCCGGTCGCTACACAATCGACGCGCCGTCGTGGGCGGGCGGCGCACCCATCGCCATGAACGCCAGCGACGGCGCCTTCAACGCCTCTGTCGAAAATGTCAGCGCCGTCATCGACACCAGTGCGCTGGCGCCAGGACGCCATACGATCTTTGTCGAAGGTCAGGATGCCAACGGCAACTGGGGCGTGCTCTCGGCGGTCTTTCTGTGGGTCACGAGCAACGGCCCAACGCCGACGCCGACCTTCACCCCCACGCCCACCAACACGCCGACGCCAACGAATACACCGGCGGTGGGCAATACGGGCTTTCTCAGCCCCAGCGCCAACGCCGCCCAAACCAGCAGCGCCGGCGACAACAACGGCTTCCAGACCAATCCCACCAATGCCTATGCCGACGGCGGCGGCGTCGCGCAGGATGTCAACAGCGGCACGAACAACAACTCGTCGTGCACGGCCACCAGCAAGGACAAACATCTCTTCTACAACTACAACGTCAACCTGCCGGGCGGCGTGACGGTGACGGGCATCGAAGTGCGGCTCGACGCCTTTGTCGACGCGGTCGGTTCCAACGCGCCGCGCATGTGCGTACAGCTTTCGTGGGATGGCGGCGTCACCTGGACGGCAGCCAAGCAGACGCCGACGCTCACCACCAGCGAAGCGACCTATGTACTCGGCGGCGCGGCGGACGCGTGGGGGCGAAGCTGGACAACGGCGAATTTCGCTAACACAAGTTTCCGTGTGCGGGTGATCAACGTCGCCTCGGGAACGAACGCCACGGCGCGTGATTTCTCGCTGGATTGGATTGCTGTGCGCGTTAACTATCAATGATGGATGCTTGGCATGCTGAATGCCTGTCTACGCACTTCCAGACAGCAACAACAAACAGCAGTTGTCTGGAAGTGCGTATGCGTAGATGAAGGTTCAATGCGGCGTCGTTATGCCCTTGAATCGGTGCATTGGGGCTGGTGTTGACATGAATGCTGTGGGACCGAACCATTGAAAATCGTACGATGATTTCTTTACCTGCCGCTCCCCCTAGACACTCTGACACCTATCTGGAAAGGGTCGGCCCATATCCTCGGTGCGTGCGTAGCATTCGTCAAAAGGTGCCGCGGCGACGAGGTCGCGTTGACCAGCGCAGCGCACGCTTCCCGCCAAAAGTTTGGGGCACACTGTTTGAGGGAAAAATTGGCTATTGCAAACAGTAGATCAGTATGATAATATCTGGCAATTTCTGCTGCGTCTACTTGATTCCCGCTGCCTCGGGAAGGGCAGTATGTATGCCCCAAAACCTAAGTACAGATGTCCGCAATGCATGGATGAAGAACGACACGGCGACGCTGCTTGGCTTGATGCGGCTCGACCATGGGAATCGGTGGCGCCTGCGCGCCACCGATTTTTTGCGCATAATGGACGAAGTCAACGCAGCAGTGCCCGATGTTCTCGACCTGGCGCAGCGTGTTGAAAGTGAACTGATCGCCCAACACCGGTGGACGCACGCATATCTGTGGCATTTGTTTGTAGCACCGCGCATTCTTCAGCTTCAGAGAGGGACAACATTCGGCAATGCTGCGCTGGTGGCTTCGACCGCAGGCGCCAATCTCCCAACCAACTGGCGCAGCACTGCATCCTGGGTGGAGCGTTGGAGCGAACAAGTCGTCAAGCATTATGCAGACCAAACCAATATCGTAGATGTTGCCGCAGGCGACGACCTGGGGCTATTTCGAGCATCTGTCGTCGGTGGGAATCCGCCAATCTTCCATCCTCTGGTTCTGTTGGGTGTCCAAAAGGCGTTGATAAACATAGAGAAAACGCCAAAGATAGGGGTTTTTGCACTGACAGTTGTGCGCTGGCTGACAACCAGTGGCGTGGTTGCGCCCTCGGGCAATGTCGCGGTTGAATCCACCCTTGCCGCAGCCGCAACAGTGCTGACCGTTGCCAGACGATATGGTGTTATCATCGAACCCGGCAAGATCACCGGCGACGAGCGTTGGGTGAAATGCGTCGAGACGGTCCTAGAGCGCATCGTTGCACTCTGCGAAGGCACCCCGTTACGTCCCGGCGACTCCGACAGGCAGGTGGCGAACGTCACCAGACTTCTCGAAGCCGGCCCGTTGTGGCACGAGACGCGAGTCGCAGCATACCTGCGCAGCCGTGCATTGGCGCGGATGCAGAGCCAGCTTGCCGCTGCCAGCACTGCTTTGGCAGCTGCCGATGTCGAACTATCGACAAACCGATTCAACCCAGTCATGGATGCCGTGGCGTTGGTCTCGCTGCCAGACCAACGCGCAGCGAGCAGTTATCTGGACACTGCGTATTTCAACGTGCTCCAGGGCATGCACCAGGCAGAGGCCGACCTGCGCAAACAGACGGCGCAACTCCAACCAGTGATCCTTACTGCACGCCAGGCTCGCGCTGCAGTAATGAATGTCGTATCCAGTCCACTGGTGAAGGCCGCATTGCTGGAAAGCGATGGCACGGGTTCGCAGCCCTCGCCGGACACCGCTGTCATGGCTTCCAGACAGGCGGTGACAGCCGCCCAATCTGGCGCTATGACAAACAACCACCATCGGCTTGTGCGGACGGCGCTGCTGCACGAGTACGCACAGTTGCCGTTTTTCTCAAAGCTGTACCCCCAAGAGGCTTCATGGTCGGAACAGAAGATTTGGCGTCGAGCCGTCAACAATCCTATTCCAACCGGTATAGACCCGACCAGCCTGGCTGCAGTATTGCAGGCATGGGGCGAACTTGACTCCTGGGATGGCCTGCGCGGCAGGACAACTGATTCGGAGGATGGAGCAAAAGAGAGCGACCGATTGTGGGCTGCCTTGCCACCCTGGCTCATATCAGAGGCGCCGCCACCTTCAGATCATATTCCCCCAGGCGTCATCGAGACAGCGCGCACAGGGCTCGCCGCGGCGACTCTGCTAGGGCAGCCTGAATCGAGATCGGCTGTGCTGCTTGCCAGGCTAGAAGAACTGCTGGCGGAGCCACAGCCACCTTTACTTGCAAGCATTCTCGCCGCCGCGCGCATCGAACTGGGCATCACTCTGCTTGCCTCCGGTCATGGTCTGTCCGTGGCATTTGCGCCGTTGGGCGGCGGGCGCCAACAGAAATCCATTTTCTTACGCTGGGTATCGCTGGCGCTGGCCGGTGAGGACGCATGGACAACACGCGCTGGTATGCAGGGAGTCATCTTGCTGGCACGCATGGCGGAAACGACAGATGATCCGGTGCTTGCCGCCGGGGTGAACCGACTTGTGGCTGGCGTCGATGAGCAGGGCAAGCGCATGAGCTGCATCGACCTCGCCGCACTGAGCCGCCATGCGCTTACCCGGCTGCGTTCGGAAAACAACCAGCGCTGCTCTGCGCTGCCGCTTGCATATGTGGCGGCCGATTTGCTCCGCTACAACCGAGCGCGCGCCGTTGGCATTATTGCTCCGGCGCTAGTTGCCCAGTCGGGGTGGTTGCCAGCAGGCGGCGACGTAGGAAATGAGCTGGCGGCGCTCGTCAAGCGATTTGTCGATGCGCCACGTGCGTCGCTGGCGCCTTTTGTCAACGACCTGCCGGCCAGGCTACTGCTGCTGGCGTTGATGCGTATCCAACTAGATCAGGTCGAGCGTCAGCGCCGGTTGCTGGCGCGCCCGCTGCGCCGCCACGAAGTGGAGCCGCTGTGGAAACTGCGCGGCGCGCTGCGTGCTGTCTTCAGCGGTGATGCGCTGATCGAATATGACACCCCCCTGAGCGAAACTCCCCTCTCACCCTGGTGGAACACTGGTTTCTGGTCGACGCATACCGTCGTCGGCATACCTGATCCGACGGACGCGGATTATGCACCGCAACAGGCAGCCGATTCAGGATCCATTGCGATTCCACCCCTACTTCTCCTGAACTGGGTGGATACGCGCGCCACCGGCGCACGCACGACCGCACTGATGGAGGCTGCGGCGCTGGATGGTGCAGTGCCACCTTTGCCGCCCATCGATCCGCCAAACAGAAGTAGTAGCATATTGCAGTACAGCGATCGCTGGCTTTGGGATATCGACGGGCGCTATGAGGGCGAGTTCCCTGAGTTGTCTTGGAAGGTTGCGCGTGAACGCCTGGAATCCGCCTGCGATGAACTCGCCAAGGCTGAAAAGATGTACGCGGATGCCTTGAAAGAACAGGCAAACAACGCGTGGAGCGCCGAAATCAAAACCTTGCTGCGCCAGCCGCTGCTGCTCAACACAACGGATTTCCGCGAACAGATCGAGGCGGCGTTGGCGGAGGTGCGCGAGGCGGAGGCGGAACTGGACGTTGCGCAGCACGAATCGGTGGCCGCCGAATTCGAGGTGGCGGCGGCTGACCTGATCTATGCCGCCGCCAGGCTCGAGTTGAGCCGGCAGCAGGCGTTGGAGGAGATCAGCCGGCTCGACCAGCAGACGGCGGCGCTGGAAACGGAGATCGGCGCCCTGGCGATCAAACGCGGCGAACTTGGCGTGGATCAAGTCGAGATCGATAAAGCAATTGCCAGTAAGCGCATACAGCAAGCCGAGATCGAACTGGAAAAAGCAAGCATTGCACGCGGCCGCATCCAGGAAGAAATCGAAATGGTGCGCATGATGTTGGGTGCGCCGGTCGTGAACGGACAGGTGCAGGACCCGGAAGGCAAATACCAGATCGAGGTGAAGCTGGCAAACGGCGCTGTGCATCGGGCCAACGGGCAAATTGCCGCTATGGCGATCCAGGTCGAAGGCACGCTAAGCCAAAAACTGGCGGAAGCGCTTGACGAAGCCAACAAGGAATTGGCCGAAGAAGAGGCCAAAGAGCGACGGCGCAAGAAGCGCGGTCTCTTTGCCAAAATCGTCAAGGGCGTCTGCAAAGTCATTGGCACGGTGGTGGGCGCCGTGCTGGGCGGGCCTGCCGGCGCTGCGTTGGGCGCCGCCTTGGGCGAGGCGCTGGGCGAAATCGGCGCCGGTATGATCGAAGGTAAACCGATCGGCACGATCCTGCTTGGCCTTGTCGACAACGCCTTTACAGTCGCCGGCGCCGCGGGACTCGACCTGGAAAAAGAACTCAACACATTGGGCAAGAAGGGGATTGCCGAAATCGACTCCTTGCTGAAGACCGTGGACGCCAAACTTGCGCCGGTCTTCGACGACCTGCCACGCCTCTTCGATGAGGGCGTCTTCAAGGAGGCGTTCTACGTTTTTGGCATTGAAGAGGTCTCAGGGCTGGCGGAGTTGGCGCAGAAGACCTATCAGAACCTGCGCAGCGAACTCGGCGATCTGCGTGATCGCTATGACGACGCCGGCGGTCTTGGCACCATCCTCAAGGATGCTGCGCGGTTCGACTCTTTCGACCAGCTCCGACGTGCGCTCGAAAAGACTTTGTTCGATGAAGTCTTTGGTGGAACCAGGAAGAATATCGAACAGATTGTGGCGTTGGGACGCGCGGTCGGTCGCGACATGGACGCACTGACCACCGGCGCCGGCCAGCACGACGCCGTCGAACGCTGGAGCACGCTGATCCTCTCTACCATGGTCGACAAGGTGTACAGCCATCGACAGGTGCTTCTGACGCAGTTCATCAAGGACACCCAGGCGCTGGGGCTGACCTGGTCGGCGGACAAGGTGCAGGCGCAGGCAAAACAACTGTTGGCTGACCTCTTCCCGAACCCAGAGATGCGCGCCCAGGTTGAGGCAAACATTCGCTCTGTGCTGCTTGACCCTGCAACGCGCCGCGCCAAGATTCAGGAACTGCTCAAGGAATGGCAGGGACGGCTGGATACACATCTGACCGAGATGGAGGCGATGCCGTCGGGCGCCGAGCAGGTCAAGACGCCGCTTGAGGCAGCCAGGATGCAGGTTGCTTATCTCGAAAAGGCGCAGAGCACCTTCGAGCAGAACGTCTTGCCATTTCTCAAGAGCGAGCCGGGTCACAGCCAGGAACGCGACGCCCTGTACAGCAAGCTGGACGCGCTCCAGCAGGAACTGCAGAGCCAGGAGTTGACGCTACAGGGGCTGGCGCTCGAATTGGGCATCAACCAGGATCAACTGGCGAAAGCGGAGATTGGGGTAATGATCGCTGAGCAGCTCGTGGCCGATGCGCGACTGCGCCAACAGCAGAACGCGCTCGGCGTCGAAAAGGCGTCGCTGATGAACCAGGCGGCGACATTGGGGCGACTGAGCCAGGAGAAGATCGCCGAGGCGAAAGCGCAATCGACCCAAGCGGCGGCGGCGCGGGCAAGGGCGGCGCAGGCGCGCATCACCGCCGCGCGAGCCGCCCTTGAGGCGCGGCGCGCCTACCTGCAGGCAGCCTTGCGGCGCGGGAGCGAAGCGGGGCGCATCCGGACATTCCTGGCCGCACCGGCGCTGCCGATCCTCGACATCGCTGCAGCAGAGCTTGCCCAGGCGCGCACTCGTCACGTGCGCAACCTGGAACGGGCAATGCAGGCGTACCGCGAACTTGTGCGCTTCTATCGCTCCATCGATGCATCTGAAGACAAGATTCCGTTGCTGGCGCGCCCCGACTTGCTTTCGGCAGGCGCTAATCAGAGCGCAACCTGGAGCGACGTCTTTCGCGAGTGGCGCCAGGCTGTCACTGACAGCTTTACGTCCGCTGGCATCGCACAGCAAAAGACGCCTGAGCCGCTTCAGTGGGAGTTGACGCCAGAGCAGATCGCGGCGCTGGCAAGTCCCACCGGTTTACGCATCGTCATCGGGCCGCAAGAGGATGAAAGCCCATTGCTGGTTCGCGTCAGCACCGGACTCGCTGCCCTCCTCCCCGCCGACAATACAGTGGCGCCGCTGGCAGAGTCCTGGCGCCGCATTTTTGCCGAGAACGGCGTACAACTGGCTGCGGACATGCGGGTAAAGGTGGAATCCAGAGCCAGCGGCAAACCTGTACGTTGGCTGGTCTATGCGGCCACCCCTGCTGGCGAGCCGGTGGATGTGGTCTCCCACGCCCGCATCGACGGGGCGGACACGCCGGTGCTGACCTGGAGCATTGAACCCAGGGAAGCGATCGGCTTCGATGTCAGGATGGCGGACAACAAGCAGGAACTGGAGGTGCGGCGCATTCAGCATCTTCGACCCCAGACGAATGCTCGTTCGGCGCTGCCCGACCGCGCATTGGAGAGGATACCCAGCCAGGCAGCGCGTACTGGGCGCATGGTGGGTCTTTTCCTGACACTCCATGACCGTAACACCGGGCGACTGCTGAGCGACAATGAATATACGATGTTTGTCGAACATCTGGGCGACGTCTGGTATTCTCCGCGTGAGGTGCGTCTCTTCCGCCCACGCACCAGCGCACAGCTTGGCGGACGTTTCCATTTCATTCGCGACACCGACGACCCCTTGAGCTATCTGCAACGACGTGTGGACTTCGCCAAACTTGAAGGCGATCCCGAACTGCTCAGTGTCCAGGGGATGCCGCTCTCAGGCACGCTGGTGATCCGCCTTCTGGCTGAGGGCATGAGCGAGTTCGAACAGGTGAAGGTGCGTTTGCTCTACAAGTATTTTGCGTAAAGCGCCTGGTGTACAACCAACGATTGACTGGCAAAGGAGAGCCATCCCAATGACTGCCGCCACGACCACCACTGAGACTACCCTGATTGAGACCCTGCTTGCCAGGATCGAAGAATTGGAACGCACGCTTACCGAGCGCATCGCTACGCTGGAGATGGCGCTTGTCGACAAGGATGCGCTGCTTCAGACCCTGGCGTTGGAAGTCAAAGGGGGAGCCGTCATTGACGGTGCGCTGAGATCCGCCTCATTGCAGACTCAGCGGATGCAGGCGGAGACGATCGTTGAAGGCGATATATTGTTGAACGATAAATATGTCGCAAAAAGACCTCCTATGCCCATTATGAGTCTCAACCCACGGCTCGCTGCGGAGTTGGATACGGGCACAATGTCCGAGCATCTATTTGGCCAGCTCCGTGGTCGTCTCAACCTCACCCCTGACGCCCGCATAGAGATCGAGGCGGCTGGCAGCCAATGGCTGATTGTTGACAAAGCCAGCAGGTTTCGAATCAAGAATGAAGGCAGGGATCTGAAAGTATACGACCTTTCCGTGACAACTTCGCCCGCCACCGCCACAACGATCGCAGAGCGACTCAACGTGGAGGGAGGCATCGGCGGAAAGCTGGTGAGCCTGGACACATCGGAACACTTGTTTGCGTATGTGCGCGCCCACGATCTGTTTTTGGGGCACTCACAGCGAGGCAAGAAGCGCAACGCAGCAGATCAGGGGCGCGCCCTCGTGGACAATGGCGCCAACCTGGTTGTGAATTTTGGGCCGGATTGGGCCGGAACGGTGATTGGCTCCAATACACAGGTGAACGGAGATCTCGGCGTAGCTGGCAGCCTGTCGATCGCCGGTAAGATCAACGGACAGTTGAGTGGGTTGGATGTGGCGCCCACTCACTCGGCGCGTGTGCGGTGCTCGGACTTCTTGATTGGAGGCTCCGGTGATCGGGGGCCTGAGCGGCGCGCACTGGTTGCCTGGCCGGACTTACTTGAGGTGAATCACAACTTTGACTGGAAACAGTGCCGGGTGAATGGGTTCACCGCCGGATCGTCTCGCGATCTCAAAGACAACATTGCCGTCCTGGACGCAGAAAAAGCAAAGGAGACCTTGTTATCGCTACAGCCAACCGAGTTTTCCACAATCGGTAATGAGCACCGTCGCTTCTTTGGTTTCATCGCCGAGGAAACCCCTGATACGGTTGCAAGTGACGATCATAAGGGCATTTACCTGGATGGGATACTCTCTGTACTCACGCGCGTAGTTCAGGCGCAACAGCGGGAGATTGAGTCACTGAAGGCGCAGATGGCGCTTGCTTCCGGAGTGTGAGCGTCGCGCAACACATATCTTGCGAACTGGCGAAATTTGTGTGAAGCCTTCTCTACACTTGAATCAAGGCTGAGTAACACGGACCATGTCTCTGAACAGCGAGCACTTTGCTCAAATCCATCGAGCCTTCCTCGACGCCTTCGACACTGGTGAATTGCGCCTGTTTGTGAGGATCCATCTCAATGCGAATCTCGATGAGATCACCTTAGGCCAGAATCTTGCGGCAATTACTCTCGAACTGATTGCATGGGCGGATCGCCAAGGTCGCCTTCGAGAGATGATCGACGCTGCACTCCGTCAGAATCCAGGCAATCCGCAGCTGCAGGATCTCACAAAGCAACCCTGGATCGCGACGGCGGATTCGCTCGTAAGTACAGGGGAAGGGAACTTTGCGGGCCGGGACATCAACATCTATGCAAGAACACAAGAGACACGAGACGAACAGTACCTGCTGGTAATGAATAGCGGAAAGAATTCCGCCAAATGGCTTGCTTCCCGGAAGAAACTGACATTCAGAGAGTTCGATCTTGCTAGGCGCAATCTGTCAGGCATAGATCTTTCCAAAGCTGACTTACAGGGCGCAAGTCTGAAGCACGCAAAATTGCGTGGAACGAACCTGAGGGAGGCAGATTTGCGGGATGCCCATCTAGAGGCGGCCGATTTGCGGGATGCCAAGCTAGAAGGAGCCAACCTGCAAGACGCAAAGTTAGAAAATGCAAGACTCGAAGGCGCAAGATATGACGCAAACACGATCTGGCCACAGGGTTTTTCTTTGCCGCCATCAAAGAATGTATGGAGTCTAAAGAGCATACTGTTGTCACCATCAAGACCTATCGAATATGCACTCAGTGTTCTCTTCTGGGGGTCGATAGTGGTTCTTGGTGTCTACAACGAGTATTCTCAAGACCCCGTCAGATTCATGGCAAGATTGAACAATAGAATATGCGTTGTGAAGGACATAGAAAAGGCTGTGCTCTCCTCATACGGCGAGTTGCCCATAAGGATTATTGATAATGGGGACGAACTCTTGACTGTAGGCCGCAGCAAAGATGGTCTGGCACTCTACGGACTCGTGGGTGATAGCTACTTCTGGATAGAGACCAAGAGCCTTGACTGCAGCTTCGACAAAGCGGACTTGCCAGTAGTTCAGAGATGACCAATAGGGCGAAAAGTTGCTTGCTTGTAAACAGGATCCGATGACGGTGGGGCCGAGCATAGGATCACGAATTCAGTCTGTGGTCTTGACATTTGGGTCATGTATAACCAGTGTCAAGATTCAATTTATTGATTTCTAGGTTGTCGCGTGATATCGCTCGCAACATGAGTCATCCCGAATTTT
>DGFH01000143.1 GCA_002391565.1 Anaerolineales bacterium UBA3905
CGCTTGCCGATATCGGCAAGCGTAATCAAATTCAAACCTCTTGTACAGATGGCGATAGCGCTGTCCGCACCTTGTCTTGTTCATCCTGTTTTGTGGGCTATGCTGGTATGTACCGGTATAGTTCTGGTGGTGAGACGTGCTGATGACAACCTGGACATGCTGACATGGATAAGACAAACTTATGACGACATCTGCAACCACACCGGAAACCCTCAGCAATACACAGGCCAGAAGCGCGCCGCACCCCCTGCGGCGCATAACGCAAAACTTCTATGTGCGTCGGATAGCAAAGGCGATTTTCACAATCTGGGTCGTCAGCACCATTATTTTCTTTCTGATCCGCCTGCTGCCGGGCAATCCGGTGGAACAATACATTGCGCGTTTGATCGAGTCGCAGGGCATGGATTATGAGAACGCGCGCTCGCAGGCGGCAGCGCTTTTTGCGATCGACCTCGACGCGCCGATGTGGAAGCAGTATCTCGACTATCTCGTCAACCTGTTGCAGGGCAATCTGGGCGTCTCACTGATCTCGCCTGGCACTACAGTCTCTTCGATTATTGCCCGCTTCTTACCGTGGACGATCTTTAGCGTCGGCATTGGGTTGATTTTCAGCTTCACGCTCGGCATCTTGCTGGGACTGATGATGGCCTATCGGCGTGAGGGCATTCTCGATCATACACTTACGATCTTCGCCTCGGTTGTCAGTTCGATCCCGAACTATCTGATCGGCATTTTGTTGGTGGTCTGGCTTGGTGTGCAGTGGAAAGTGCTGCCGATTGCGCAGATGCGCGGCACGATGTCGCCCGGGGTGACGCCGTCGTTCTCGTGGGCCTTCTTCCAGGATGCGCTCTTTCACGCCTTTCTGCCCATCTTGACTTATGTACTGACCACTGTCGGCACCTGGATGCTGAGTATGAAGGGCAGCACGGTCGGTACGCTCGGCGAGGATTTTGTGACGGTGGCGCGCGCGCGCGGCCTCAAGGATTGGCGCATCACCACCGCGTATGTGGGGCGCAACGCGGCGCTGCCGCTCTTTACCCAGTTGACGATTGCCATCGGCTTTGTCGTGGGCGGCTCGTTCCTGATCGAGACGCTTTTTCAGTACCAGGGCATCGGCTATGTCTTGAGCGGCGCGATTGCCCAGCGCGACTATCCTGTGATGCAGGGCGTGTTTTTGATTATTACAGTATCGGTGATCCTGGCGAATCTGCTGGCTGACTTCCTGTACGGCTGGCTCGACCCACGCATCAAGGTTGGCTAAAACACGACTCGCGGATTCGGCGGAGTGCGCTGATCTGAGCCGCACAATTCCACCAAAGCCGCGTCATTCACGATCAGTCGGCGGGCTGGTTGTAACAGAGTCTTTCAAGGTGGAATAGACAATGGGTGTGATTCAGAGCGTTTGGCACTGGTTGGCAACGACCCTCAAACTGATGACCTACAACAAAGCCGGTTTCATCGGCTTTCTGGCAACGACTGCGATCCTGATCGTCTGTCTGATCGGGCCGTTCTTCATCCCGCTTGACACGCAGACCAAGCTCGACCAGATCTATCAGCCACCTTCGGCGGAGCACTGGTTCGGCACCGACCACCAGGGGCGCGATATCTTCTCGCAGATCGTGCATGGCGGCAAGGATGTGATCTACGTCGCCGCCATCGCCGCCTTTCTTTCCACCTTCATCGCCGTGACCTTTGGCACGCTGGCGGCCTTTGCTGGCGGCAAGATCGACGGCGGCATCATGGGCGTCACCGACATTATTTTGACGATTCCACAGTTTCCGCTGCTGGCGGTGCTGGCGGCGTTCATCACCTTCGACAACATCACCTATCTTGGCCTGTTTTTGGGCGCGCTGAGCTGGCCCGCACTGCTGCGCGCGGTGCGTTCGCAGGCGCTTTCCCTCAAGGAGCGCGACTTTGTCGAGGCGGCGCGTGCGCTCGATCTGGGCACCGGGCACATCGTCTTTCGCGAGCTAGTGCCGAACATGATGACCTATATTGTGATCAGTTTCACGCTGGCGCTGACCGCCGCCGTCTACACGCAGGTTGGTCTGGTGCTGCTCGGGCTGGTGCCGGTCTCCAGCAGCAACTGGGGCGTCATGATCAGCCTGGCGTGGACGCAGGGCGCCATCTTTTTCCGCGACGCGATGTGGCGCATCATGATGCCGATCCTGGCGATTGCGCTCTTCCAGCTTTCGGTGATTACGATGACGCGCTCGCTCGAACTGGCGTTCAACCCGCGCCTGCGCACCATGGTGTAAGGGCGTGTTACGTATTGCGTGTTACATGCAAACCGCGATCACCTTCCACACAACACGCAACACGCAAAACGAAATACGAACCACGCAACACGTAGTAAGGATCGTTGACTGAATGGCAAAAAGCAAACTCGACTGGCAGACTGGCGATGCAAATGATAGGCAGGCGCCATTGTCGTTGGAAAATGTCCATGTTGCCTACAACACGCGGCGCGGCAAGGTGCGCGCGATCCGTGGGGTGACGATCGACCTCCACGCCGGCGAGAGCCTGGCGTTGATTGGCGAAAGCGGCTCCGGCAAGTCGACGTTGGGGCTGGCGATCGTGCGGCTGCTGCCCGACACGGCGGAGACTTCACCCGGCGTGATCACCTATCGCCGCGATGGGCGCGAGGTGAATGTGTTGCAGCTCAAGCCGGGCGAACTGCGCGCGTTTCGCTGGAGCGAGTGCGCCATGGTCTTTCAGGCTGCGCTCAACGCCTTCAATCCGGTGCTCAAGGTGTGGGCGCAGGCGCTCGACACGGCCAAGGCGCACGGCTGGCACGACAAGGAAGCCGTCCGGCGCCGACTGGTGGAACTGCTTGAGTTTGTGCAACTCGACCCCAAGCGCGTGATCGACGCCTACCCACACGAATTGAGCGGCGGCATGCGCCAGCGCGTGTTGATTGCGCTTGCGCTGCTGCTCAATCCGCAAATCCTGATTTTGGACGAACCCACCACAGCGCTCGACATCATCACCCAACGCACGATCATCAAGCTGCTGCGCGAGTTGAAGGAAGAGCAGCACTTCACAATGATCTTCATCTCGCACGACCTGGCGATTGCCGCCGAGCTGGCGGATCGGGTGGCGACGATGTACGCCGGTCGCGTGGTCGAGCTGGGCACATCCGACGATATTTTCTACCGCCCGCGCCACCCATACACGTTGGGCTTGATCCGCGCCGTGCCGACGGTGACCGGTGGTTTCGAGCAATTGTTCTCGATCCCTGGTTCGCCGCCCGATCTGGTCGATCTCCCCAAAGGCTGCAAGTTTCACCCGCGCTGCGCCTTTGCCAGCGACCGTTGCAAACAGGAGGAGCCGGAGCTGGAGGAGGTTAGTCCTGGTCACACGGCGGCGTGCTGGCACTGGCATGAGGTCGAGGCGGAACTGCAGCGCAACCCGCTGCATCGCGGCGCGCTCAACCTGACCGACGTCATCGCAGTCGATGTGGAGGTGGCCTGATGGCGCCGATCATCGAAGTGCGCAATCTGACCAAGCAATTTGGCAAGGGCAAAGAGCGAGTGACTGCCGTCGATGCGGTGTCATTCGCAATTGAGCCAGGCGAAACGGTCTGTCTGGTGGGCGAAAGCGGCTGTGGCAAGAGCACAACCGGGCGCATGGTGGCCGGCTTGCTGGAGGCGACCTCCGGCGAAGTGCTCTTCGAGGGCAGGAATATCAAGCAGCTCAGCAGCGACGCCTTTCGCCGCTATCGCCAGACGGTGCAGATCATCCATCAAGACCCCTATTCGTCGCTCAACCCGACGCAGACGATTCGCGACATTCTGACGGCGCCGCTGCTGCGCCACCACAAGGCAAAAAACCGCGCTGCGGCTGAAGCGCGTGCGTTGGAAATCCTTGAAGTTGTCGATCTGACGCCGGCGCGCGATGTGATCGCCAAATATCCGCACCAGCTCAGCGGCGGGCAGCGCCAACGCGTGGCCGTGGCGCGCGCCCTCACCGTCGATCCCAAGTTCATCGTCGCCGACGAAGCAGTGTCGATGGTCGATGTCTCGATCCGCGTGAGCATCCTGACCATGCTGGCGCGGCTTAAGAAGGAGTTCGACGTCACCTTCCTCTTCATCACGCATGACCTGGCGCTGGCGAAATACTTTGCGTGGGAAGGGCGTATCACGGTGATGTATCTGGGGCGCATTGTAGAAGACGGACCCACGCAGCGGCTGATCACCGACCCGCGCCATCCGTACACGCAGGCGCTGCTCTCCGCCGTGCCCGAAGCCGACCCGGAGCTGGCGCAGCACAAGCGGCAGATCGAGCTGCGTGGGGCGGAGATTCCCAGCCTGCTGGCGTTGCCGCCGGGCTGCACCTTTCACCCGCGCTGTCCCTACTTCGTGCCGGGGCAGTGTGATGTGGCTGCGCCGCCGCTGGAGGCAATTCCTGAAGGCGGGCGTGTGGCGTGTCCAGTGCGCAGGCAGGAACATGTATCGTTGTTGGTCTAGCCGATGAACAGTGAGATTGTGCGTGCTGGCGTCTTGATCGGTTCCTTCCTGCTGGTGGGCGGCATTCCGCTGCTCTTCGTCGTGGAGCCGGGCACAGGCGAGCACGTGATCACGCTCTTCACGGTTTTGATCGGAGTGATCTTTTTGGTGGCGCTCGGCGTTGCCGTGCGACTGAGCCAGCGCTGAGGCTGGAAAGGAGTGGAATCGACGCAGATTCAAAACGCTTGTCCACATCTGGTAACGACCCAATCGGGATGGTTACACTCAATTTTGGTTCTTTTTTCGCTCTGTAGTTCAAGTTCAAGGAGACAACGCATGAAACACATGAAATGGTTTGCCCTCCTCATGGTGCTGGCGCTGGCGCTTTCCGCCTGCGCGGCGCCGGTTGCTGCACCTGGCGCCGCGCCAGCCGCTGGCGGAGAAGCTGCCGCGCCGGCTGCCGGTGGCGCTGAATTCCACATTGCATGGCCGTATGATGTACCGCCCAAAGGACATAACAATACTTTTGTCACCGGCGGCTTCGCATTAGGCCCCTATTGGTCGCTCATGGAACCGCCGCTGTTTTACTACATGTGGGCGGATGAGAGCTGGATGCCGCTCGCTGGCGAGTCTTGGGAATGGGTGGATGATGTGACGCTGCGCGTCAAGCTGCCTGCCGGGGCAGTCTGGAGCGATGGCAGCGCCTACACGTCCAAAGACGTTGTCGACACCTTCGCCATCTACCGCTTGCAGAATACAGCGGCCTGGAAGGATCACCTGGCAGAAGTCAAGGCGGTGGACGATACAACTGTCGACTTCATCCTGCGCGATCCTTCCACCGTAGCGCCGCGCCGTCTGCTGCGAGAAAGCTACATTCATGCCTCATCGGTCTATGGCGAGTGGGCGCAGAAGGTGAATGACCTGGTCGCCGCAGGCAAGACTTTTGAGGATCAGGAATGGAAAGATCTGGTGGCTCAATTCAATGAGTTCCGTCCTGAGGATATGGTCGTGCTGGGACCGTACAAGATCGATCCTGCCAGCATTACTGAGTCGCAGATGATCATCAACAAGGTGCCGACCTCCTTCATGGCGGACAAGGTCAAGTTCGATCGCCTGGTTAACTACAACGGTGAGACGCCCGTCGTGACGCCGTTGGTGCTGGCTGGCGATATCGATTACGCCACGCACGGGTTCCCACCAGCGACAGAAAAAGAGTTTATCAATCTAGGCTACCGCATCCTGCGTGCACCAAACTACAACGGCCCGGCGCTGTACTTCAACCACGCAGTGGCGCCCTTCGACAAGAAGGAAGTGCGCCAGGCGCTGGCCTACGCCATCGACCGCAACGAGAATGGCGTTGTTTCACTGGGCGACTCGGGTAAGGCCGTCGTCAATATGGCCGGCTTCTCCGATAATCTGGCTGCCAATTGGCTCACCGAGGATGTCGCCGCCAAGCTCAACAAGTATGAGTTCGACCGCGCCAAGGCCGAAGAAATCTTGCTCGGGCTGGGTTGGACGCGCGACAGCGACGGCATCTGGATGGACGAAACCGGCAAGCGCATGGAATTCGAATTGATCGCGCCTGCAGAGTTTGCTGACTGGTCCGCCGCCGCCGAGAACCTGGCGCAACAGTTGACCGACTTCGGCATCAAGACCGCCTTCCGTGGCGTCACCTTCACGCAGCAACCGATCGATGTGAATGCTGGTAATTTCCAGATGGCGATTCGCGATTGGGGTGCTGGCAACCCGTACCCCCAGTACGCGTTCAACACTGATTTCCGCGTGTACAACCAGGCGATGTCGGGCTTTGGCGACCCAACACAGAAGGGTATGTCCTTCCCGATGGTGCAGCAGACCGATGTACTTGGCGAGGTCGATCTGGGGCAAATGATTGCTGATTCGACCAAAGGCGCCGACATTGATGCACAAAAGGCGCTCGTCGGCGATCTCGCGCTTGCCTACAACGAGCTGCTGCCGCAGATTCCGCTGTGGGAGCGCTACGGCAACAACCCGGCGCCGGA
>DGFH01000203.1 GCA_002391565.1 Anaerolineales bacterium UBA3905
ATCTTTGTCGCCACTGTGCCGATCATGCTGATCTACCCCTTCCTGCAACGCTACTTCGTGACCGGCATTAAGCTGGGCGCCGTAAAAGGGTAAGGAAAGGGCAACTTGAGCATAGCGAAGGACGCAAAAGGACAAGTTATGGGCGAGAAGAGGATGCGCGAGGGTTGGCAATGACAACTGCGCAGATGCATCATGCATCACATCAGGTTTACTTTGTTGCACCCGAAGGCAATGACGCCGGTCATGGTTCTTGGGATGACCCCTGGCGGACGATTCAACGTGCGGCGGATAGCTTGCGTGCAGGGCAGATGGTGCTGATCCGGGGAGGCGTCTATCGGGAACGCGTCATGCCGCGCCACAGTGGTAGTGCAGGGCAGCCGATCCGTTATGCCGCCTTCCCTGGCGAGCAGGTGATCATCGATGGCGCCGGGATTGAGTTGCCAGCGCACACGCCAGTCACGCCACGCACACCGCTACCCGGCCATGATTGGCCCGGCGCGCATATCGGGCACCCACGCCAGTTGGGTGGGCTGTTCCATCTGGAAGGCGTCGCGCACATCGAGGTGCGGGGGTTGCAGGTGATCAATGCGGGGCCACATCGCGACACTGCTGGCATCCTGGTCAAAGATTGCAACGACATCGTTGTCGTGGGCAATGTCACCCGCAACACGCTATCGTCTGGCATCGGCGTCTGGCGTTCGCATTGCGTGAAGGTTGTCGACAATGAAGTCGAGCTGGCCTGTAATGACGGTGGTCAGGAGTGCATCACCCTCGCCGGCGTCGATGATTTTGAGGTTGCCTACAATCACGTGCACCACAGCGGGCCAGGCAGCCAGGGCGGCGAAGGGATCGACATTAAGCACGGTTCGTCGCACGGGCGCGTCCATCACAATCACGTCGAATACATCAACCGGCTAGGCATCTACATCGACGCCTGGAACACGCTTACCCGTGCCATCGAGATCGATCAGAATCTTGTCCACCATAACGCAGGGGACGGCATCACAGTGGCCTCTGAGTCAGGCGGTCTGCTGGAAGATGTTCACATTCATGACAATATCGTTTTCAGCAATGGTTATTCTGGATTTGTGGTTGGCTGGTATGGCGACGCCGAACATCAGCCAATTCGCGGCGTCGTGGTTGCCAGCAATTGTTTCTTCGACAATGGCCGGCGCGGTCTGGGCGGCGGCGTGTGGATCGAAAATCCTGACAGCCGGGAGATTGTGATACGCCATAACCATCTCTGGCGCAACCGCGAGTTTGAATTCGCCGTGCGCAGCGATGTGCCGTCGGCCGCTGTCATCTTCCAAGAGAACGACATCGCCAATCACAGGTGAGACATGATCCACGCTCAGGCAGTTTTGTTTGTCGCTAATTCACAGGTCGTGATCGACGCTGTGACGCTACCCACACCCGGCTTCGGTGAGGTGTTGGTGCAGGCTGAGTATACCTGCATCAGCCCAGGCACCGAGCTGCGCTGTCTTGCGGGCACGGTTGCCGAAGCCAGCCCGTATCCCTACATCCCTGGCTATTCACTGGCCGGGCGCGTGGCGGCGGTCGGCGCGGGTTGCCACACCGAAGTCGGCGCGCGCGTCTGGTGCACAGGAACCAGCCGCGCCAGCGTCAACCTGACCTGGGGTGGACACGTAAGCCACGCCCTCGTTTCTGAACACGATCTGACGCCTATCCCTGACGCTGTCTCCATGCTCGACGCAGCGATTGGGCGGCTGGCGGCGATCGCTTATCATGGCGTTCGTCTGGCGCAAACGCAACCGCACGAGAAGGTGGCCGTCGTAGGGTTGGGGCCAATTGGTCTGCTTTCGGCGCTTTGTCATGCTGCAACCGGCGCCGAGGTCATTGTCGCTGACCGGCTGCCGGCGCGCGTGGAGCTGGCAGCGCAGTTAGGATTACGCGGCTTCGTTGTGGAAGACCCGCTGGCAGATGGGTTTGCCAGGTTTCTGCCCGATGGCGCCGATGTCTTGGTGGACGCCACCGGTCTAACCAACCTGGCCGGCGCGCTGATCCCCGTAGGCAGGATGTTGACATGGGACAATACGCCACAACCGCGCGGGGCGCGCTTCGTGATTCAGGGCAGCACAGACTACGACTACGTCTTCCCTTATCTGGCAGCCTTCGACCGGGAGATGACCTTTCTGTTGCCGCGCGACCGCCAGCCACGCGATGTCGTCGCCGTCTTTGATCTGATGGCGCGTGGACGCCTGACAGTGCGTCCGCTGATCTCGGATGTGCGCCCACCCGCTGCCGCAGCAGCAAGTTACGATGATTTGCGCCACCAGCGCGAACGCTATTTGACTATCGCCTTTCAGTGGAACTGATCTATAGGAGCAAACCGCATGAGTGCAACCCTTGCCATCCATGGCGGCCGTCCCGCCTGTCCCCAACCGCCGCCGCCGATGTACCCAGGCGGCAACAGCATTGACGCAGAAGAGGAAGCCGCTGTGCTCGAAACGTTGCGGGCAAAGCGACTCTTCCGCTATTACGGCCCCAATCCTGGCGAATCCAAAGTAGCGCAACTGGAACGCGACTTTGCCGCCCGCGCTGGCGTTCCCTATGCACTGGGCGTCACTTCTGGCACGGCGGCGTTAATCTGTGGCCTGCAAGGGATCGGCGTTGGGCCAGGTGACGAAGTGATCGTGCCTGCCTATACCTGGATCGCATCGGCCTCGGCAGTGCTGGCGGTCGGCGCTGTCCCGGTGGTCGCCGAAGTGGATGCATCGCTCACCCTTGATCCGGCTGATGTGGAGAAGCGCATTTCCCCGCGCACCAAGGCGATCATGCCGGTTCACATGCGCGGCGCACCGGCTGACATGGAAACGCTTCTGGCGTTGGCGCAGCGCTATCATCTCAAGGTGATCGAGGACGTTGCGCAGGCGAACGGCGGCGCTTACCAGGGGCGTGCACTGGGCGCCTGGGGGGACGTCGGCTGTTTCAGCCTGCAATTCAACAAGATTATCACGTCGGGCGAAGGCGGCATGGTCATCACGCATGACGAAACCATCTGGAAGCGCGCTGTCATGTACCATGACGTGATTGGCGGGCGACGCAATCACTTTGCGTCTGAGGAGATACTCTGGGGCGTCAATTTTCGCATGCCTGAATTGCTGGCAGCGGTCGCGCAGGTGCAGCTGCGCAAACGCGACCAGCTGCTCGCCCGCATGCGCCAGCAGAAGCAGATGCTCCGGGGAGGAATGGCTGAGATCGCAGCGCGCCGTGGCGTGACCTTCCGCACCTTGCACGATGCTGCGGGCGACACGGCCATTGCACTCATCTTCTATGTGGAATCGGCGGAGGTCGCCGGGCGCGTGGCGGCGGCGCTGCAGGCAGAGAATATCGACGCCGCGCGACTTTATGAGCCTGATGTCATCGATTACCACGTCTACGTCCACTGGACGCCGATCACGAACCGGCGCACCTGGCATCCTGCCGCGTCACCGTGGCGCGACGCGCGTTCCGAGGTGGACTATTCACCCGCCGCCTGCCCACGTACACTTGATCTATTGGGGCGAGCGATCCATCTGGATGTCAATCCTCTATTGAGTAATCAAGAAATTGAGCTGATGCTTGAAGGGCTGGAGAAAGTGTTGACGGCGATGGCATGAAGCTTTGCACAAGATCAATGCATTCACAGTCTAACTTCTATGCTTGTCTGGCTTTGCAGGAGGCCGCTCATGTCAACCCTTTCCCCGCTCGACCTGCCCGACTTGATTGCGTTTTGGGATTTCCAGGGCGCGCCCGGTGAAGACCTGATGGCGAAAGGCGCGGTGCGCTACCGGCTGCACGAACGCAACGGCCCAATTTTTCGTAGCGGCGATGGCATTTTCGGGCCGCAGTCGATCTGGCTGTCGCGACGCACCTGGCTGGAAATTCCGCATCGTGCATGCCCTGCCTTACACCGCACCGGTGATGACTCCGCCGTGACTGTGTTGGCCTGGATCAATCGCTATCGTCAGAAAAATGACACGTCTGACGGGCCGTTGTCGCCAGAGGCGATTGCTGGCATCTGGAATGAGACCGAAAATCAGCGCCAGTATTGTCTCTTCCTGAACATCACCATCACTGGTGGCGCGCCCGACAACGTCAGCGGGCATGTTTCGCACACAGGCGGACCAACGGCCGGCAGGCGCTATTGTGAGGATGTCAGCGCCGGACGTACACCCGTGCCCTTTCTGGAATGGTGTATGGTGGGCTTCACGTTTGATGGCGTCTTTGCGCGTTCTTACTTCAATGGACGTTGTGACGAGAATCCCGGTCTCAATCCCTTCCCCTATCCTGGCAAGCTCTTTGCGGCGCAAGCGGATTTCACGGTGGGCGCCGTGCATCGCAGTGGCGAAATGGGCAACTGGTATCGCGGTCTGCTCGGTGGGCTGGCAGTCTACGCGCGCGCGCTCAGTGACATCGAGATCAATCAACTTGCACTGGCAACTCTGGCAGTGACCGCGAAGGCATGATCTGTGCGGAGCGAAGGGTTGAGCTATTCTCGACGTGTAGATACATAGGCGTCAACGTTGTCCTGATCAATGAATATGTGATCGATGTAGACAGCTGGCGGCGCCGGCTCCCCCCGCAGGATGCGCAGCGCCAGGCCGACCAGCTTTTCACCGTAGCGTTCGGGCATGAACGCCGTCGAACCGACGATGCGCGTGCCCGGACGCCGTAATTCCTCCCGGATCAACCGGTCGGCGCCTTGCCCGACGATGGCGACATGCTGCGTGCGGGCGAGACGTTGCGCGGCGTGGAGCGCGCCCAACGCCGCATCGTCGTTGAAGCAGATCACGGCGATGCGGCGGTCGCCAGGGAGATTCTGCAGCGCCTCTGCCGTGGCGGCTTCGCTGGCGGCGTAGGTGTTGCCACTATTCAGGCGCACCTGGCGGTCAAGTGGCACCGTGCCGATCACTTCTTCCAACCCGCGGAGCTGACCTTCGATACGCGCTTGTGGCAACGCGCCGGCGCGTGGCTCTTCCAAAATCAACAATCGATCCAGCTCGCCCCCCCAATGCCGCTGAATCCATTGCCCAAGCGCACTCCCTGCCAGATG
>DGFH01000202.1 GCA_002391565.1 Anaerolineales bacterium UBA3905
CGTTATCAAATTGAGAAGATGATGAGATTGAGTGATAATGGGATTATCAATTTCCAGGTTTTCATGTGATATTGCTCGCAATCTTCCCGGAAGCTCCAAAGCTTCCGGGAAGATAAACAGTTAACCTAGCGGTCAATAGCTGCCGCCTCTGGACGCAACGCTGTCCAGATGATCTGTGCAGCGGAGGGACGTGAATTTGTCGGCAGCGCCCTGCATGGCGTGTAACGTGTGACCTGCGCCGACGCTAATTGGCCGACCCCATTTCCCCAATTTGACGTAGCGGCAGATGCCCCTATACTGTTGCGTCAATTGCGCCAGCGTTGGTTCATTGTTGCGCTGCACAAGCTCCAGTCTCTATTCTTCGTTTCGATCAGAATCATCTACCTAACTGCTCCGGCCTGCACTGCGCACAGGTGCAGGAATTGCCTATTTCGAGGTTGTCCATTCATTCATGTCGGGAGAAGCCATCATGCACAAAAAATTGAGAATCGTGGTTGTCATCTTGCTATTTGTGTCGTTTATGGCGTCGGGGCAGAGTGTTGGTCATGCCGTGCCAACCACCCAGACATCTACGCCTACCATCAAATTGCGCGTCGGCACACTCACCCCTGGCGTTGAGGAAACGCTGCCAGGCATGGAAGGGTTGACGATCGCTGGCTATGCACCAGGCCAGGCAGGCTACTACATTGTCCAGTTCAAAGGCGCCGTACAGGCAGGGTGGACGGCGCAGCTTGCGGCTGCCGGCGCGCAGGTGCTGGAATATTTGCCTGACTTTGCCTTCAAGGTGCGTATGACGCCCGAACAGGCGGCGCAATTGCAACGCCAGCCCCATGTGAACTGGGTCGGCGTGTTTCAACCGGCTTACAAGTTATCACCCGACCTGGCGACAGGCGACCAATATCTATACCGCGTACGGGTCGAAGCGGGCGCCGACGCCGCGATGACAGCACAGGCGATTGCCGCCACCGGTGTGCAGGTGTTGGCGCAAGCAGGCGATACGGTGACTATCGTTGCGGCGCCATCCCAGCTTGCTGCCGTCGCCCGCGTCCTGGATGTGGCGTGGATCGACAACTTCATGCTCTATGAGAAGCACAACGAGACGGGCGCCGGCGTCATCGTCGGCACAAACACCGCCAATGCATTGGGATATGATGGTTCGACGCAAATTGCGGCGGTGGCGGACACCGGGCTGGGAGGCGGCACAGCGGCAACAGCGCATGCTGATCTCCCGGCGGCGCGCGTCGTTAACATTTACAACTTGCCGGGTGTAGCAGGCGGCTGTTTCCAGACCATCACGGATGACGGCGCCATCGATGTTGACAGTGGTCACGGCACACATGTCGCACTCTCGGTGGTGGGCGATGGGGGGCCGAATGACATCGGTAAAGGCGGCGCTCCTGCTGCACGGCTTGTTTTCCAGGCGATAGAGAACTATGTCACCGTCTCCAATATTTGCCGCATCCTCTATGGTTACACCAATGGCTATTATCTGACCGGTCTGCCCAGCGACCTCAACCAGCTTTATCAACAGGCGTACAACGCCGGTGCGCGCATTCACTCCAACTCGTGGGGATCATCGCAGGCGGGCGTCTACACGGCAAATAGCGCCCAGACAGACCAGTTCGTGTGGAACAATCGCGACATGGTCATCACCTTTTCGGCGGGCAACGCTGGCGCCGACGCCAATGCCAATGGCGTGGTGGACAACGACTCCATCGGCTCGCCAGCCACCGCCAAAAATGTTATCACCGTGGGCGCCAGCGAGAATGCCCGCTCCGACAACTTCCCCTGTGACGCCAGCCTGACCTACACGTCAAGCGACGCATATCAGTCGGGACAGACCTGCGCCAGCATGGGCGGCGTGAATTATTTGGGCACGGCGGGGCAGCGCTGGGGCTTCACCGCCGCTCCGCTTAACAATGACCTCACCGCCGGCAATGCTGAACAGATGGCGCCTTTCTCCAGTCGTGGTCCCACCGACGATGGGCGCATCAAGCCCGACATTGTAGCGCCGGGCGCCTGGATTCTTTCCGGCTATTCTGATCTCTATCAGCAGGGTTACGACGCCGGGGTAAACCCGCGCACCGGTGTATTCCAATCGGACGGGTGGGGGCTGCCGCTTACGAACGGTTACAAGTACTTTGGCGGCACGTCAATGTCCAACCCGATTGCAGCGGGTGGTGCGACGCTGGTGCGCGATTTCTACCAAAAGGCCTACGGGCTTAACGCCAGCGCTGCGTTGGTCAAGGCCACGTTGATCAATACCGCAGTTGACCTACTGGATGAGAACAACGACGGCGTCAACGACAATGACTTCCCGATTCCCAACGTGCATGAGGGGTGGGGGCGCATTAACCTGGCGGCGGCAACGGACGGGACGCAGCAGTACGTCGACAATACCACCGGCCTCAACACCGGCGGCAGCGCCGTCTATCAATACAACGTCAATGCCGCCGGGCCTTTCAAGGTGACACTGGTCTGGAGTGACTATCCTTCCACCGAAACGGCGGCGGTCAATCTGGTGAATGACCTTGATCTGACGGTCACCTCGCCGACCGGCGCCGTCTATCGCGGGAATCTCTTCAGCGGTGGTTGGTCACAAGCGGGTGGCAACCCCGACCGCGTCAACAACGTCGAAAACGTCTACGTGCAGGCGGGCGGCGTCGGTGTGTGGACGGTGCAGGTGAGTGGCTTCAATGTGCCCAATGGGCCGCAGCCCTTTGCCCTGGTTGTTAATGGCGAATTTGGCGCCGCACCACCGCCTACCCACACGGCTACCCCTACCAATACGCCAACGCCAACCAGTACGCCAACTCCGACCAACACCCCGACGAACACACCAACCGCAACGCCGACCAACACTCCGACGCCCGGCGCCGCCAACGTCGTCTACGTCAGTTCGACGACGGATGGCAATGTCGGTTTTGCCTTCAGCGATGAGGATATCCTGCGTTTCGATCCCAACACAAATAGCTGGACACTCTATTTCGACGGTTCTGATGTGGGGTTGGGCGCCAACAGCAGCCAGGATGTCGATGCGTTTGACCTGCTCGACGATGGCAGCATCCTGTTGAGTATTGCTGGCGATACCTCGATCCCGAATGTAGGCGCGATCGACGACGCTGACATTGTGCGGTTCACACCGTCGTCGCTGGGACAGAATACGGCGGGGACATTCGCCTGGTATTTCGATGGCTCCGATGTTGGCCTGACGACGACCGACGAAGACATCGACGCCTTCGACCTGTTGAGCGATGGGCGTATCGTCATCAGCACGCTGGGCAACGTCAGCGTCACTGGCGCTTCTGGTGTAGATGAAGATTTGCTGATCTTTACCCCGACAACTCTGGGGGCAACCACCAGTGGTGCATGGGCGCTCTACTTCGATGGCTCCGATGTTGGGCTCGACACGAGTAGCAATGAGGATGTCAACGGCATCTGGATCAATGGCGCAACCAGCCAGGTCTATCTCTCCACATTGGGGGCGTTCGCGGTAACCGGCGTTTCTGGCGATGGCGCCGACATCTTCGTGTGTACGCCGGGCAGCCTCGGCGCCACAACAAGCTGCACCTTCACCCTCTACTGGGATGGTTCGGCGCACGGCTTTGCCGGCGAGGTGACGGATGGCGTCGCCCTGACCAACGCCAGTTATGGCGCCGGTGTGGCCTCGCTCAACGCTGTCCTGCCCCAGGACGATCCTACGGCCGGCAACACCTTCGATGACTACGACGATATGGCCGATCAGGATGTCGAGGCAGTGACGCCACAGCTCTACTTGCCTGTGGTGACAAACCCCTAGGCTGTCGGCCACCTTCCGGGAAGCCGAAGAGTTTCCCGGAAGGTGGCTGCCGGTAAGCGCCGTATGCCCCGCATCTACGCCACAACAAATGGCGCGATGTGGCGGGCGAAGTGGTTTTGCAGCGCGGCGCGATAGTCCTCAGCGTAAGTGGTCAGCAGCGCCCGCAGCGCTGCACCATACTCATTCAGGATGGAGCCAAAGGTGACATGCAGCAACTGGCGCGTGTCGAACTGGTCGAGCAGGGCGGGCAATTCAGCGTCAGAAAGTGCATCCCCTGCCGGCACATGCTCTGGCCGGCAATCGAGATAGTAGCTCTTCTTATCGTGTGCGTAGTGCATACGCCCTGTCTCTAGCACCTGGCGAAAGAGAGCAGGATCGCGCCGCGCGGCGATGCGCAGCGCCTCCAGATAGCTGGTGCCGGCAGTCTTGACATGCACGCGCGCACCGGCATGACGGGCGATAATCGGGTAAATCGTGAACTTATCCGAGCCAGTGTGGATGCTCAGCTTGTAGCGGTCGAAGGCGCGCATTACCGCAACATGATGCGCCAGTTCCGTCTCGAACTCAGTCAGGTCGCCCATGTAATCGACGCCCTTCTGGAATTTGCCCACAAAACGCGGCGCCAGACTAACCACCGGCACATTGCGACGCAGTAGCTCGTTGGCGATGAAGTAATGCTCGTACACCGAGGTGGGCGTGTCCGTTTCATCCACCGACATCTCCAGATCGAACGATTTCCCGCCGGATGCAGCGCGCAACGTTGCTGTGATCGCCAGCGTGTGGATAACCGCGCGCCCATATTTTGCCAGCGCACGCAGTAGAGTCGCCTCGTCGAAATGCAACGCCGCGCCGCCCAGGTCGATGGGGCGATCGCAATAGTCGGCGCGCAGGGCAGCGTAAGTTGTCTCCAGCACGTCCCAGGGCAGTGCAGCGCATTTAGCGCGCAGTGTAGCCAGGTCGTCAGTTTGTGCAGCGTTGTCGACATGATCACTGGGGTCGATGGTGAAAAAGGTGTAACCGGCTGTAACAAAGGGCGCCACGTGCGCCGGTTCCTTAACGTGGTCGGCGTCGGCGCCCCAGGGACGACGCCAATCTTCGGCAAAGACGCTCCAGATGGCGGCCACCATCACGGCGTCTGGGTCGCGGTGCAGGCGCTCATTCTCGCGCACCGACTGTTGCGCAAAGATCGGCGCAATCTTGCCGGTCGGGTCGGCCGCGCGCAGCGCCGCCACGTGTCCAGGCGTCGCCAGCCCGATGCGGTCGCCAAAGCCAAAGGAAAGCTGCGCCCCCAGCGGTTGTGGCGTGAGCCAGGGTAGACGCGCCTGCAAAGCACGCGCGTTTTCGGGCGTCAGCGGGCAGATCAGGTCGGCGCCGTGTCGCACACCGCTAAAGCCGGCGCCTTGTCCGCGCACGATAAGCCGCCGTGCTCCGGTCGGCGCCACGTCAGCCAGGAAGAAGATTTCGCCCTCATCTTCCACGCCGTGCGGCGGGTTGGGTTGGATATTGGTATACATGGTTCGCTTGTACTTTCATCCCATCGGTTGGTTTATATGGCAGGTGCGAAGTCGCGCCGTGCAGAAACTTAATCCATTGGAACAGAGCGCTGATGTAGCCTGTTGCGGCGTTATTGTAACGCACCTTATGTGAAAAGCTTACACGGACGCGGCAAACAAAACGGCGGTTGCCAATTGCAACCGCCGCAGAAAAGCCACTATTTTGGGGAAATTTATGAGAGCGCCTGGTCGACAAGCAAAGGCCGGAATTTATAACCGTAGATGATCTGCCCCTCGTCGCCTTCTTCGCGCAATTTGCGCGTCACCATCTCAACGCGCATCCCAATCCTGATCTCGTGTGCGTCCACATCGGTTAACTGCGCCGTGACCATTGGCCCTTCGTCCAACTTGATCAGCGCCACCGTGTAGGGTTTCTGATCCTCGTAGCCTTGCGGCACATTATACATCGTCGTAAAGCTAAAGATTTCGCCGCGCCCACTCAATGCGGCGACGCTGCCAGGTCGTTGACCCGCCAGATGCCCAATCATTAATCATCTCCTACCATTGCCGCCGGTTGCGCCGCCGGCGCCATCAACGCAGCAAAATCGAAGATGGGAGCAACCTTGATTGCTATCCCCTGCATTGGCTTGTGACAATGCGGACAAATCTCACGCGGCGGAAACACGGCGCGTTCACAATGTTGACAGACGTCACCCTGCAGACTATAGCGCTGTTTCTTCGTGCGCCACATATTAGGAATTGCCATACTCATTACACCTCGACTTCTGGGACTTCTGGTCGTTTCTCACAACGTGTGTTCTCACAACGTGTGTTCTCACAACGTGCATCATCAACTAACGATTTTCACACTCGATTGTATGGCGCCTAGCGTAGACGGTTTGGACTCTCAATTCCTATCTGCCTCGGGGTGGCGCAATGCTGATAGCTTTTGGCAGGAATTCTGAAGCGTTCTGTAGAGGAATTGCCTGATGTTTGCCCTGGCTTTGTAGAGCAAAAGCCGCCTGCGAAAAATGCAGGCGGCTTCATCAGGATCGTCAAAAGATACAAAAAGATCGTCAAAAGTCGATTTTGCAATGACTAGACGCCCAGGATGATTAGACGCCCAGAATGTGCGTCACGATCGTGGCGCCGCTGCCGCCGATGTTCTGCGCCATCGCCAGTTGTGCATTGGGCACCTGATTGGCGCCAGCAACGCCTGTCAACTGTTGCACACACTCCACGATCTGATAAACCCCGGTGGCCCCAACGGGATGGCCGCGACTTTTTAAGCCGCCCATCGTGCTGATCGGCAGACGTCCTCCAATGCCGATCTCGCCCTCCTGCGCCATACGCCAGCCTTCACCGCGCCGCGCAAAACCGTTGGCCTCCAGGCTAAGCGCTGTCATGATCGTAAAGGCGTCATGTAGTTCAAACAGATCGAGATCCTCCAGCGCCACGCCAGCTTGATGCAATGCCTTCTGGCTGCTCATTTGTGCTGCAGCCAGGAAGAGGGGGTCGCGGCGATCGTGCACGGCCAACGTGTCGTTGGCGCTGGCGCTGCCCAGGATGCGCACTGCGCCACGATGATGGCCGGTGGTGAAGCGATGCGCCCATTCGGTTGGCGCCAGAATCACTGCCGCTGCGCCATCACAGACCGGGCTGCTGTCCATGATGTTGATCGGCGTGGCGATCACCGGCGCTTTGAGATAATCATTGAGCGTGATCGCTTCCTGGAACATGGCATTGGGGTTGTTGGCGCCATTGCGGTGAGCATTGATGCTGAAACCGGCAAAAGCGTCCAGAGGCACGTCATATTCATACATATACCGCTGCATAATCAAGGCGTTTAGGCCAACAAAGCTGACGCCATGCAGCGCTTCGTATTCAGCGTCCGCAGCGGTGGCGAGACCGGCCGTTGTGTCTTTGCCCACCGTGTCGGTCATTTTTTCCAGTCCGGCCACAATGACGATGTCATGGAAGCCGGATGCCACGGCCATGGCGCCGACGCGCAGCGCCGCCGCACCGCTGGCGCAGGCCGCCTCGACTTTGGCTGCTTCGATGCCGTGCAGCCCGCAGAAGTCGGCGACTAACGTGCCTAAGTGCTCCTGGTCGAGCAAACTACCACTCAGCATGTTGCCGACGAAGAGCGCGTCGGCGCGCTCGACATTAGCATCCGCCAGCGCGCTGGAGATAGCCTGATATGCTAACTGCCGCGCTGACCTGTCCCAGAGTTCTCCCACCGGCGTTTGTCCAATGCCGATGATCGAAACAGAGCGCATAGAACCTCCTCACAATTCAGAATGACGCCGCCTTACCTTCAGACGCGCGTCCGCGCGCAAACCAGCAGTGCGTCTATAATACACTTCATTATAGCGGTGATGCGGAATGGAGGATGTAATCGACTTGCCTTTATGCACTGGGTGGGATGCTGCGCCAGCTTTGCTGCCAGGCTTCAATCTGCACACGTGTGACGGCCCAGTCGAGGTGAACGAAACTTTCCATGCCTAGCGACCTGGCAGATGCAACGTTTTCTGACATGTCATCGATGTACAGCACCTGACTGGCGGGGATGGCAAGCAATTCCAGCGCCAGCTCAAAAATTTCTGGGTCGGGTTTCAGCAGGGCGACTTCATTACTCATGATCACCAGTTCGAAGTGATTCAGTTCGGGGACATGAGCATCGAGCCAGGCCACATGGGTGGCGTTGGTGTTGCTGATGGCGCCGACAAAGAGTTCGCCATCGACCTGGAGCGCGTCGGCGTAAGTGAGCGCCCCATCGTCACGCGCCAGACCGCTGCAGAAGGCTGTGGTGAATTGCTCCAGCGTGACGGAGGCGCCAAACTGCCGGTTGAGCAGGTCGCACACCTGATCAGGACGGAGTTTGCCCAGGCCGAAGGGGTGGCTGATACTGCCAAACACATTGCTCAGAGCGGCTGGCGTTACGCCAAAGCAGGCGGCTGTAGCTGTCAACGTCCTGGCGTGGTCATACTTCACCAGCACATTGCCAATATCAAATAGGATTGCATGCATGAGGGTTATCCGGATAGCGCCATGGCGAGGACAATCATGAAGCCCGTCAACCCCACCACGCCCACGAAGAGTGCGACAAAAAAGCGACGGCGGAAGCGTTGGCGACGCACCGGCGGCAAGGCGTCGATTGGCGCAGTGTTGAAATGAGCATGAAATCCTGACGGTTGGCGCGGCATAACTGAGTCCCATCTTGGTTAGTGCGAGGATGAGTGTTTCTCAGTTGACTGGGAAAAACGTTCACCTCCTACTATAGTTGCAGGCAGTGTGGGCGTCAACCGACGAATCGTCTACGCTCTGTATCGCAAAGGTTGCGTGTTTGCAGGAAGTTCTTTTTGTCGTGTATGCTTGCTATACATTTTCAATTTCACCGACTCGTTGTGACTGGCAGCGGCGCCGGCCACGCAGAAGCCTCCGAGTCGTTGCTGACTCACCTTCCAATCCGGGACAGCCAATAGAGAGCGAGCCGTGCCACTTTTAGCACTTTCTCTGGTTACACTATTTGTAGCGGCGCCAGTCTTCTGGCTGCTCAAACCGCATCGTTCGACTGCGTTTGCCTGGCTGGCGGCGTTTCTGCCTGCCGCTATCACCCTCTGGCAAGCGCTACAACTGCCCGCCATGGCGAATGGCGCTGTGCTCACTGAACGATATAGTTGGGCGCCGCGGCTAGGGTTAGAGATTGCTTTGCGGCTGGACGGGCTGGCAGTCTTCTTTGGGTTGGTCGTCACCGGCATTGGTGCATTCATCGCCTTCTACACCGCTCATTACTTTGAGCACGATGATCGGCAGGGCTTTTTCTATCTGCTGCTCTATGCGTTCATGGGCAGCATGTTGGGACTGGTTTGGTCGGACGACCTGTTGACGCTCTTTGTCTTTTGGGAAGGGACGAGCATCACCAGCTATCTGTTGATTGCCTTCAAGAGTGACTACAAGGGTGCAGTTGATGGCGCTCGTCGCGCCTTAATCGTGACAACGGCGGGTGGGCTGGCGATGTTGGCCGGCATGATCGTGCTTGGGCTACATGCCGGGTCGTTCAACATCAGTACGATCGTGGCGACGCCGGGCATTGCCACGGCGGCGGTGACGCCGGTGGCGCTGACGCTGATCTTCCTGGGCGCGTTCACCAAATCGGCGCAATTCCCCTTCCAGTTCTGGCTGCCTGGCGCGATGGCGGCTCCAACGCCAGCCAGCGCCTATCTGCACTCGGCGACAATGGTCAAAGCAGGCGTCTTCTTGCTGGCGCGGCTGCACCCTGCCTTTAGTGAACTGTCGATGTGGTTCTGGACGCTCTTCCTGGTCGGCGGCGTCACGATGGTGTTGGGCGGCGTCAGCTCGATCCGTTACACCGATATGAAGGCGCTGCTGGCTTACGCCACGGTGGCAATTCTTGGCACCCTGGTCATGCTCCTGGCTTTCAGCGAAAAGTATGCCTACGAAGCGTTCGTCGTGATCGTGGCGGCGCATGCGCTCTACAAGGCGCCGCTCTTTCTTGGCGCTGGCATCATCGATCATGCGTATGGGACGCGTGATCTGCGCAGGCTGGCCGGCCTGGCGCGCCGTGCGCCCCTGGTCATGGTGACGATGGTGTTGGCCGCGTTGTCGATGGCGGGTGTGCCGCCTACCATGGGCTTTCTCGCCAAAGAGCTGATGCTGGAGAACTTTTACCAGCTTTACGAACATGGAGATCTGCTGGTCGGCGGCGTAGGTTTCGTGGCAGCGACGTTAGCGGCGCTCTTTATGGTGGGCGCCATTCTCACGCTGCTCTGGGAGGCGTTCTTCCGGCGCCAATCTGACGAGGAGGCGGCGCATTTGCATCACGCGCCTTCCTTCTGGTTTGTGGCGCCAGCATTGCTCTTGACTCTATTGGGCGCCGCTGGCGCGCTATTGACGGGGTGGTACGAAAACTTGCTCTTTGCGCCTGCAATTGCCGCCATCTCTGGCGCAACGGTGACAGTGGGCTTCCAACTCTGGCACGGCTGGACGCCCGTTTTCGTTGCCAGTCTGATCATCCTGGCGTTGGGTGCACTCGTCTTCCTGGCGCGCGGCGTCTTCCGGCGTCTGTTTGCCAGCGTTCCGGCGCGCGTCAGTTCACTGGCCGTGTACGACGCGATCATCGAGCAGATCTATCGCTTTGCTTTCCGGCTGACGGTGCTGATTCAGGGCAGCCCGATGGCGCCACAATTGAGCATCACGCTGCTGGCGGGGGTGGCGGTGATGGTCTATGCTCTCTTCTTCGCCGACGCAGAGACGAGCAGATTGCTCGACTCGCTCGAGGTCCCCAGTGTGGTCGAATGGGTCTTCTTTGCACTGGCGATCTTCGGCGCCCTGACGACGGTGCACGCGCGTTCCCGTCTGAGCGCCATCATTGCCATCGGTGTGGTCGGCGTTACAGTGACGCTTTTCTTTGTGGTCTTTGGCGCGCCTGATCTGGCGCTGACCCAATTACTGATCGAAGTGTTGACGGTGATTTTGTTGGTGTTGGTCTTCTTCCGCGTGCGCCCCGATCCACAATTTGGTCGCGACAATCGGACGCCTCTGCGCGTGTTCATGGCCTTTGCCATGGGCTTTTTCGGCTTTGCAGTGGTGATGATCAACCATCTGAGCCAGGTAGGCCCGAGCATTAGCCCCTATTTTATTGAGAATTCGCTGCCCTTTGGCAAAGGCGCCAACGTGGTCAACGTGATCCTGGTTGATTTCCGTGGCTACGACACGATGGGGGAGATTACGGTGTTGGGCGTGGCGGCGTTGGGTGGCTATGCACTGCTCCGTAGCCCGCAACTGCACGCGCTGCGCCAACGCATCAACGCTGTACGCCGCAGCCGGATACCAGCGCCAGGGCAGAAGCCAGAGCAGAAAGTAGTGGAAACCGGCCATGACTGAGATCTACTTACGTCTTGTCGATCTGATCCTGACCCCGATCATCATGTTGATTGCGATCATGCTCTTCTTGCGCGGTCATGATCTGCCTGGCGGCGGCTTCATTGCCGGATTGGTCTTCGCCGCCGCCATTGAACTATCGATCCTGGCGCGCGGCGCCGAAGCAACGCGTGAACGGTATGGCCCCTGGCTGGCGCCCTTGATCGGCGTTGGACTGGGTGTAGCCGTAGTGGCCGGGTTGATTGGCATCTATGGCGGCGGTTTTTTCCGTGGCATGTGGGTGGAACTTTATATCGGCGCCAGTAAGCTGAAGTTAGGCACGCCGCAATTGTTCGATCTAGGCGTGATGCTGGTGGTGATCGGCATGGCAATTACATACTTGCTGCGGTTGAGCGAAGCGGCCGAAGCAGCCACGCGCACGCCGACCGCCGGAGAGGGAGGTCAATCGTGACCGCATTCATGTTGGCGTTGCTGGTCGGCGTGCTCTTTGGTTGTGGCGCCTATCTGATCATGTTGCGCGGGCAGATCAAACTCGTGCTCGGGCTGGGGCTGATTACGCACGCCGTCAACCTGGCGCTCTTTGGCACCGGCCCGCTGACGCGTGGCGCCCCGCCGATTGTGCCAGAGGAGGGCGCTACGGCGGCGATGGCGAGCCAGTTTGCCGACCCATTGCCGCAGGCCTTGATCTTGACTGCCATCGTCATTAGCTTTGGCGTGACGGCGTTCATCGTGGTGTTGATCTATCGCCGCGACGCATTGACCGGCAGCGACCTGGCGCCAGGCGAGCTGGCAACCGTGATCAACACCGCCGATCCCTTTGCTGGTTTTGATCCGCGCGCCACGCTGCCCGAAGCCGCCGACGACTATGACATCCTGCAATATGAACTGGACGAGGTCTATAACCGTCCTGAGGCGGAGGTAGTGTACGAATGACCCTCCATCCTACTGTCCTGGCGTTGCCAGTGGCGCTCCCGCTCATCTTTGGCGCGCTGGGCATGCTCTTTCAGTCGGCGCGCCCACCCCGGCGGGTGCGGGTTCAGCAAGCCTTTACCGGCATTGGTCTTGGCGCCAATCTGGTGTTGGCCCTGGTCTTGCTCATTTATGCGCTCAATGGTGGGCGGCTGGCTTACCAGATGGGTTTGTGGCCGGCGCCCTTTGGCATCAGCGTCTATCTCGACGCGCTGACAGCAATCATGCTGGCAATGGTGGGGCTGCTCAGCGTTGTGATCTTCCCCTTTGCGTTGGCGACAATCGACGCCGAGCGCGCTCGCGCCGGCTTCTTTCCGATGATGCTCTTCCTGTTGATGGGCGCCAACGGTGCGTTCATCACTGGCGACCTCTTCAATCTTTACGTCTTCTATGAAGTGCTGCTGATGTCCAGCTTCGTGATGTTGACCCTTGGCGGCACGCCCAGCCAGATCAACGGCGGCATCCGCTATGTCGTGCTCAACCTGATGGGGTCGATGATGCTGCTGCTGGCGGCAGGCATCACCTATGGTACATTGGGCACGCTCAACATGGCGCATATCGCCGTGCGCATGGGGCAGGCGCCCTATCTCGTACAGGCGGTCATCGCTGGCCTGCTCTTGATTGCGTTTGGCGCCAAAGCGGCGACCTTCCCCCTGTTCTTTTGGCTGCCAAGCAGCTATCACACGCCGCATCCAGTCGTGACAGCTATCTTCAGTGGCGTGTTGACCAAAGTGGGCATGTATTCGATGTTCCGCACCTTCCCGCTCTTTTTCCCCTGGCTGTTGAATGACTGGCAGCCGATGCTGATGACAGTGGCTGGCCTGACCATGGTGATCGGCGTGCTCGGCGCCTTTGCCCAGCCGACGATTCGCCGCCTGTTGAGCTTCCACATCATCAGCCAGATCGGTTACATGGTGATGGGGCTGGCTGTGGCGATGACGCCCAGCGCCTTTGGTGTGGGCTTTGGTTTGGCGTTGGCGATTCTCTTCCTGATGCACAATCAGCTGGTCAAGACTGCACTGCTGTTGGGCGGCGGTGCGGTGGAATTGGAGATGGGCACAGGCAAGCTGAACGAACTGGGCGGGCTGGTCAAGCAGATGCCGGTGCAGGCGACGCTTTTTCTGGTGGCAGCATTTTCACTGGCCGGGTTTCCTCCCACCAGCGGCTTCATCGGCAAGCTGGGGCTGCTCGAAGTCACCTTTTCCGCCGGGCAGTGGGTGATCGCCGCCGTCAGCATCGTGGTCAGCCTGCTCACGACGATGAGCATGATTCGCTTGTGGCAGTATGTCTTTTGGGGCAAGCCTCACCGGGCGCAGCCCCTACAGCATGGGCGAACGCCTCATCAAGCTACGCTCATGACAACTGCCCCAGTGGCGATTTTGGTGGCCCTCAGCCTCCTGATCGGGGTGGCGGCGCAGCCGGCGCTTGATATGGTGCAGGTCGCCGCCAACCAGGCTATCGACCGGGCAGGCTATGTCCAGGTCGTCAATCCTGAACTGACGGCGACGGATCTGAAGAGTTTGCAGACGCCGCCCGCCACCAGCGCAGTGCAAACCGGGGCGGATTCTGGGGGGTGAATGAGATGAGCGCACGCAACGTCTTCTATATGAATCTCCTGCTGGCGGTGTTGTGGGCAGCGCTCCATGCTGACTTGAGCGTCACCACCGCTATCATTGGCTTTGTCTTGGGTTTCCTGTTGTTGTCGGTTATGCATCGCGGTTACGGCGCTGCAGTGTTGGGCGCCGTCGGCTATATTTTCTTTCTGGGGCAAGCCATCATTTTGAGCAGCATCCAGGTGGCTCGTTATGTGCTTTCACCAAAGCTCAGGCTCGATCAAGGCATCGTCGCCATTCCGCTGACGGCGCGCACCGATCTGGAGATCGCCATTCTTGCCAGTTCGATCACGCTGACGCCCGGTACGATCAGCGTGGATGTTGGGCGCGACGCCGCCGGTCAGCGCGTGCTCTATGTGCACAACCTGGTCATGGGTGACGCCGATGATGTGCGTAAGACCATCAAGCAGGACTTTGAGCGGCGTATTCTGCGCGTGACGCGTGGAGGAGCAACGGCATGACGATAGAGACCTGGATCGACATCACCCTGATCATTCTGGCGGCTTCGCTGCTGATCTGCTTTGTGCGGCTGTACATCGGCCCCAATCCCCCCAACCGCGCGGTGGCCTTCGACACCATCGCCATGCATGCTGTGGGTGTTTTTGCGCTGATCGCCATGCGCAGTGGAGCACCGGAGTTGCTCGATGCGGCGATTGTGACCGCAGTGCTGGGCTTTGTGGGCACGATGATGTTCGCCCGCTACATCGAAAAATCGAACGTGCAGGACTGGGAATCGGACGAGGAGTAGCCAGGTATGACGACGATCGAGTGGGTGATCACCTTTTTCATCCTGGCGGGCGCCCTCTTCATGTTGATTGGCGCGGTTGGCATCGTCCGCTTCCCGGATGTGTTTGCACGGATGCACGCGGCTGGCATGGCGACGACGGTGGGGATCAGCGCACTCCTGTTGGGCGCCGGCTTTTTCTTTTCCGATGAGTTTCTCTTCTATCGCATGCTCGTGTTGATCCTCTTGATCTTCGCAACATCGCCCATCTCCACGACTGCCCTGACGCGCGCTGTCTATCACAACGAGCCGCGCCTGCGGAAGCAACTCCGACATGATGAGATGGCTGTGACCATTGTGGAGGAGCCGGTCAAGGAGCTGGCCGGCTCCCCGCCTGCGCATACGCCGGCGGCGCCGGCGCCCCATGTCGCCGACTGAGTTTTCGACAACTTTCACCGTTTTCGTCAAGCCGCGTCGTCATCTGGACGCGGCCTTTTACTGATCGCTAACTGTTTATCTTCCCGGAAGCTCCAAAGCTTCCGGGAAGATTGCAAGCGATATCACGTGACAACCTAGAAAGCGATAATTTTTCCAGGAGTGAACCAATGACTTATTCTTTCGATCTTCCTGTGGAACGGCGCGGCACAGACAGCGGCAAGTGGGCCTGGTATGGCGAAGATGTACTGCCGATGTGGGTGGCCGACATGGATTTCGCTTCGCCGCAGCCAATCATCGATGCGCTGCTGCGTCGCGTTCAACATGGCGTCTTTGGCTATGGCATGGATTCCCCAACGCTCAAGCAGACGCTCGTCGACCGCATGGCGCAACGCTACGGTTGGACGATCCAACCCGATGACATCGTGATGCTGCCGGGGCTGGTCAGCGGCCTCAACATCGTCAGCCGCGCCGTGGGTGAGCGCGGCGATGGGGTGCTGATCAACACGCCTGTCTATGGCCCCTTCTTGACCGCGCCGGTCAATCAGCATCGCACCCTGCAATCGGCGCCCCTGCTCGCCACACATACCGGGCGTCATCTCCATTACGCGTTGAATATGCCGGGCCTGGCGGCTGCCATCGCCCCCAACACGCGTCTTTTTCTGCTCTGCAACCCGCATAATCCGGTCGGGCGCGCCTTCACCCGCACCGAACTCACGGAGCTTGCTGCTTTTTGTGAGCAGCACGATCTGGTGATTTGCTCTGATGAAATTCATTGTGATTTGTTGCTTGGCGGGACACAGCACATCCCCATCGCCAGCCTGGCGCCGGAAGTCGCCCAACGCACGATCACCTTGATGGCGCCGAGCAAGACTTTCAATATCCCCGGCCTGGGCGCCAGCTTTGCGATCATCCAGAACCCGGCGCTGCGCAAACAATTCGAGGGGGCGATGGCCGGCATCGTGCCGCATGTGAACATCCTGGGTATGGTGGCGGCGGAGGCGGCCTATGCCGCGTGCGACGACTGGCTGCAGGCGCTGCAAGCCTACCTGACGGCGAATCGCGACTTCGCCGTAGGTTACATCGAAGAACATATGCCTAACGTGGTCACCACTGTCCCCGAAGCGACCTATCTGCTCTGGCTCGATCTCCGGGCGACCGGGCTGGGCGAAAAGCCGGCGGATCGACTGCTCAAGGAGGCCAAACTGGCTGTCAATGAGGGCAGCTGGTTTGGCGCGGGCGGCGAAGGTTTCGTGCGTCTCAACTTCGGCTGCCCGCGCAGCACGCTAGAGGATGGGCTGGCGCGCATCCGCGCGGCGGTCACCGCCGCTGCGCATTGACATTTGGCCGGCTTCCGACCTCAACGTGAGGCAGGGACCTACAGCAAAGTGCTTGACAGGTGGGCGGCGACAGCGTAAGCTGTTGTCAACGATTCAACACTGCCTCTGGGTGTTGACCCAGGCTACCGGGAGGTGCGTCGCCGCCCACTATGAACACAACCTCAGAATATTCACCGGCGTCACCCTCAAGATATCTGCCGACCTACCGGGAACGCGAGCTTGCACTCTGTTGCGACTACGCCAGACAGGGCAAGTCGTTATGTTTCGTCGGCGTTGCTGGCAGCGGCAAATCGAATATCGTCAAGGCGCTGACGCAGGATCGAGCGATCAAGGCGCGCTACCTGGGCGGCGAGGTGGACGCTGTGCACTTTGCCGCTATCGATGCCAACACCTGGCAGGGTGCGCCCCAACATCTGTGGGAAATGGTGTTGAGTGCGCTGATCGACGCCATCGCGACGTTGCCCCAACCGATCTTTGACGCCAAGATCATATATCTGTCAGAAGAGGAGAAGATGCGGCGGCGCGTGCAGCAGACGATCGACCATATCTGTCAGCGGCTCGACCAGCGTCTGATGATCATCCTGGATGATTTTGACAATGTGTTGGCGCAGGGACCGCTGCCCATGCTGGAGCAATTCAATCTTTTTCGCAGCGCCGGCAACCGTGAACGATTGTCATACCTGGTGTTCACCAAACGACTGCCCCACGTATTGGGGCGGCGCTTCGAATTTGAGACGCGTTGTAAGTTCTACGATCTCTTCCGCAATGACATCTTTGCCCTTGAACCCTACACCCGCGCCGACGCCAGCCAGATGGTGCACCACCTCAATCGTCAACAGGCGGAGCCACTGCCTAACGGGGTGCTGGGCACAATCCTATGGCTAGGCGGCGGTCATGCGCGGCTGCTCAAGGTGATCTTTGATAGCTGGGTGAAACAGGCGCCGCCATCCAGCAATCAGATCGACTATTTCGTGGCGCAGGCGGATGTTCAGAAAGAGTGTCGTCGCGTGCTGTTGGGGCTGCATCCCCAGGAACAGGAAGCCGCCCTCCGGCTGGCGCGGGGACAAAGTCGCGGCGACGATGACGACACGCTCGACCATCTGTGGCGGCGCGGGCTGCTGTTGGACATTGCCCAGGGCAGGTGGTTCAGCCCGCTGTGGGCGGAGTATCTACGCAGTGTTGCGCCTGCGTGAAGGAGCAGAACGACGATGGAATGGGTCATCTATATTGCGTTGGCGCTCCTTCTGCTCTGGGCGATCTACAAACTGGTGCAGACGCGTGCTGTCACGGTGATTGAAGTTCCACAAGAAGAACGGGTTGTGCTCTATCGCTTTGGGCTCTTCTCGCGGTTGGCCGGGCCGGGGCTGGTGACGCTTGCCGGCTATGAACGCGTCAAACAACGGATCAACTTTCGCAGTGAGTACGGCGAATATCGCACCAATACCTTTTATTTTATCAATGGCATCCCCTTCAACTACACAGTCAGCTTTTGGCGGCGTTACGACTTGCTGACAGCTGCCAACGGCGACAAGGCGCGGCTGGCAGAGCTGGTGCAATACACCGACGCCGAGCGTCATCGCCTGCTGGTCACAAAACTGCATGAGGCGCTGTACGCATCGGTGCAGGTCATCCAGCAAAAATACCCGGCGCCTGATAAGGCGTCGATTGCTGTGAAACTATTGCCAGTTCTGCCGGGGATGTCGGGCTGTGACGAACTGCTGGCGCTGGTGAAAGCTCAGTTGCAGCGCACTTTGCCCACCGTCGGCGTCATCATGGATACGCTGCATCCCCTCTCGATCACCAACGTTCACGTCACGCCAGAAGTGATCGATAGCTTTGGGCGCGGGCGCAGCCTGGCGATGCTGCGCGAGCAATTGCCCGATGTGTCGCCGGAGTTGCTGCTGCAGGCTTTCTCGGCGATCGAGGGGCTGGACATGCACACGGTGCGGCTGTACATGAATGGCGGCGCCGTGCATGAAGTCAAGGTTGAGGGTGAGACGATCGAAGGTTATAAGGTGACGCCCGTGATCGATGAACCGGTGGCGCGCCGTGATCTGCATCCCAGCCCGCTGCGTACACCGCCGCCGCTGGCGCCCGACGAAGACGAACGGTTGAGCAAGGCCGACTTGAGCGTGCTCAAACGTTTGCCGCCTGCCAGCGTGCAACGCGCCGCATCGTGAGGCGTGATGGCTGGCGCGCCTGACCGAACGCAACGAGTCATCCATCCTGGCAGGCGGCGAGCTGCGAAGAGCGGCCCGCCGCCTGATTTTATCTCACCACAGAGGAGTCAACTATGTTGGTCGTGCATGTCGATGTCCACGTCAAGCCGGAGTCTATCGACGCCTTCATTGCCGCTACGCTGGAGAATGCGCGCAACAGCGTGCAGGAGCCAGGCATCGCTCGCTTTGATGTCATCCAGGATCAGGCAGACCCGGCGCATTTTGTGTTGGTCGAGGTCTATCGCACCGTCGAGGACACTGTGCGCCACAAAGAGACTGCCCATTATGCGACCTGGCGCGACGCCGTGGCGCCCATGATGGCTGCGCCGCGCACGAGTGTGAAGTACACAAACCTCTTCCCGGAGGATGCTGGCTGGTAGGGCGCGCGGGCGGCATTCATAGCGTCGCTGTGATCATGGCTGCCGACAGCAACAGACGCAGGCGTCCACTGTCGTCGGCTTCGGCCAGGAAGTCGAGACTCAGCATGTAGAGTGTGTGCAGCAACAACGCCGTGTTGTACTCGCGCATACCCGGCCCGGTGAAGTCGCTGCCCAGGCTGCGCAGATGCAGGATGACCGCCAGTGCTTTCGCGTCTGGATCATTTTCTGGCAGCGTGACCGGCTGATCCAGTCGCGCCTGTTGTAGCAAAGTCGCCTCGAAACGCTGGCATCTGGTCAGATCCGTCATTCCGGCCAAGTTGAACTTGATGGCGCACTCCAATTCCACCAGATCGCGCAGGATATGCCCTGTCCCGGTGCGATAGAAGTCGATCAGCCAGGTGCGATTGTCCCGCGTCACCAGAATGTTGTGCTCGTTCAGGTCGCCGTGGGTGGTGGCAAGCCAGACGGGCAGGTAGACAGCATAATGATTGGCGTCAAGCCAGCGTTTCGGGTTGTGGAACTCGCCCTCGACGCCGGGAAATGCCAGCGTCGGCGCATCAACTGCAGGATAGATGTGCGCCATGCCCTGCCAGATTTTGTCCCAGGTGTGAATGTGCAACGCTTTTTGGTACAACTCGACCAGGTTGCGCGTGCGGCGCGGTTGCTCGCGATTCTCATACCAGTGGCTGCAGGTGTGCTGGATCAGGTTGTCGAGCGTGCGCTGCAGATCGGCGACGCTGGCGCGGGGGTAGTAGTCGGCCAGCGACGTCACCTCGTCCAACTCTGCGCCGACCAGGCTGTAGACGATCGCCCCCATCACACGTCCAGAGACATAGCCGAGTTGTGTGCCCTGATAGTTGACGAAACGCTCGATGTAGTCGCGGTAGTGATGATGTTCGGCCTCGATCTTGTCGCGCTTGCCAAATTTGACGATCACCTGTCTCTTATACACATCT
>DGFH01000196.1:0-693 GCA_002391565.1 Anaerolineales bacterium UBA3905
GCCGCGTTCCAGCCGTGCAGATCAATCACTGTGCGGTAGGCGGGTGTGCTCATGTAGAATGCGAGCTGCTCGCGCACGGCGCGTTCGTATGCGCTTGCGGGCTTGACGCCGTCGGTGGGGATGGCAAAGACCGCGGCCACGGCGGTGAACTCCATGCGCGAGCGACCCGTTTCGTGCATGCCTGCGCGCAGATGGGGCCACGCAACTTCACGCAGATACTTCACCGAATGGAACGGATGAATGTGCACGCCTTCGCACAGGCTGCCCGCCAGCTTGAGCATCTGCGCGTTGACCGCGGAGATGTAGATCGGCGGGTCGGGGTAGTCCAGCGGCGGCTCGGCAAAGAAGGGCGTCATCAGCCGCAGCGTGTAGAACTCGCCGCGATAGTTGAGTGAGGTCCCGCCCCTGCGCCAGCTCGCCCATATTGAGCGGATCGCCTCGATGCTCTCGCGCAGCTGGCGCACCGGCTTCTCCCAGCGCATCCCGTAGCGCAGCACGATGTGCGCCTTGACCTGCGTGCCCAGCCCGAGCAGGAAGCGCCCCTGGCTGTAGCGCTGCAAGTCCCAGGCAATGTGCGCCAGCGTCGTCGGCGAGCGGGCAAAGGCGACGGCGATGGCTGTACCGAGTGTGACGCGCTGCGTGTGCTCCGCCGCCAGCGTCAGCGGCAGAAACGGGTTGTGCTGCGTCTCCGCC
>DGFH01000196.1:860-16388 GCA_002391565.1 Anaerolineales bacterium UBA3905
TCCGCCGTCCAGATGCCGTCGAAGCCGGCGCGCTCGATGGCGGCAGCCAACGGCGCCATCTGCGCCAGGTCATTGTTGATCAGATACGTGTCGAATTGCATAGGCGCAGTATATCAGAAACCGCGTAGCTCAGCGCAGCCGATGCGCAACTTTCGGCCACGCCGCACCGTAATGTGCAATGGAACAGCGAATTTGATCATAAGGAGAAACGACCATGTTGACAAGGGACAACAAGCAACTGTTGTGGGGCGCGTTGTTGATCGCCCTCGGCGGCTTTTTTCTGTTGCAGGTGAGCGGCATCCTCGGCGCGTTGAGTGATCTGTTCTGGTCGCTGGCGTTTGGCGCGGCGGGGGCGGCATTCCTGTATGTCTTTCTCACCGGCTTGCACACGCGTTGGTGGGCGGCGATCCCCGGCTTCACGTTGCTGGGGCTGGCGGCAACGGTCTTTTACTCACGCTTTGCGCCGCCAATGCTTTCCGGCATGACGGGCGCCATCTTTCTGGGGTCGATTGGCGCCGGTTTTCTGGCAATCTTCGTCACCAACCCGCGCCAGTGGTGGGCGATTATTCCTGGCGGCGCGCTCTTCTCTGTGGCGGGCGTGGCCGCCGTCGATGCAATGCCGTTTCGCTTCATCAACCCGGCGAGCGTGCTTTTCATTGGTCTCAGCGTGACCTTTGGCGTGCTGGGGCTGCTTTCGACCTATCTGGGGCAAAACCTGCGCTGGGCGTACATTCCGGCCGCGATTCTGTTGGTGCTGGGGTTGGTCGTGGTGACGCCTTTCGTCGGCGCGCTGGCCTGGTTGTGGCCGCTGGCGTTGATCGGCGCTGGCGCGTATCTGATTCTACGTCGCCCGGCCACTTCCCGTGTGATCACGCCGTCGGCAGCGCCCTCTGTTTCTGACAAGCCGGTGATGTCGAGTGGCATGAACGGGAACTTCGCAGCGGTGGACGCAACTTCAACGCCTGGCGCCACGGATGAAACAGAGTGCACGCCCACGCTGCGCTGAGCACGCATCTCCTGTTTACAAACGATATATGGTGATCGACCCGGTGTACGCACCGGGTCGATTGTTAATGGCTGCCAGGCGGCAACGCGCCGCAACTTTCCCCAAGGATGCGTGTTATCAAGTTGAGTCAATTGAACATGTGAAAGTCAGAGTCAAGAGTTATGAACAGGGAAAATCACGAGCAACCACACGCAGTACACACTAATGGGACGACTCCCCCGCGCGTGGTCATCACCGGCATGGGTGCGCTGACCCCCCTCGGCCACACGGTCGAGGCCACCTGGCAAAACCTGCTGGCCGGACGCAGCGGCATCGACTACATCACCAGATTTGACACCTCTGATCTGCGCGTCAACTTTGCCGGCGAGGTGCGCGGCTTTGATCCTGGCGCCTACATGGATCGCAAAGAAGCGCGACGCCTCGATCCGTGCATCCAATACGCGCTGGTTGCTGCGCAACAGGCCATTGCCGACGCCGGGCTTGACCTGGCTGCCGAAGACCCGGTGCGCATCGGCGTGGTCGTTGGCAGCGGCATCGGTGGGATTGGCTCCTTCCGCGAGAATGTCGATATCGTACAGGCCAAAGGGTTGCGCAAGGTTAGCCCCTTTATGATCCCCAATATGCTGGTGGACAGCCCGGGTGGCAAGATCGCCATCGAGCACAACCTGCAGGGGCCCAATCATGCCGTCGTCAGCGCATGCGCCAGCGGCACGACAGCCAGCGGCGAGGCCTTCGAGATTCTGCGGCGCGGCGACGCCGACGTGATGCTGGCTGGCGGCGCCGAAGCGGCGCTGCTCCCGATCAACGTCGCCGCCTTCGACGTGATGGGCGCGCTTAGCCAGCGCGTCGACGACCCTGCCGGTGCGTGTCGTCCCTTCGACAGCGATCGCGATGGCTTCGTGATGAGTGAAGGCGCCGCCATTTTGGTGATGGAGACGCTGGAGCACGCCCTGGCGCGTGGCGCCCGCATCTATGCCGAGGTCATCGGCTATGGCAACACGAATGACGCCTATCACATGGCGGCGCCTCACACCACCGGGCGCGGCGCCGCCGACGCCATGCGCATCGCGTTGCGCAAGGCGGCTGCCTATGGTGAAACGTTGCATGATGTCGACTACATCAATGCGCACGGCACGGCGACCCGCCTCAACGATCTGGGCGAGACGTTGGCGATCAAGCAGGTCTTTGGCGAGGCGGCTTATAACTTGCGCATTAGCAGCACCAAGAGCATGACGGGCCATCTCCTGGGTGCAGCCGGGGCGCTCGAAGCGATCATCTGCGCCCAGGTGATCAACCACGGCATGGTGCCGCCGACGATCAACCTGCACAACCCTGACCCGGAGTGCGACCTGAACTACACGCCCAACCAGGCAGTGGCGAGCGATGTACGGGTTACGTTGAGTAATAGCTTTGGCTTCGGTGGGCATAACGCCTGCATCATGCTGCGCCGCTACGCCTGAGCCAGCATCAACAAGGAGGCCATCATGCCTGAAATCAAACAGACGCCGACCACGAGCGAACCGATGAGCAACGGCGTCGGGCCACACAGCCATGACGCCAGCCAACCGACGTCAAAGGAACGTCCTGGCGCCGTCTCTTCGCCGCCACGTGCGCGCTATGCTCACATTGTCGGCTGGGGCTACCATGTTCCTGAAAAGGTGATCACCAACCACGACCTGGCGCAAATTGTTGACACCAACGATGAGTGGATTCGCAGCCGCACCGGCATCGCCGAGCGCCATGTCGCCGCTGACCCGAAAGAGACCTCGGCGTCGCTGGCGGTCATTGCGGCGCGCAAGGCGCTCGAAGTCGCCGACGTGCCGCCGAGCAAAGTCGATCTGATCATTTGCGCCACCACCACGCCGGAATACTCTTTTCCGGCCACAGCCTGCTTGATTCAGGACGCACTTGGCGCGGATAATGCTGGCGCTTTCGACCTCAGCGCAGCCTGTTCTGGCTTCGTCTATGCACTGGCGATGGCGCGCGGGCACATCATGGCGGGCGACGCCGAATATGTGCTGGTCATTGGCACGGAGACCCTCTCGCGCATCGTAGATTGGACAGATCGCGAGACGTGCATCCTCTTTGGCGATGGCGCTGGTGCGGTGTTGGTGGCGGCGAGTGAGGTGCCGGGCGGCATCCTTGCCGTCGATCTGGGCAGCGATGGCTCCGGCGGCAACACCTTGATCGTCCCGGCCGGCGGCAGCGCCATGTCCACCAGCCTGGAGACTGTCAGCAGCGGGATGCACTACCTGAAGATGGATGGCAAGGCGGTCTTCCGCTTTGCGACGCGTGTCATGGCGTCGTCCACGCGCAAAGTGCTCGAACGCGCAGGTTACACGACAGATGAGGTGGATCTGGTGGTGCCGCATCAGGCCAACATCCGCATCATCCAGAACAGCGTGCTCAATCAACTCAAAATTCCTGCCGACAAAGTGTTTGTCAACCTGGAAAAATATGGCAACACAAGCACGGCCAGCATTCCGATCGCCCTGTGTGAAGCGATCGAAGCAGGCAAGCTCAAGCCTGGCTACAAAGTGGTCTTCGTTGGTTTTGGCGCCGGTCTGACATGGGCGTCGTGTGCTATCGACTGGCGCACCCCGGTGGAAAAGCAGGCTGCTGGCTGGTGGAAGAATACACGGCGTCAGGCCACCTATAGCGCCGCCGCCGCCCGCAGTATGTGGAAACGCGCGGTGCGCTGGATGTACGAAGTGCTGCCCGACCCCGAGTCCCCCGGACGTGAGAGTGGTAAGGAGACAACCGAAGCGCCCATCAAAGAGAGTGCGGGCGAGCGTGCAAAGGAATAACCCTGCTTGTGGAGTTTATCACGGGGTGACGTTATCGTCGCCCCGTTTTTGTTTCCTGCGCCTATTCGCAAAAATGCCCGTTTCGTACTACACTAATTGCATTGGCATCAGCCGGCAGTAAAAGCGTTATCTTTCCAGTATAGATTTGCTTGAATCCAAAAAGGAGTAGACTCCCATGAGCGAAATCGTATATGTGCATGCACGTGAGGTGTTGGACAGTCGCGGCAACCCAACGGTGGAAGCTGAAGTTGGGCTAGACAGTGGCGTCACTGCTTCAGCGATTGTGCCGAGTGGCGCCAGCACTGGCACGAATGAGGCGCTGGAGCTGCGCGATGGCGATAAGCAGCGCTACGGCGGCAAGGGCGTGCTCAAGGCGGTTGCGAATGTGAATGAGGTGATCGCTGAAGAGCTGGTGGGCATGGATCCGGTCGAGCAGGTCGCCATCGACGAATTGATGCTCGAACTCGACGGCACCGAGACCAAGAGCAAACTGGGCGCCAACGCCATTCTGGCCGTGAGCATGGCTGTCGCCAAGGCGGCGGCAAGCGATCTCAACCTGCCGCTCTACCGCTATCTCGGCGGCGTCTATGCGCGCACGCTGCCTGTGCCGATGCTCAACATCCTCAACGGTGGCAAGCATGCAGCCAACAGCACCGATTTCCAGGAATTTATGGTGATGCCGGTGGGTGCGCCGACCTTTGCCGAATGTCTGCGCTGGGGCGCTGAAGTCTATCAGAGCCTGAAGAAAGTGCTGCACGACGGCGGCTTTGCCACCAACGTTGGCGATGAAGGCGGCTTTGCACCAAGCCTGGGCGGCAACGTCAAAGCGATTGAAGTGATTCTCAAGGCCATCGAGAAGGCTGGCTACAAACCCGGTGAAGATGTCTACATTGCGCTCGACCCGGCGGCCAGCGAACTGTACGATGAAGCAACTGGTCTCTACAACCTGGAGATCGAAGGGCGCAAACTGGATCGCGGCCAGATGGTCGATCTGTGGGAAGACTGGCTCAATCGTTTCCCAATTATTAGCCTGGAAGATGGTATGGCGGAGAGCGATTGGGAAGGCTGGGGCATGCTGGCGCAACGGGTTGGACACCGCGTGCAGCTTGTCGCCGATGACCTGGTGGTGACGAATGTCAAGTTCATCAAGCGCGCCATTCAGGAAAAAGTCGCCAACGCGCTGCTCATGAAGGTCAACCAGATCGGCTCGTTGACCGAAGCTATTTCCGCCATCGAGATGAGCCAGCGCGCAGGCTGGGCAGTTGTCACCAGCCATCGCTCCGGTGAATCCGAAGACGCCACCATTGCTGACATCGCTGTGGCCTTCAACACTGGCCAGATCAAGACCGGCGCGCCTGCGCGCAGCGACCGCATCGCCAAGTATAATCAGCTCCTACGCATCGAAGAAGAACTGGGCGACACTGCCATCTTCCCGGGGTTGCAGGCGTTCCCGCATCTGCGCAAGTAGAAGAGAAACAAGTAGAAGAGAAATTGGAGATGCAGGCGACCGAGAAATTTTCGTACCCTGGTTTCTCATCACCCTCTAATCTCCAAGCTCTTAATCTCCACAAAAACAAAGAGCCGATCTTGTGAAAGAGATCGGCTCTTTGAATTGGTGCCCCTACTCCGACTCGAACGGAGATGCCCAACCGGGCACAGGCCCTCAACCTGCTGTGTATACCAATTCCACCATAGGGGCGAAATTCATCAGTAAGTATATTCAATCACCCGCAAAAGTCAAAACGATGATGGTTTGCTGAGAGCTTGCTGAGATTGTGAAATCATACACAGTGCATGCTGACGCCGGCAGTTATAGTACACATGGGAATCGTGTAAAGTCATAGACCGCTGCCTCTCCCTGACTGGGAAAAGGCGCCACAATTCAGGAAAGGAGCCGACCATGTTGGAAAATCCCCTCTTGACGCCGCGCAAGCTGACGCTGGAGGATCGTTTGCTGCGCCGGTTGCCCTTTGCCGAGATGCTCGATCGCGTTGACCGGCGCATCACGCAGTGGATGGCGCGCTACGGCCTCACGATGATGCGGGTGGCGCTGGGCATCATCTTCTTTTGGTTTGGCGCGCTCAAGCTCGTGCCGGGGCTGAGTCCTGCTGAAGAGCTGGTGCGCAACACGATCTTTTTCATCGATCCACGCCTCTTTCAGCCAGTGCTGGCGATATGGGAGATGGCAATTGGCTTAGGGCTGATGACGGGACTGTTCATGCGTGCGACGCTACTGTTGCTCTTTTTGCAAATGCCAGGCACTGTGCTGCCGATCTTTGTCACACCGGCGGCTGTCTTCACCTACTTCCCGTTCGGCCTCACGATTGAGGGGCAATACATCGTCAAAAACCTGGCCCTGATCACGGCCGCTATCGTGCTAGGGAGCACTGTACGCGGTGGGCGGATTGTGGCGTAAGACTTACCACTCGTCACCCGTCAGGCGTCACGCAGCATGGGATGCAACGATGCTGTGTGGCGCTTGACAAGTGACGCTTGACGAGTGACCACAGACTTGCCTTGCGAGACTTACCTGCATTCTTACCGCACCTTTCTTGCCCCTCCTGTGCAACTTGCGTACAATTCAGTGTCCGACTCTATCCGATCGTGCTGGAGCGTTGTATATCGTTGTGATTGGAGATAGTTATGGTTGACACTGTTGAGACCCCTATTGAATCGCTCGAATATCGCACCGAAGTCAAGCAACTGCTCGACATTCTGGCGCACTCACTTTACACCGACCGCGAGATTTTTCTCCGTGAGTTGATCTCGAATGCATCCGACGCACTGAATCGCATCCAGTTTGAGATGCTGACCAATCATGATGTCGTCGACCCGGAGGCCGAGCTGGCGGTCACCATCACAGTGGACGAAGACGCCAGAATCATCACCATTACCGACACCGGCATCGGTATGAATCGCGATGAACTGGTTGAAAACCTGGGCACGATTGCGCACTCTGGCGCTCGCACCTTTCTGCAGAATGCCGGGCAAAGTCAGAGTACACTTGAAGAGATTATTGGACAGTTTGGCGTTGGCTTCTACTCTGTTTTCATGGTGGCGGAGGAAGTCACGGTTGTCTCGCGTTCCTTTCGCCCGCAGGATCGCGCTGCGCAGTGGCAATCGACAGGCGATAGCCGCTTCACACTGGCGGAGGCCGACAAGAGCACGCGTGGCACTGAAATCCGCATTCGGCTTAAGGAGGACGCCGCCGAGTTTGCCAGCACGTGGCGGCTGGAGAGCATCATCAAGCGTCACTCCGACTATGTTTCCTTCCCGATTTACGTGAAGGGCAAAGAAGGGGAGCCAAAGGTCGCCAACCGGCGTACAGCATTGTGGCGGCAGTCGCCTTCCAAAGTTGAGCCGGCGGAGTACGAGGAATTCTACAAACAGCTCACCTTCGATGATGCGGCGCCGCTCTTGCATGTGCACATGGTGGCGGATGCACCGGCCAATGTGCGCAGCATTCTCTTCGTGCCGGCGCGCCGCGAGCGCAGCTCCCTCCGATTGCGCCCTGAGTATGGCCTTCGTCTCTATTCGCGCAAGATTCTTATCCAGGAGCACAACAAGGAACTGCTGCCCGAATATTTGCGCTTCATTGAGGGGGTGGTCGATTCCGAGGATCTGCCGCTTAACGTCTCGCGCGAGACCGTGCAAAGCAACCCTGTCACGCGTCAGTTGCGCAAGGCGCTGACTAACCGCCTGCTCAAAGATTTGAAGAACCTGGCCGAAGAGGACGCCGCCCGCTACACCACCTTCTGGAGTGAGTTTGGCGTCTTCATCAAAGAAGGCGTCGCTTCTGACTACGCCAACCGCGAGGCGTTGCAGGAACTGCTCCGCTTCCATTCCACACACACCGCCGCTGATGGCTGGACGACGCTCAAAGAGTACATAGCGCGGATTCAACCCGACCAGAAAGCCATCTACTACATCCTGGGCGATAGTCTGAAGTCGGCCATGCACAGCCCGCACCTGGATTACTTCCGCAAGCACAACATCGAAGTGATTTTCCTCACCGACTTCATCGATGGCTACATGGTGAGCCAGTTGCGCGAAGTGGAAGGAAAGGCGCTCCAGAATGTCGACGCCGCCGATCTCGATCTACCGAAAGACGCGGAGGAGACGGCAGAATCCGCTGCCGCCGTGGCGCAAGACGCCTTCGAGAAGTTGCTGACGCACATCAAGCAGGTGCTCGGAGAACGCGTCCGTGACGTGCGCGAAGGCAAGACCCTGGTGGATAGCCCTGCGCGCCTGGTCTCACCGGAAGATGAGTATGCGCGCGAACTGCAATATGTCCGCCGCGTGATCGAAGAGGGGTATGTGGCGCCGGCAAAGACGCTCGAGATCAATCGTCGGCACCCGGTCATCGTCAACCTGGCGCGGTTGGTGAGCGAGGACGCCGCCAATCCCCTGATCGACCCGGCGGTGGAGCAACTGTTTGACAATCTGCAGCTGCTCGACGGTGCATATCAGGGATCGGTGGCGGACATGGTTGAGCGTATCCAGAAACTGATGGATGCGGCGTTGCGCCACTAGACGAGCATTGCACCCACTATCTAGCTTCAGGTGCGACGCTCTGGTCGCTTTTGAGCGATGTGTCGCACCTGAAGCTGGATCATGGGCGACTCTTGAACCTGGCGCCGCACTCTTTGGAGCGTTCCCCTTCCGGTGAATTCTGTCCACTCTTTGTCATCTGCTATAATCACCAGACTTACGCACTTAGGGGGCAATCACCTTCCCGGAAAGCGTGATGTTTAGTGGCGTCGATAACGCTGAAAACCCGCCGTCCTTCCCACAAGCACAGCGCTTCCAGGAAGGTGAACATCTCGCCACTTTCAGGTCAACCCTGAGTTTCCCGGAAAGTAAGCTGTCGCTTGCCACATCGGCAGGGGGTGGAAACGACCATGACAGACGCGGCGATACCGGAAGCTAACGACGCAGCCACGCGCCCAGCACCCATCCCGGCTCGCCGTTTTGGTCTGCACTGGCGCCCAGCGCCCTTGCACCCGGCGGCGCTCGATGTGATGATCTCCGGCTTGATCAACGTGCAGGTATGGGCCGATCAATCATTCTGGCGCCCGGCGGCGTTGTGGGCTGGCATGGCTGGCGTACTGGCTGCTGGCGGCGCCCTCGAGCGCACCGACTGGCGCGTGCTGGCGTTGGCGCTGCTGTTAGTGGATGTGCTGTGGGGCGCAGTGTGGCGGCTGGCGGGTGGGCGTAATCTATTGCTGCCGCTGGCGCCGCGCGCTGCACAGCCACAGGTCTGGTTGCCTTACCTCCAGCCCGAATCGCCGGCAGCGCGCATTTTCGCCGGTAGTCATCACGATCTGTGGCCGCTGGTCTTCCGCGTGGGTGCGCCAACCGTGTTGCTGGCATTGTTGGCGGCGGGCGTGCTGGGGATCGAGGCGCTGAGCCTGACCATCATTGTCGTGACATTGACCGTATTGGGCTGGACAGTGCGCCACACATTGCACCACATTCCCATCGTGTTGGCAAGCCTGGTCAGTATTGGGCTGCCGTGGCTATTGTTGCTCTGGCAGTACACTGACGAAAACACCGCCCTGGCATTGGGGGTGGCAATGGCCGGGCTGTGGACGCTGCATCATTGGGGTGAAGTGCGCATCCGCGCTGACGGACTTGACGCCATCGCCATGCTATTGTTGGCGGCGAGCGAGCTGGGCCTTTGTGTGCTGTTGATCCTGGGACAGGCGCCGTTGTGGTTAGCCGCCATCGTCCTGTTGCTGCTGCCCACCTGGCTGGCAATTGTGCAGGGGCGTGCGGTCGGACGCCAGATGCAGCCGCTGTGGTTGTTGGCAATGCTATTGAGCGCGCTGGCGGTGGGACAAATGAATTAGATCAGGAGTTATGCAGTGGGTGAGTTGAGCTCGTGAAAGACCGCCTTCCGAAAGCACTGCATAATTGTTATTGGCTATTATCGGCGGCTTGCTGGCGAAGCATGACGAGTCACATGTGGCGCCCGTCCCGCCAATCTGGAGATATATGAACAAGCTATGACGACAAAGAGACTTTCTGACACGCCGAGCACAAATCACGAACCGACTGACGCCCCGTTGACCTCTAACGGCTATCGTCTTATCACGGTGGAAGATTTGAAGCGCGACGCCGAGACGGTGGCGATGCTGCAAGCAGCTAATGCCACGATGAAAGCGCTTGGCTACACCGAACATGGACAACGTCACGCCGGACTGGTAGGCAATATTGCCCAAAATGTGCTGGAGCACCTTGGCTACGACCAACGCACCTACCAGCTTGGTAATGTGGCCGGTTATCTACACGACATCGGCAACGTCATCCATCGCCAAAACCATGCGCTCAGCGGTTCACTGCTGGCCTGGGGCATCATGAAGCGGATGGGGATGTCGCCACAAGAGTGCGCCACTGTCATGAACGCCATTGGCAACCACGAAGAGGAGCGTGGCACCGCCACAACAGCAATCAGCGCCGCCGTGATCATCGGTGACAAGGCGGATGTGCACCGTAGCCGCGTTCAGAATCCGCGCATGGAGGACTTCGACATTCATGACCGCGTCAACTACGCCGCCAAACGTAGCTTTGTGCGGGTGCGCCCAGAGGAAAAGATCATCGCGTTGGAACTGGAGATTGACACCCACTACGCCGCTGTGATCGAGTATTTCGAGATCTTCCTGAGCCGCATGACCATGATGCGGCAGGCGTGCGAGTTCCTGGGATGCAAATATCATCTGATCATCAACGACACACAGTTTGCGTAAATCCACAGCGGTGCGCAGCGTTCCTGTGCACCCATCGGACCGAAAAGCGATAGGAACCAGACCATGCGTATTGTGCGTTACAGCCATTTGGCAGAGGATCGCAAAGGTGAACTGCCGTTCCACCACCAGGACGACCTGGAGGGAAGCGACAGGACGTCATTCGATCTCAATGATGATTGGCGATTAGAGGAAGATGACGCCGGTCGGAGCTACTGGGGATTGCTGGTCGACGAGCTGGTCTATCCATTGACGGAGGCGCCGTATTTGAGTGTGGATAGAACGGGCGCCTATCGTCCCGAGATCATCCAGATGCGGCCTTACTCATTGCGCGAGGTGCGGCTGACGGCGCCGGTGACGCCTTCCAAGATTGCGTGTGTTGGGCGCAACTACGCCGAGCACGCCGCCGAACTGGGCAACGCGGTTCCGGGCGAGCCGCTCATTTTCTTGAAGCCACCCACCGCGATCATTGGGCCAGGCGAAGCGGTTGTCTATCCGGCGATCAGCCAGCGTGTTGACCATGAAGGCGAGTTAGGCGTCGTCATTGGGCGGCGTTGCCGCAATGTGACCGAGGCGGATGCGCTGCAGTATGTCTTCGGCTACACCGTCGCCAACGATGTGACGGCGCGCGATTTACAACAGAAGGATGGTCAGTGGTCGCGGGCGAAAGGCTTCGACACTTTTGCTCCTGTTGGTCCGTGGGTGGATACGAGCTTCGACCCTACCAATCGCACTGTGCGTTGCCTGGTCAATGGTGAGGTGCGTCAGCAAAGTACAACCACCCTGATGGTCTACGCGATCCCGCGCATCATTGCGCATGTATCTCGCTTCATGACGTTGGAGCCGGGCGATCTGATTCTGACGGGCACCCCATCGGGCGTCGGGCCGGTGCAGCCGGGCGATGTCATGACGGTCGAAGTCGAGGGACTGGGCTCGATCAGCAATCCGGTGGTTGCTGAAACAGAAAATGCATAATTGTCATTTTGCCAACTCATCAGCTTTTGAGGAAGAAACACACGATGAACGCTATTATTCCTGCTTTGTCAGATTTTCTTGACTTGCAACATATCACCTCCGATCAGTTTTGGGGTCTGCTGCGCCTGGCGCGTGAGCTGAAGGAGGAACGCAACCGCCTGGGTCAGAACGCTCCGATCCTGGCTGGCAAGTCACTGGCCTTGATCTTTCAGAAACCCAGCCTGCGCACGCGCGTCAGTTTCGAGATGGGGATGGTGCAACTGGGTGGTTACGCCTTCTACCTGAGTCCGCAGGAGATCGGGTTGGGCGCGCGCGAGAGCGTTGCCGACGTAGCGCGCGTCCTGAGCGGCTACTGCGACGGCATCATGGCGCGCGTCTTCGCCCACGAGCATGTCGTCCAACTGGCGCAATGGTCGACCGTGCCCGTGATCAACGGCTTGAGCGACTTCAGCCACCCCTGTCAGGCGCTGGCGGATATTTTTACGATCTGGGAGCAGACCGGGAAACTGGAGGGGATGACGTTGGCCTATGTAGGCGACGGCAGCAACAATGTTGCGACGAGCCTGATCATGGCGGCGGGCAAAGTTGGCATGAACGTGCGCATCGTCGCTCCCGTGGGCTACGCTCCCGACCCCGCCGTGCTTGCCGAGTCCGACGCCGACGTCACCGTGACCGATGATCTGGATGGCGTGGTGGGCGCCGATGTGCTTTACACCGACGTGTGGACAAGCATGGGGCAGGAGGCCGAGCGTGAACAGCGGTTGCGCATCTTCCCGCCCTACCAGTTGAATCGCGATCTGGTGGCGCGCACCCGCAACAATGATGTGCTGGTGATGCACTGCCTGCCTGCGCATCGCGGCGAAGAGATCACCGACGCCGTCGCCGATGGGCCGAACAGCGTGCTCTTTCCGCAGGCGCACAACCGCCTGCATGCTCAGAAGGCGCTGCTGGCGCACCTGATTGGCAACATCCCGCTGAAATAGTCGGGGATTTGAGATTGGATGACCGACGTTCTTGCCTCGCTCAGTCGCCTGTCGAACTGGCAGAGTATACTCGACCTGGCCCTGGTGACGCTGGTCTTTTACGGCCTGTTTCGTCTCTTTAGCGGTACGCGCGCCGTGCAACTGGTGCGCGGCGTGCTGGTCTTCATCATCATCTTTGCCATTCTGGCGCAGACCATTGATCTACCTGCGTTCAACTGGTTGATGCGCACAGCGGCGCCGATGGTGTTGGTCGCGATCCCGGTGATCTTTCAGCCCGAATTGCGCCGCGCACTGGAACGTGTGGGACGTTCGGCGCCGTTATTGACACGACGCGGCGACACCAGCCAGGCGCAGAGCCTGATTGCTGAGATTGTCAAGTCAGTTGAGTGGCTGGCGCAACGACGCTATGGCGCGCTGCTGGTCTTCGAGGGCGTAACGGGGCTGGCGGAGATCATCGATAATGGCATTGCAATCAATGGGGAATTGTCATCCGAACTCCTGACCACGATCTTTTTCCCCAATGCACCGCTGCATGATGGCGCGGTCGTGCTGCGCAAAGATCGCATCCTGGCGGCGGCGTGTGTGTTGCCGCTCACCGACCGCGAGTTGACCGACAGTCAAATGGGGACGCGGCATCGCGCCGCTATCGGCGTCACCGAACAATCCGACGCCCTGGTGATTGTGGTCTCTGAGGAGACAGGCCGCATTTCGGCGGCGCGCAATGGGCGGATTGTCCGTCTCGATAGCAACCGGTTGCGCGCATTGTTGAACGATTACTATTCCAACACATGAGTCAGGTGCATCAGGTGATTGAACCGGCCGAGCGCCAACCCGATAGTGAACCTCAGGCGACATCTACAGCGCCGCGCGCGCGATCGCGCCCGCGCATGGTGGCGGGGGACATCGGCACGCTGTTGCTGTCGGCAGTGCTGGCGCTGACGATCTGGCTGATCGCCACCAATCAGGAGAATCCGCTCACAGTGCGGCAACTGGCCACCCCGGTGCCGTTGACGCTTGTCGGGCTGGGTGAAGGGCTGGAAGTGGTGCAAGACCTCAGCAAGGAGAGCGTGGCGCTGGTGGTGCGGGCGCCGCGCACATCCTGGGAGAGTATGCGCGATGGCGACTTTCGCGCCACACTTGACCTGACCGGTCTGGGGCCAGGTGAACATGACGTGGCCGTCAAGATCACCCGACGCGACCCGCAGATGACGGTGCTAGAGGTGCAGCGCCCTGAATATACAGTGGTGCTCGACAACCGTGTCGAAAAAGAGGTGCCGGTGCAGGTCGAAATCATGGACGGCGCGGCGTTTGGGTACGAATGGCAAACACCGATCTACACCCCGATGACCGTAACTGTCAGTGGCCCCCAGTCACAGGTCGAGCAGGTGACGCGCGCCCGCGCCGAAATCTATCTGCGCAACGCCAAGAGCCAGGTCGAGCGCACGCAGACGTTGATGCCAGTCGATGCGCAAGGGCGCACAGTAGAGCGCGTGACGGTGGCGCCGCCGGGACGGGTGCAGGTCGTCGTTCCGGTCGAGCAATGGCCGGGACGCAAGGAAGTGGCAGTCCGCGTCAAACTATCGGGCCCACCCGCAGCAGGCTATCGCCTGAGCGCTGTTCGCTCTGAACCATCCACGATCGTACTGCAGGGCGACCCTGCGATCCTCAGTGAAGTGCCCGGCTTTGTCGAGACCGAGCCACTCGATCTGACCAATGCCACCGCTGATGTGCGCCGGCGCGTCGCCCTGCTGTTGCCGGAGGGCGTCACCTCTTACGACGGTGATTTCGTGATGGCAACGGCGGGCGTCACACCCATCGAGGGCGGCGTCACCGTCTCGGAACCGCTTGTCGTGCGTGGCTTGGGGCCAGGGTTGACCGCCACCGCCGCCCTCGACGCCGTCGATGTGATCTTGAGCGGCCCAATGCCCTTGCTGGAGTCGATGAACGAGGATGATGTCTTCGCCATCCTGGATTTAAGCGGACTGGTGCCAGGCACCCATGCGATCAAGCCTAGCGTCGTGCGGCCCAGCGGCATCAGCCTGGATGGCGTCATCCCTGAAACAGTGGAGGTCGTGATCCGGCCGGTGGAGACCGGCGTCGTCGGTGAGCTACAGCAGGTGCCCGACGTAGAGGCGACCGCCGCCGCCATCGCACCCACGACCACGCTCACGACTGAGGCTGGCGCCGGCATGACGATTCCCGCCACGCCAGCGCTGGTCACGCCAACGCCAGCCGCGCCGTTGCCATAAGTTAGTTTATTTGCAGGTCGACAATGCACCCTGCACCAATCGAGGACTTCTATGCACGCACGCAAACCGGTAGTGGCCCTGGTGGGACGCCCGAATGTAGGAAAATCAACGTTGTTCAACCGGCTGATCGGTCGCCCATCTGCGATTGTTGAGGATGTGCCCGGCACCACGCGCGACCGCATCTACGGTGCAAGCGACTGGAACGGCGTCGGCTTTATTGTGATTGACACTGGTGGGCTGGAAATGCCTGAGGCGATGCGCGCGACGTCGGGACGCACGGCGACTACCGAAGACGCCGACTTCATCACCTTTGTTCAGAACCAGGCGCAGGTCGCCATTGATGAGGCCGACGCCATTATCCTGGTGGTGGATGGACGCAGCGGGTTGACTGCCGCTGACATCGAGGTGGCCGAGATGTTGCGGCGCAGCGACAAACCGGTCTTCGTCGCCGTCAACAAAGCCGAGAGTCAGCAGGTGAAACAGGATGCGGTGGAGTTCTGGGCGCTGGGGCTGGGCGAACCCTACGCGATGAGCGCCTATCACAGCGACGGTGTGGCCGACATGCTCGACGAACTGGTCAAGGTGCTGCCACCGTATCCAGCGGAAGAAGAAGACGAACAGACGATTGGCATTGCGATTGTGGGTCGTCCCAACGTGGGCAAGAGCAGCCTGCTCAACGCACTGGTGGGCCAGGAACGCGCCATCGTCAGCGACGTGCCGGGCACCACGCGCGACCCGATCGACATGGAGTTAACGTTTGAA
>DGFH01000022.1:0-1860 GCA_002391565.1 Anaerolineales bacterium UBA3905
GTGCTCGATCAGGAGATCGGGACCTACCCCAACGTGACGCGGCGCTTTATGCCCCGCCCCTGTATGCAGTGCGAAAACCCGCCGTGCGTGCCGGTCTGCCCGGTCAACGCCACCTACACCCGCCCCGACGGCATCGTGGCGATCGACTACGAACAGTGCATCGGCTGCCGCTACTGCATCACCGCCTGCCCCTACTCGGCGCGCACCTTTGACGTGGGCTACACCTACACCGAGGGCACGCCAGAGCAGGAAGTCTACGAGTTGCTGCCCAACTACGAGTACGGCGTCGAGCACGCACGCGTCCCCGGCAGCGAAGAGTCGCCCATCGGCAACGCGCGCAAATGCCACTTCTGCCTGCACCGGCTAGAGCAAGGCGCGCTGCCCATGTGCGTCACCACCTGCATCGGCGTCGCCAACTACTTTGGCGATCTCAACGACCCCGACAGCCTGGTGGCGGAGATGGCTGCGCAGCCCAACGCCGTCGTGCTGAAGGAAGAACTCGGCACCAAACCCAAAGTCTTCTATCTGGTTTAGGGAGGCAACCTTATGACAACTCTCGCGACTCCCATGCCTGGGAATGAAGTCAAAAGCCCGAACTGGGTGCAGTGGGTGGCCTGGGCGCTGACGATCCTCTGCCTGGCGGCCGGCGCCTACGGTCTCTACCTGCGCTTCACCGAAGGGCACGCGGCGGCCAGCTACGGCTCCTACGTGCCGTGGGGACTGTGGATTGCCGCTTACGTGGCGCTGATCGGCGCCTCGGCGGGTGCGTTCGGCTTTGCCGCCGTCATCTTCACCCTGCGCAAGACTGAATACTACGGCCTGGCGCGGCTGGCGATGCTCGTCGCCTTTGGCGCCTTTGCCGCCGGCATGACCAATGTCTGGCTTGATCTGGGGCATCCTTTCCGCTTCTGGAAACTGCTGACGCAGACCTCGTGGACATCGATCATGGGGTGGATGTCCTGGTTCTATGTGATCTACGGTTTGATCCTGGTGGTTGGCCTCTTCCTGACGCGCAACGGCGTGATTCCGAAATTCATGGAGCGCTTCTCCTGGATCGCCTTCCTCTTCGCCATCGCCTTTGCCGGCGCTGAGGGCGCACTCTTTGGCGTGGTCGGCGCACGGGCGCTGTGGGAATCAGGCTTGACGCCGATTCTTTTCCTGGTGGAGGCGGCGCTCTTTGGCGTCGGTCTGGTGGCGGCGGGCGCGCTGATTTTTGGCGCCATGAACCAACAGGCGGCGCGCATGATGGGCGTGGCGATGCTGATCCTGCTCGGCTTGCTGCTGCTGTTGGAGTGGGCGGAATACACGACCGCGCTCTATGCTTCGGTGCCCGCCAAGACCAGCGCCGTGATGACGATCCTGACCGGCCCGTACTGGTGGGTCTTCTGGGGACTGCATCTTGGGCTGGGGGTGGTGCTGCCGGGGCTGCTGCTGCTCTTTGGTCGCGGCAATGTGCTGCTCACCGGCATCGCTGGCGCGCTGATTGCGGCAATGGGGCTGGCGACCAAGCTCAATCTGGTGCTGCCCGCGCTGGCGCAGGAAGAACTCGAGGGTCTGGCGCACGCCTTCACCGGCCCTGGCCTCACCTTCTCCTATTTCCCCACCACAATGGAATGGCTGGTCTGGCTCGGTACGCTGGGGCTGGGCGGGCTGATCGTCCTGGTCGGCCACCGGCTCTTCAGCCTGGCGACGCCGACGCGCAGCAGTGCAAGCAAGTAGGGAGGAAATCTCTATGTCCAACGAAATGCTCAAGCAAGTTCCTGTGATCGAAGAAGATGGCTGCGGCTGCGAACCAGGGTTGACCCTCACCCGCCGCACCTTTGTCAAGACTTCGGCGCTGCTCGGCGGCGCGGCGGCCAT
>DGFH01000022.1:2047-2358 GCA_002391565.1 Anaerolineales bacterium UBA3905
TCGGCGCTGCTCGGCGGCGCGGCGGCCATTGCCAGCCAGTTGCCAGCCGTCGCCGCCACACTGCACGAACCGGCGCAGATGACCGCAAGCGCGGCGGCGGAAGCCAGCGCCAACGGCTACGCGCTGATGGACCCAAACAACATCATCTACTCGTGCTGTCTGCAGTGCAACACCGGCTGCCCGATCAAGGTCAAGCTGGTGGATGGCGTCATCTCCAAGATCGACGGCAACCCGTATGCGCCTTCCACCTTCTGGCCCTATCTCGACTACACGACGCCGCCCACCGAAGTCGGCGCCATCGACGGCTGGAT
>DGFH01000022.1:2567-9009 GCA_002391565.1 Anaerolineales bacterium UBA3905
GGGCTGCAAAGCGCCTATGACCCGTATCGCATCCGCAAGGTGCTCAAGCGCGCCGGCCCGCGTGGCTCTGGGCAGTGGGAAAGCATCGAGTTCGACCAGGCAATCGAGGAGATCGTCAACGGCGGCAAGTTTGCTGACGGCTCGACCAGTCCAGGCCTGAACGAAATCTACGCGCTGCGCGATGCCAAAGTCGCCAAGGATATGGCAAAGGCGGTCGACGCCATCCTCAACGAGAAAGATCGCGAGAAGCAAAAGGCGCTGGTGGAAGAGTTCAAGGTCACCTTTGCCGACTATCTCGACGCCTTGATCGACCCGGATCACCCGGACCTGGGGCCGAAGAACAATCAATTCACTTTCGTGTGGGGGCGCCTCAAGGATGGGCGCGGCGAGATCATCAAGCGTTTTGCTGGCGATTCGTTTGGCTCGATCAACGCTCACGGCCACACCACCGTTTGCCAGGGGTCGCTCTACTTCACCGGCAAGGCGATGAGCGAGCAGTTCGTCGAGGGCAAGTGGACAGGCGGCGAAAAGTTCTACTGGCAGGCAGACCTCGCCAATACCGAGTTCGCCATCCTGGTCGGCAACAACGTCTTTGAGGGCGGTTATGGCCCACCCTACCGCGTCTCCAAGATCACCGACGGCCTGACAAACGGGCGGCTGCGCTACGTCGTCATCGACCCGCGACTGGGCAAGACCGGCAGCAAGGCGTGGAAGTGGCTGCCCAATATCCCCGGCACCGAGGCGGCGATTGCGCTGGCGCTGATCCAGATCATCATCAAGAACGAACGTTACAACAAGGGCTACCTGGAAAACGCCAACCTGGCCGCTGCGACCGCCGCCGGCGAGCCAAACTATTGCAATGCAGCCTGGCTGGTCAAGCTCGACAAGGAAGGCAAGCCCGGCAAGCTGATGCGCGGCTCTGATCTCGGCCAGGCGCCCGAAGAGCGCGAAAAAGCCGACGGCTCCGGCACATGGAAATTCGACCCCTTCGTCGTCTGGCAGGATGGCAAGTTTGTCACCTTCGACCCGAACGACAAAGAGAATCCAGTCAAGGGCGACCTCACCGCCGACACCGAGTTCACAACCCTCGACAAGGATGGCAAGGCGGTCACGGTCAAGGTCAAGTCGGCGCTGATGGTGCTGGCGGACAGCGCCAACGAGCACACCGTCGAGGAGTGGGCGGAGATTGCGGGCGTCAACGCGCGCGACCTCTACGAGATCGCGCAGGAGTTCACCAGCCACGGGCGCAAGGCGTGCGCCGACATCCACCGCGGCGTCAGCCAGCACACCAACGGCTATTACAATGTGCAGGCGTGGAACGACCTCAACCTGCTGATCGGCAACTACGACTACGCCGGGGGCTACGCGGTGGGCAAAGCCTACGACCAGAACGGAACCAAAGAGGGACAGCCCTACAACGTCAACAAGATGATCGACGGCGCCATGGGCAAATTCGGCCACACGATCATTCGCTCCAGCAAGTACGAAACGAGCACGATCTTCGAGGAATATCCGGCAAAGCGCCCGTGGTATCCGCTGGCAACCGACATCTATCAGGAGATCTTCCCGTCGATCGGCGACGCCTACCCCTATCCGGTGAAAGCCGCCTTCCTGTACATGGGGTCGCCGGTCTATGCGCTGCCCGCCGGTCACACCAATATCGAGACGCTCAAGGACCCGGCAAAACTGCCGCTCTTTGTCACCTTCGACATCGTGATCGGCGAAACGTCGATGTACGCCGACTACATCATCCCCGACCTGAGCTTCCTGGAGCGCTGGGAGTTCCACAAGACGCACCCGAACGTGATCGTCAAGAACGCGCCGGTGCGCCAGCCGACGATTGCGCCGCTCACCGAAACCGTCACGGTCTACGGCATCGAGCAGCCGATCTGCCTGGAGAGCTTCCTGCTTGCCATTGCCGAAAAGATGAATCTACCCGGCTTTGGGCCGAACGGCTTTGGCGAGGGCAAGCCCTACATGCGCATGGAAGACCTTTATATCAAACAGGTTGCCAACATTGCCTATGGTGAGAAGCCCGACCTGGCTGACGCGGTGGAGGAGGCAAGCGACGCCGAAGTGGAGCTATTCCTCAATGCGCGACGCCATCTGCCCAAGACGGTCTTCGATGTGGACGCCTGGAAAGCCGCTATCGACAACGACGAAAGCCTGTGGCGCCGCGTCGTCACTGTGCTGAATCGCGGCGGTCGTTTCCAGCCCTTCAACAAGATTCTCAGCGGCGACCAGTTGGCGAACAAGTACGGCAAGTACATCGGCCTCTACGCTGAGAAGACTTATGACACGAAGGACAGCATGACCGGCGCGCATTTCTCTGGCGTGGCGCGCTACGTTGAGCCGGGCCGCGACTCGCTGGGCAACCTCGTCTCGCAGCAGGACAAGGCGGAGGGCTACGACCTGACGCTGATCACCTTCCGCACCATCACGCAGACCAAGAGCCGCACGCCGGGCAACTACTGGCTGCGCGCGGTGGAGCCGACCAACTACGTGATCGTCAACAGCCAGGACGCCGCACGCATGGGCTTGAAGACGGGCGACATGGTGCGCATCACCTCCAAGACCAACCCGGAAGGCGTCTGGGACCTGGGCAACGGCGAGACCGTGCCGATGGACGGTCAGGTGCAGGTGCTCGAAGGCTTGCGACCGGGCGTGGTCGGCTTCAACCTGGGCTACGGCCACTGGGCCTACGGCGCCAACGACGTGACCATCGACGGCCAGGTGGTCAAGGGCGACAAACGCCGCGCCACCGGCATCCACGCCAACGCCGCCATGCGCACCGACACGCAGAACCCCAACACCACCCTGCGCGACCTGGTCGGCGGGTCGGCGGTCTTCTATGACACGATGGTGAAGCTGGTGAAGGTGTAACCAGCGATTAGGAGATCAGAGATTAGGAGATCAGAGATTAGGAGATTCAGCGCGGTGCAATCTCCAATCTCCAATCTCCAATCTCTCAATCTCTCAATCTCCAATTCTTTCGACCAATGACACCAAAGCGTATCGCACTCTTGATTGGTATTCTTGCTGTCCTGGTTGTGGCCTGGTTTGTGCTGGCGCCGCCGCGGTTCTGGCTGAATATGACCAAAGCGGTGACGCCAGATGCGACGACCGGCGCGCAACTGGTCGAGCAGTACGAATGCCGCGCCTGTCATCGCATCGCCGGAGAGGGCGCGCTCAAGGCGCCGAGTCTCGATGGCGTCACGCTGCGCAGCGATGACCCGGTGCATGTGACGCTGCGCCTCTGGCTGCGCGACCCGCGCGCTGTCAAGGGCGACACCGCCATGCCCAACTTCCGCCTCTCCGACAGCGAGATCGAGGCGATTCTTGCATATTTGATTGAAAGCGATCAAAGTCGGTAAAATGACGTTATGCACACACTGGACGAACTCCTGGCAGAATCCGCCGCGTTGCACCGCCATCTCTGCCCGCGCCAGGTGCTGGGCGTGCAGATGGGGCGGCTCGCCGCTGAACTGCTCAGCCTTGACCTGCCGCAGCGCGACAAACGCCTGCTCACCATCGTCGAGACGGACGGCTGTTTCACTAGCGGTCTCTCCGTGGCCACCAACTGCTGGGTGGGACGGCGCACGCTGCGCGTGGAAGACTATGGCAAGGTTGCCGCCACTTTTGTTGACACAGAAAGCGAGACTGCAATCCGCATTGCGCCCAGCCCAACCGCACGGGAGCGCGCCGCCGCCTTTGCGCCCGACGCGCGCAATCGGTGGGAGGCGATGCTGCTCGGTTATCAACGCATGGCGCCCGCCGAGCTGTTTGTGTGGCAGCCGGTGATCCTGACGACGCCTATCGCAGCGATCGTCAGCCGCGCCGGGCAGCGCGCCGCCTGCGACCGCTGCGGCGAGGAGATTCTCAACGCGCGCGAGGTCGTAATCGGCGCGCAGACGCTTTGCCGGCATTGCGCCTACGGCGGCTACTACCGCTGCTGTGACGACGCCGACCACACCCTGCCGCTGGCGCAGTGGACGCTGCACATGGCAGACTGACCGACGCAGCGATGGAACTCCGTTTCGCCGGCGCAGCCCCTGAAGTGCATCCTGGTCGCTGCCTGAACCGCCGTCATGCCGGTGCGGGCTGCACACGCTGCGTCGACGGCTGCCCGGTGCAAGCCATCACGTTGGCTGGCGCGACCCCACAACTCGACGCAGACGCCTGTGTGCGCTGCGGCCTTTGTGTCGCGGCCTGTCCCACCGACAGCTTTACGCCAGCCATCGACTATGAACGCAAATTGCTGGAGACGGTTGCAGCGTTGCCGCAGGCGCCGATTGCGCTGGTCTGTGCGGCGCACCCGACGCCAGCCCAGAGTGCAGCGAAGGTCGAAGCCATCGTGCAACATCGTCGCTGCCTGGCTGCGCTCGATGTCGCCGACTGGATCACACTGAGCGCCGGTGGGACGCGCCCGCTCTGGCTCGACGACAGCCCCTGCGCCGATTGTCCGATCGGTGCAGCGCAAGCAACGCTGGCGCGCACGGTCGAGGCGGCGCGCACCTTGCTGAAGGCTGCCGGCTGTCCGCCCGCGCTGTTGTTGCACAACGAACGCCCACCCGCACCCGACGCCAAACCGCGTCATGCGCCGCTATACGATGGCGCGCAGCCAGCGATCAGCCGGAGGTCATTATTTACACGCCTGCGGCCGGCGCAGAGACAATCGGAAGAACCGGCGCTGAATGAGCTATTCCAACGCGGGGCGCCTCTTTCCGCCCGCCTGCCGCAGCAGACGCCGGCCAGTCGTCGGCGTTTGTTGACGGCGCTGGCTTCACGGCAGTCAGCGGAAACCGCCCCTTTTGCCACGCAACTCACACCCTTCGGCGTGGTTGAAGTTGATGCCGCTCATTGTTCAGGCTGTGGTCTCTGCGCCCGTTTCTGCCCTACCGGTGCGCTTGACTTCACGGTGGACACAGACCACTTTGCACTCTCATTTCAAGCGTCAGCGTGCATCGCCTGTGAAATCTGCGTGGTTGCCTGTCCAGAGAAGGTCGTCCATCAGGGTGAAAGTCTGGCGCTGGATACAATCCTGACGGATCGCGTGACGCGCGTGGCAGCAGGTGAAGTGGTTGCGTGCGAAGTCTGCGGCATTCCAACCGCCCGCCGCGCCGACGAAGCGACGCCGCGCTGTCATGTTTGTCGGCGCGGTGCGGGCATCGTGACGGCGCAGCGCGATGAAGCGGGGTTGATGGCGGATCTACTGCAGCGTACACGCGGACCTGACACATGAACTATTGCCATGATGAGTTCCTGCAGAAGTGATGCATTTTCAGAAAAGAAAAGCGGTGCAACTACGTTGCACCGCCTCCTCATTCATTGCGATCTACAAGCGTGAGTCCCTGTCTGGAGCTCGCCCTCGCAACTCGCCCCTGTATTTCAGTCCGCCAGACCCAGATCGTCGCCGGCTGCGCGCGTGCTGGCCGGTTTGGGCTGGTGATATTCGACCACCGTTACGATGCGGTCGATCAACTCACGGGTGTTGACGACATTCAGCTTCTTATAGAAGAAGGTGAATTGATCCTCCAGCGCCTGGTAAAGCGTCTCTTTCGTCTCACCCGAAATAGCCCACAGCTCAGGCTTGAACGGCCCCATTGCCTTCTTGCGCGACTTGTAGTAGAACTGCGCATCGGTCATATTGGGCTTGCGTTCGTCGGCCGCGGCCACATCCAGGAACTTGTGCAGTTTCTCGGTCAGGTTGGCCGGGAAGGCTGGGTGATCCAGGAAAAGGTTCATGAAGCCAGTCGCCAGGTGAATCTCCAGCGTCTGCACTTCGGGGAACTTGTTGAAGTAGTCCTCGGGCAGGGTGCTGGCGCCATGCTGAACCGCGCCGCCTGCGCCGTGCTCACGCGCACGCTGACCAAGCACCGCCAGCGTGTCAAAGTCCACCGCCACCTTGGCGATGCTGCCATCGGGCAGAACGATGCCGCCGTGGCTGGTGCCTGTCTGCACGCTGATCTTGCTGAGACCGGCGTAATCGCCCAAGGCGGCCAGCGCCTTGTTGTAGTTTTCGATGTAGGCGTCGAGTTCTTCCGGCGTAGAGTTCTTTTCCCCGACCTCGCCGATCTCACCGCCCAGGCTGATCGTGACGCCTGCCGGCTCCAGGTCACGGATGTATTTGGTGATCTCAGCCGAGCGGGTGAAGTTGTGGTATTGCTGCTCCTCCAGGCTCGCCGGTTCGAGCGTGACCAGCGTGCTGGTGTCGATGTCGATGTTCCAGAAGCCGGCCGGGATCGCTTCCTTGATCAGATCCTTAACTTCTTTGATGGCGCCTTCGGGGTCGGTCTTGTATTTGGCGGCTTTGACCTGGAAATGGTCGCCCTGGATAAAGAGCGGATGGAAATAGCCTTCCTTGATGGCGGCGGCAATGACCATGGCGCTGTACTCGGCGGGCGGAAGTTCGCAGTAGCTCATTTCGCTGCGGGCGATCTCG
>DGFH01000140.1:0-17287 GCA_002391565.1 Anaerolineales bacterium UBA3905
GCAGCAGCGAACGCCCGTCGAAGCGCAGATCGTCGCGGCGAATCTCCGCCAGGTCGAGCAGCGTGGGCACCAGGTCTTTGTGCTGGTTGTAGCCCTTGACGCGCACGCCGGCAGGAACTTTGCCCGGATAGCGGATGATCAGCGGCACGACCAGCGTCGGCTCGTAGAGACCGTGATGGTCGAAGTAACAGTCATGGTCGTAGAGCGTCTCGCCGTGGTCGCCGTTGATGACGACAATCGTGTCCTCTGCCAGCCCGCGCGCCTCCAACGCCGTGAAGATGCTACGGATGGCGGCGTCCATGTACGCCACGGCGCCGTCATACTGCGCAATAATGTAGTCTTTATCGGTGACGCCCGGCGGCATCCAACTGGCGAAGAAGTCGCGGAAGGGCTTGAAGGCCATCACCGGCTCCATCGACTTGTTGCGCTTGTCGAACTCGTTGCCGTGATAGAACATGCGCTCGAAGGGCGCCGGCGGCAGATAGGGCGAGTGCGGATCCATGTGGCGCAGGAACAGGAAGAACGGGTCGCGCTTGCGCGCCAGCCGATCCAGTTCGGGCAGCGCCACGTCGTTGAGATTCTGCGCCTTGGGGCTGCGCCCCTCATTCCAACTGCCCCAGCCAGCATAGTCGATGTACTTGTCGAAGCCGCGCGAGCTGGGGTTGCCCGTGAAGCCAACGCAGGTCGTGGCGTAGCCTTCTTCGCGCAGGATTTCCGCCAGCGTCTTGACCTCGGCGCGCAGCGGGCCCTTGTGGCGCAAGGCGACGACCTGCGTCGTAAAGACATCCTGCCCGGTCAGCATCGAGGCGTAGGCGCTGGTGGTCGGGATGTAGGCGCTGAAGGTCTGCTCGAAGAGCGTGCTCTCCTGCGCAAAGCGGTCAATGTGCGGCGTCGTCAGGCGATGATAGCCGTAACCGCTCATGTGGTCGCGGCGCAGCGAGTCGATGCCAAGCAAAACGATATTCGGTTTTCGGTTACGGCGTGCAGGCATTGTGTGTTCCTTCCCAGACAATTGTGTCGATCAAGGTCAAATGGAACGCGGATTTTGCGGATTGGGCGGATTTTCGCGGATTCAATCCCAAGACTCACGCACTTGTCCACGCAACCTTCCCGGAAGCTGCGAGCTTCCGGGAAGGTGTCACAAAGGGACTTGCGTAAGCCCTGAATCCGCGTTGATCAGCCAAAATCAGCGTCATCCGCGTGCTATTCCGGGATGTCGTAGCCAAATTCGCGCATCCCTTCCTCCAGAAAGTCGAAGTAGCTGGCGCCCTCGGCGCGGTCGTACCGTCCGACTGCTTCCCGACGCACGATGATGCGTCCCAGCGGGATGCCCAGATACGCCTCCAGCCGCGCCAGCGTCGCCTCCTGGTGGTTGACAAAATCCTCGAAGCGCACGGCGATCCAGTTGGCGGGCTTGGGTGTGGCCGCAACGATGGCGTGCTGGTATTGCCAGGAAACCGCGCGGCGCACGCGCCAGACCAGCTCCTCGAACTGCTCAGGGGTGGCGGCGGCTTCGACCAGTGTGGGATAGCGCGCGCGCAACAACTCCTCGGCGTCGGGCTGTGGCACGCCAAAGTCGCCCAGGTCGTCGGTGAGGTGGCGTGACAGGATGTTGTCGCGCGGGTTGCGCACCCAGTGGATGTACTTAATGTCGGGGAACATGCGCACGATCCACGGAAAGACCAGCGTGGTTTCGGGAATCTTCCAGCCCTTGTGCTCGTCCTTCGCCGCCAGCACCTTTTTCAGATATTCGTGGATCAAGTCGGTGAACTCCTGCGGGATCGGCATGGTGTGCAGCGCGCTGAAATCCCACTCCAGCCCACCCTTCCATTCGACATGGCGCGCCAGCACGCGGCAGGCGTCATACATCGCCTGCGGCGGCAGCAGATCGCCGGAGCGGTTGAGCGGCTCGCCCATGAAGACATTGCTGGCGATCAAGGTGTGAGAAATGGCGCGCGTGCCACCATGCCCGCGCCCGATAATTGTGATCAGAGACATTGCACGTGCCTTCTGCTAATAGACCGCGGATTGCGCGGATTGGGCGGATGAACGCGGATCAGATCAGCGAAAATCCGCTCAATCCGCGCAATCCGCAGTCGATTGAATTTCCTGTTCATTCGACCAGCTGATAGACCGCGGATTGCGCGGATTGGGCGGATGAACGCGGATCAGATCAGCGAAAATCCGCTCAATCCGCGTCATCCGCGGTCGATTGAATTTCCTGTTCATTCGACCAGCTGATAGACCGCGGATTGGGCGGATGAACGCGGATCAGATCAGCGAAAATCCGCTCAATCCGCGTCATCCGCAGTCGATTGAATTTCCTGTTCATTCGACCAGTGGAAAATGAATCCGCCGCCCCTCGCGCGCCGATCGATAGGCGCCCAGCACCATCTCCACCGAGACGCGCCCGTCGTATGCCGTGGTCGGCGGCGGCTGGTCGTGCAGGATGCAATCGACGAAGGCGCGCGGCACGGCGGCGATGCGTTCGGCGTGGCTGGCGGGAATGGCGATACCCTGATCCTGCCAGTGGCTGTCGCCGCGCGCGAAGAACTTGAGCGCAATCGGATGTGGCGGCAGCGGGCCATTGGTCGAGACCAGGTCGTCATGGTTCTGGATGATCACGCCCTGGTCGCCGTAGACCTCGGTCGTGTTCTCGCCCGCCAGCGTCACCGAGGAGTTGACCAGCTCCGCCATGGCGCCGCTGGCATAGCGATAGATGGCGACGCCGGTGTCGTCGGGCGCAACGTCGGTGATCGTGTTGTCGATCTCCGCCATCACGCTGGTCGGGCGCCCCAACAGCCAGTGCAAAAAGTCGGTGGCGTGGCTGGCGTCGTCCATGAACATGCCCATGTTCTTGTGCGGGTCGAGGTGCCAGCGCGTCGGGCCATTGACAAAGCCCTCGTTGAAGAGCACCGGGATGCAGTGTCGCCGCCGCACCAGGCTGATCCGTCCCACTGCGCCGCTGTCGAGTAGCGCCTTGATGCGTTGGTTCGACGGGTCATGACGCATCTGATACGCCATCATGAACTTGACGCCCGCCGCCTCCACCGCCTGGATCATGCGGTCGCACTCCGCCAGCGTCAGCGCCATCGGCTTCTGGCAGAGGATGTGTTTGCCTGCCGCAGCCGCCGCCAGCACCATCTCGGCATGGCGGTTCGTCTCGCAGGTGACGATCACCGCGTGTACAGCTGGGTCGTCGAGCAGGTCTTCCAGATGCGGCGAGTAGCGCATCGCATACTTTGCCGCCGCCGCCTTGCCACGCTCCTCATCGTCATCCCAGCAGGCGACCAGCTCGACATCCGCAAAGGTTGCCAGCCGGTCGCAATAGAGATTGGCGTGACCGTGCGCAAAGCTGATCACGCCAAGACCGAGTTTCGCTGTCATCCGCACCCGCACTTTCGTTCGATCGATGTCGCCCCTCGCAACTCGCCCCTCGCAACTCCTCACACCACCGGCACTTCCTCAGCGCGCCCGGTCTGGAACGAGCGGATCGCCGCCTCGATGATCTCCTGCACGGCCAGCCCTTCATGGCCCGACGCCTCCAGTTGCTCGCGCGGGACGCCGGCGCTCACCTGCTCCAGGAAACGATGGATGCGGTTGCTGAAGGTGGCGTTGAAGCCGCTCAACCCGCCCATGATGCTGTTGCGGATCACGGTGAGTTCATCCGAATTGCGTGGGTAGAGGGTCAGCTCCTCGTAGAGATTGTCGAGCACAAAGCGCCCCTTCGTCCCCATCACCTCGCAACGCTCCAGGTTGTGGCGCGGATTGGCGTCGTAGCTGCCGGTGAGATGCCCCACGACGCCGTTGGTAAATTGTAGATTCACCTGCACGTTGGAGTAGCAGATGCGTCCCGGCGCCCGGTTGAAAAACGCATGGACACGCTCGACATCGCCGCAGAAGTAACGCATGATGTCCAGCGAATGCGGATGCAGCGCGCGGATGTGGAACCAGGGCGAAGTCTCGTTGGGGTTGCCGATCCACATCGTCATGTTGATCAGCAGTAGATCGCCCAGCCGTCCCTCCTCGACCCACTGCTTCGCCTTCGCCGCTGGCGGCACAAAGCGGTGGTTGAGGTTGATGCCGTAATAGACGCCCTTCTCATCAGCCTTCGCCACCATCTGCCGCGCCTTTTCGATCTCGTTGGAGATCGGCTTCTCGCCCAGCACGTTCAGCCCGGCTTCCAGACATTGCATCGTCGGCTCGAAGTGATCGCCGCCGTTTTCCACGCCCGCCGAGCAGATGCTGACGACATCCAGTTGCTCATGCTTAAGCATCTCCTCAACGCTGTAATAGGCGCGCACGCCGTAGCGCGCGGCGGCTTTGTCGGCGCGCTCTTTGATGATGTCGCACACGGCGACCAGCTCCGCCAGCGGGTCGGCCTGATAGACCGGCGCGTGCGTGTTGCCGATGTTGCCCATGCCGACGACGGCTACTTTCAACATGTTTCCTTTCCTCCAGGTCCAGTGATAACAGCTTGGTGAGACGAGCGACTACCGTCGCCGCCACAGTTCATACATACCGACGGTCAACTCACGGCGATAGTGCTCACGAATGTAGTCATCGAGTTGTGTCACGCCACTGCTAAAGCGACTGGCGTTTGGCTCGTTGGGGTTGCCCCATGTAATGAAGACCAACCACGGCGGTTCCTGCGCCGTCAGCTCGGCCACCATCTCCTCCTGAACCGGTTGCGTCGTCGTGACGCCGGGGTGGAGTTCGTGATAGCGTGTAGCGATGGGGCGCCCTGCCAGGAAATAGATGCTGACATCGTTGGCAAAGACGTTGTCATGCCGCAACAGCCCAGCGAACAGCGGTGCAGACGCTGGCGACTGCTGGTCGAGGATTTGCACAACGTCGTCTTGACCGGGCAGAGTCGGTGTACAGCCTGCGCGCGGCAGCGTTGAGAAACAGCCGCGTGGCGGATAGGCGCGCACGATGTCGTTGATTTCGCTGTATGGCGAGAAGAAGTAGAGCCACAAGGGCACCAGTAGCAGCACAATGACCGGCGCAACAACCCAGGGTTGTCGCCAGCGTGCAAATGAGACTTGTCGCACCAGCCAGGTGATCAAGATCACCGTAACCAGTGATGCGGGCAGCACGTGGATTTCATCGTAGCGGCTCAGCGCCTGTACAAACAGCCCACTGCCCATGACGACCAGCGCCGCCGTCATCACATCGGTGCGGCGGAAGCGCAGCCCACCGCGTGACGCCCGCACGCCTCGCCAAAGCAAGATTCCGGCGCACAGCACATAGATCAGCAGTGGGATGTAGAAACGAAGATAATCGCCCAACATGCGATCCAGTCGATCGTCAAGACCACCATCACCAGCCAGCATCGACCAGTCGGGCGCGAGTGCAGGGTAAGGCAGGTGACGCACCGCGCGGAAGGTTGTCGCGGGAAAGATCAGCAGGTTCTCCACCAGCGGAGCAATGCCGGCGACGCTGCCCAGATAGCCGTAGAAGATTGCCGCCGCCAACGCAGCCGGGCCAGCAGTCGCCAGAAGCGCAACCAGGAACCGACGCGTGCGCACGCCCCAGCCACCGTTGACCTCAGACGGAAGCAGCCAGTTGAAGAACAAGAGCAGACCAAGCGCAGCAGCCGTGTAGAAAGCCAGGTCAAGGCGAAAGAAACTCGTCACGCCAGCAAGCACACCTGCACCGACGAGCCAACGCGTTGCGCCTGCGTCAAGAAAGCGAAAGCTCGACAACAGCGCCGCAAAACCGAAAAGGAGCGCGGGGAACACGGCATAGCCATAAAAAGTGGCAGCGGCCAACAACGTCGCTACAATGAGATACGGCGCCAACGCCCAACGCCGCGACTCCAGCACCCGCGCGGCAATGGCGTACAGCACGAGCGCCAACAAGATGCGGACAATTGTGTCGTAGACGCGCTCCACCAGGACTGTTTCGCCCGCTATGCCAAAGAGCGCCGCCAACACATAGGACTGCCCTGGAGGATAAATGGCCCAGTAATCGCGGAAAGGGACATCACCGCGCAGGACGCGCATACCGTTGACCAGCGCCAGCCCTTCATCATACGGGTTGATGGGGTATTTGATCGGCAACGCTATCAGGACTGCCCCTGCAAGCAGCACGGTCACGGCCACCACGCGCCCCGTCAATCGACTTGCCGGGGCGTCGGTCGCTGCTGTGCGCCGTTGCCCAGCCACCCTGCGCGCCCAGCCGTACACGGACAACACCCCGACCAACATCAGTACGCTGAACAGATTCACAGCGCCGGCGACAAACTCCAGCGCCAGACGTGCGGACTGAGCAACAACCAGGATCAGCGCAAGCAGGCCGATCATGCGCGCAAAGCGCGGGCGGAGTTGGCGGCGTGGCACTCCATGACGGTAGTACGCCTCGGTCACGACGAGCAGGATCAGGAGCAATAATACGAGTACGACGACGCTAAGCTGGTTGACCAGATGAACGACATAGCGATCCCAGGTTGTAAAGAGCATCGCCATTTGCGACAGATCGCGCAGTGCGAAGGCAGCCAACAACCCGAACAGAAATGTAAAAAGCCACAAACTGTAGGCAAGAATATAGGTGCGAACCGGCGGCTGTGCGAGTCCGTGACCCGAATTACGCTGCGAGAGACTTGACACGTGGGACAACGCCTCCCAGAGAGAGTTCTTCGGCAAAATGGCAACTCACAAAATGTCCTGTCTCCAACTCGCGCAGTTGTGGCTCCTCCTCCGCACAGCGGTCATGGGCGTATTTGCAGCGCGTGCGGAAGACGCAGCCGGAAGGCAGGCGCGCCAGATCGGGCGGTTCGCCAGCGGTGACCGTGCGATGGCCGCGACGGCGATCCACCGCGCGCGGCACGGCCGCCAGCAACAGCTCTGTATACGGGTGTTTGGGGCGCGCCAGCAACTCCTCCTTCGGGCCCAACTCAACCAGTTTGCCGGCGTACATCACCGCGATGCGGTCGCTGATGTAGCGAATCACCGACATGTTGTGCGAGACGAAGATGTAGGTCAGTTCTTGCTGCGCCTGCAAATCCTTGAGCAGGTTGAGAATCTGCGCCTGGATCGACACGTCGAGCGCCGACACCGGTTCATCGGCAACGATCAGCTTGGGCTCGACCACCAGCGCGCGTGCAATGCCGATGCGCTGGCGCTGACCGCCGCTGAAGCTGTGTGGATAGCGCCGCAGATGCTCGACGCGCAAGCCTACTTGTTGGATCACCTTCGCCACGCGCTCCTCCAGCTCACGACCGCTGGCGATGTGATTCACTCTGAGCGGCTCGCCGACGGTCTCTAGCACATTCATACGCGGGTTGAGCGAAGCATACGGGTCTTGAAAGATCATCTGGACAGAGCGCCGAAAGGTGCGCATCTGCTCGCCGCTCAGCTCGGTGACAGGCAGCACCTGATCGCCGGTATTCAGAACGATATTGCCTCCGGTTGGTTCATAAACGCGCACCAGGCAGCGCCCTAACGTGGTCTTGCCGCAGCCGCTTTCGCCGACGACGCCGAGCACTTCTCCGCGCCGCACACGCAGGTTGACATCGTCAACAGCCTTGATATAGGCAACTGTCTTCTTGAAAAAGCCCTTCTGGATGGGGAAATACTTGCGCAGTCCCTCAACTTCCAGCAGCACGTCGTGATTTGCACTCATAAGTTGTGCTTTCCTTATTTCGCCTCAGTGTAGAGGAAGCAGCGCACCCAATGTCTGGGGCGCGCCTCGATCATCGGTGGCCGCGACTGGTCGCAGACGCCCGGAATGCGCTTCTCGCAGCGCGAGTAGAACGGACAGCCCTTGTGTACGGCAAATGGGCTGGGCAGTACGCCACGGATCGGCGTGAGGCGCTCCAGATCACCGTCGATGGTCGGAATCGAGCGCCAGAGCGCTTCAGTATATGGATGCAACGGATGATCGAACAATTCGTCGGTGGCCGCCTGCTCCATCACCAACCCCAGATACATCACCATCACCTCGTCAGCCACGCCGCCGACAACGGTCAAATCATGGCTGATATACATAATCGACATGCCGTACTCAGCCTGTAGATCCTTGAGCAACTCCAGAATTTGAGCCTCGATCGTCACATCGAGCGCCGTAGTTGGTTCGTCAGCGATCACCAGACGCGGGTGACAGACCAGCGCCATCGCAATCATGGCGCGCTGACGCATGCCGCCAGAGAACTGGAACGGATAGGCGTCGACGCGTTCTTCAGGTCGCGGGATGCCGACGCGCCGCATCATCTCGATCGTGCGTTCACGCGCCTCCTGCTTGCTGACATCCGGATAATGGATGCGCACTGCCTCCATAATCTGATCGCCGATCGTGTGCACGGGGCTAAACGAGGTCATTGGCTCCTGAAAGATCATGGAGATTTCCTTGCCGCGGATGCTGCGAATTTCCGCCCCGCTCGGTGGCAGCTCCGTTACGTTAACGACGCGCACACTGGCGCCGTGGTCAGGCAGATTGAGTAGCACGCGCCCACCCGTCACCTTGCCGGGTGGAGAGGGGATGATGCCCATGATCGCCTGCGCCGTCACCGACTTGCCCGACCCGCTTTCACCAATGACGCCAAGGGTCTTGCCCTGCTGGATTTGAAAGCTGACGCCTTCGAGGGCATGGACAGTGCCTTCGTGCAGATTGAACTGAACTTTGAGATCTTGTACATCGACCAGCACATTGTTGATGTTTTGCATAATTCATTCGCCTGATGGGATTCACCGCTCCAGGAATCGGTCATGCCGAGTAGGGATCGGCGGCATCGCGCAGACCATCGCCGACAAAGTTGAAGAGCAGCACGGTGCCGATCACAAATCCCGCCGGGATCAGGCGCCAGGGCTGCTGTGCCACGACCATGAGATCTTGCGCATCCTGTAGCAGTACACCCCAACTTACAGCAGGGGGCTGAATACCCAGACCCAGGAAGCTCAGTGCGGTCTCACCCAGAATCGCGACTGGGATCGCCAATGTGATGGACACGATCAAATGGCTGGTGAAGCCCGGCATCAAATGACGGAAGATGATGCGGGCTTTACTGGCGCCAGCAACCTGCGCCGCCAAAGCATAATCTTCTTCGCGCAGCGCCAGCAGCTTGCCACGCACCACGCGTGCCAATCCTGTCCAGGTGACCGCCGCCAGGATCAGCGTAATCGCCATGAAAGTCTGCGTCGACGACCAGGTGCGCGGCAGCGCCGCCGACAGCGCCATCCAGAAGGGAATCAGCGGGATCGAGATAATCACATCGATCAGGCGTTGGATGACCTCGTCTGTGGTGCCGCCAAAATATCCGGAGACGCCGCCGATCGCCACGCCGATTAGAAAACTGATCAGTACGCCAAACAGACCAATCGAGAGGGAAATGCGCGAGCCAAAAATTGTGCGCGAGAAGATATCGCGCCCCAACTGATCGGAGCCAAAGAGCATGATGGGCGGCGCATCCAGGCCAGTGCCAAAGAGATGAATATTCGTCTCCCAAATCCCCCACATCTTATATGGCTCACCCTCGGTAAAGAAGTAAATAGGGTATGGCGTACTGGTGTCTTCGGTGAAGACATACTTGAAGGTGGCCTGGTCAAGCGTTTTTTCCAGACCATAGATGAATGGACGATGCAAAGCGCCGTTGTGGAAGATATGGATCGCACTGGGTGGCATCATTTGTAGCCCGCTCATACGCGTAGTTGGTGCATAGGGGCTGACAAATTCAGCAAAAATTGCAGACAGGTATAGCAAAGCCAGCACGATCAGCGAAAACATTGCCAGCCGATGGCGCCGAAAGCGCCACATAATCAACTTCCAAGGATTGGCGTAGTAAAAGCGTTCGTCCGCTGCCTCCAGGCGTTCTTCGATACTCCCCAGGCTGCGATCATCGGCTTCGTCAAGCAATGGCGTGCTGCCGGCGACGCCGCTTTCGGCGCGCTCAGAAATCCGAGTGCTCATTTACTGAGACCTCCGTAGCGGATACGCGGGTCGGCCCATGCCAGATAAATATCAGAAATCAGGCTGCCGACAATGGTCAGTGCACTGAGAATCAGAACGATGCTGCCGGTCAGATACATATCTTGCGCCAGTGTCGCCCGTAAGAGCAGTGGCCCGATAGATGGCACGCTCAGCACGATCGAGATGAGCACCTCACCCGCAAAGATGGCAGGCAACAACCAGCCGATGGTGCTGAAGACCGGGTTCAATGCCAGCCGCACAGGGTATTTAAACAGGAGTTGAATTTCGGATAAGCCTTTCGCGCGGGCAGTGACGACATATTGCTTTTTGAGCTCATCTAGCAAGTTGCCGCGCAGCACACGGATTGTGGAGCCAGCGCTCGCCATGCCGATGATGATTAGCGGCAAGATCATGTGTTTGAGCATGTCGATGGCTTTGGCTAAACTCCAGGGTTTATCAAGAAACTCCTTTGAATAGAGTCCTAAGGCCGAAAAGCCCAGATATTGATTCGCTGCCCAGGCCAGAATCATTGCCAGCAGGAAACCAGGCGTCGCCAGACCGATAAAGCCGATAAAGGTGGCCAAATAGTCTATCAGCGAATACTGGTGGGTCGCAGAATAAATGCCAATTGGAATCGCAATAATCCAGGAGAAGACAAGCGCCATCAATGAGATTGCCAGTGTAATCGGCAGCCGCTCAGCAATCACTTCACTCACAGGCTTGCCCCACTGGAATGACCAGCCGAAATCGCCACGCGTGACAATGCCTGAAATCCACTTAAAATAACGCACATAGGTTGGTTGATCAAAGCCATACAACGTCGTCAAACGTTGTGCTTCTTGATCGGACAACTCGATGCCGGATGTGCGAAGCTGTGTGATATAGGTTGACACCCAGTCGCCGGGCGGTAGCTCAATCACGAAAAACGCAATGAACGAAACCAACAACAGAATGGGGATCAACATCAGCAAGCGCCGGAGAATATAGACAAGCACGAAAGGCTACCTCCTCAAGGAATGTTGATTCTCCAGATGGAGAACAGAACATGGTGAATGCCCGTCATCATGGCATGATGGGCAGTGCATAGTCACCATGTTCTGTTGCATAGCAATCTTACGCCCAAACGCACGATGGATGGGCTGGCGAGCAGGTTAAACCTCTTTGCCCGCCAGCCCCCTATGCCTGTTACTGTTCGAACCAGAGCTGCTCGCCAGCAAAGTTGGACGCAATGGCGTAGCCAGCGTTCGCCACATTACGCAAATTCTTGGCGGCAATCATCGGGTATTTCACCTGCTCGACGATCGTAATCATGGGCAGATTGGCGCGCGACCAGGCAAAGGTCTCTTCTTTGAGTTTGTTGAACTCATCTGAGCCAGAGACCGAACTCCACCGCGCAGCGTCCAAGGCGTACATATCTTTGACCCATTGCGGCGGTTCTTCACCCTCGGCGCCGTTCGTGTTGTACCAGAGTTGCCAGGCGCGGCCGACGCGGTCCATGGCGTTGCCGCTGTAATCGCTATCCCATCCCTGATCGTGCCCCCAGAAGACAGTCGCCATCAACTCATTGGCGTCGCGGCGCTGCGCCCAGAGGTTAGGATCGATCTGTTTCACCTGCAAATCGATGCCGATATCCTTCAGTTGCTCAGCAAGCAACTCCGCAACCGGCGAAAGATCGGGTGCGTGTGCACCGTGCTCCAGCAAGATCGAGAAGGGTTTGCCATCAACCATACGCATGCCATTGGCATCACGCTCAGTTAACCCCATCTCGTCAAGCAGAGCGTTGGCCTTCTCAATGTTGTACTCGGAGAATTCCTCACCGACGCTCACCAGTGGTTTACTGGCGAAGCCATAATAGACGCTCTCGATGATCTCATCGCGGTTGATGGCAAGACTCAACGCCTGACGGAAACGCAGGTCCTGCGCCACCTTGCGCCAGGTCTCATCGGGGAAGGTCTGGTTGAGATAGAGGATGCTAGAGTCAACGTGCATATCGGTCAAGATTGTGCGGAAGCCGCCGCGCTCCTCATTCTCCTTGTAAAGCGGCACTTTCACCAACCCTGTGCTCTCACGCAGGAAGTCGACATCGCCATTCAGCACGCGTTGATTGACCATCTCGACATCTTCCACCTGCACCGAGACGATGCGGTCGATGTACGGCAATTGCTTGCCTTCGGTGTCAACCTTCCAGTAGTAAGGATTGCGATCGAAAACCTTGACGCCTGTGGTCTCGGATGGAACAGAAATCCAGGGATTCAGCGTGGGGTACCCAATGCAGCGATCGGCGGTCACATGCCAGTTCTCGCACCGCTTCTGGCTGGTAAACAACGTCCACCATTCGTCAGTCAGGTTGTTCTTTGCCAGTTCATCCTTCATTTCCTCGATAGGTGTGAAATCTGGGTGCCACTTCTTCAGGACATGGCTGGGATTGATTAGCACCGTGTATCCATTCCACCCCTCGATGGTGATGTTGCGCAAGAAGCCGCCGTAAGGCTTGGTGGCGGTGAGCTTGAAGTTGTAATCATCCAAAATCTCCAGCGTCATCGGATCGCCGGCCGGGTCATAGCCAGTGCGGAAACGGGCAGGCACGCCATTCGGGAAGAGCTTCTCGTTGCCGTAGATATTCTCCCATGTGAAGCGCACATCCTCTGTCGTCACCGGGGTGCCGTCCGACCACTTCAGCCCTTCACGCATCTTGAAGGTGAAGACGGTGTTGTCGTCGCTTACCTCAAAACTCTCCAGGACGTTGCCGCGAATGCCCTGCACGCTCAGATCGGGCGCTGACAGCAACGGCTCATTGAGCATAACGAAGACATCCGGCGCCCAGTCGGCTACGCTGTGTGCAGTGTTCAGAGTGCCGCCATATTGACCCGGCGCCCAGTCCGGCACGTTCGCTTCGCTAAGCAGCACGCCTGGCCCCACCACAAACGGCACTTTGGGCAGACGTTCCTCCAGCGGAGGCAGGGTGCCAGCCGCCACGGCTTCAGCCAGCATTGGCGCTTCCTTGGCGACCTCGCCAGAGGTCGCCGCCGCCGGGGCTTCCGCTGCAGGCGCTTCGGCAGCCGGGGCTTCAGCTGCTGGCGCTTCGGCAGCCGGGGCGCCGCCACAAGCCGCCAACAACAAAATCAGGATGACCAGCAAACTTGCAAACTTGACCTTTCCCATGGGACTCCCCTCCTTGTGGGACAAACATACAAATGGATATGGAAAACAGTGAGCTTTTGCTGCATGATGACGCTTGCCCGTCATGCACCCAGCAAAATCTCCGGGAAGCAACGCACAACTCAGGTGGACAAATCACTCATTTGACGCCCGCTCACCTGTACACTTAGAGCACAAAGCTGTGCATCACGCCTGCAGAAAGCGGAAAGCCAAGTCAGTTATTATCTTACACTTGCGAACAAACAGCTATTGCTTTCGATCTGGGAAATTGCGAGTACTGTAGCATACTTTAAGTTTTGCGTCAATCCGTTTGTAGCAGCACAGCAGTCCCCACCGGCCCCGAATCACACTGCCCAGGAAACACATAGAAGGTCGGACTATGCGCATGGAGATAGGGCGCCAGGGTATTCAAAACCAGCACTTCGATCTGATTCTCGCCGACTTGCAGCGCCGCAGTCACATCGAAGCGATAGGGCGACAGCACACGCACGCCTGCCGGACGTCCGTTGACCCACACTTCCGCCGTGCCACGCACTTTCCCCAGGTCGAGCCAAATTTTGCCCTGCGGCTGCGCTTTGAGCGCAATGCCTGCCCTGTAGCGGATGCCACCGGCGTAACTCTCTAGCCCTTGCTCCGCCCACAAGCCGAAACGCATGCGCCCTTCGCCTGTCTGATAGCTGACCGGGCCGCGCAGCAGGCGTCCACCGCTGTTGCCGCGCGCTGTCTCGACACGCATGACGGCAGTGCGCGCCGCGGTCGGCGTTCCGCCCAGGTCGATAACGCCCTGCTCAGTTATCCGATGCTCAACGCCATCGATCCAGATCTGTGCGCGCCCGGCAACGGGTACAGTCATCACTTGCGCGCCAGGCGGCAATTTCCAGCACAGCCACTCGACACGCGTCGCCCCGCCAAACGGATCGGGTTCAACGGCGACAACCGTTTCGTCTGCCGGTTCATCCTCCAGCCACGCAGCTTGCGGCAGTGGGTGCGGACGCCGCCACAAATGCGAGAATGCCGGATCCATGTCGACAAAAATGGAATTGACGAAGTCATACATCATGTCCGCCCACTGCCGGCGGCGCAATTGTACAGGCGCTGCCGGCGCGCCATCACGGCTCACCTGCCAGGCAGGCCCGCTGCTCCAGGTGAAACGCTGACCATCGACGCTGACCGCAACCCCGTCCGCCAGCACCGCCGCCTTGCGCCCGACATCCTGCGTCTCCAGTTCAATGCGGTTGCGCCCTTGCCGGAAGTTGGTCACAGGATAGGGCTGGACGCGCGCCAGGCTATGATAAGGATCAAAGCCACCCTGTCGCCCGATTTCGACGCCGTTGACCAACACGCGACAAGGAGCATCCGCGCCAACCTGCAGCGTAGCGTGTGCAGGCGTAAACGGCATGTCAATGTCGCAAGAGAAGCTGATGCGCGAATGCAGCGCCGGTTCGTCAGGCGTGGTCATCCATTCCGGACGTGCATAGCGCTCCGGCGCACGCACCAACGCCCACGACGCCCGCAGATTCAGGTTCTGTTCTGCAGTGAGACGAAATTCGATAATGTTGAGACCTGCCTTAAGCCGCACTGGCGCCAACCACAGATAACCGGGCGTCGCGCCGACCACCTCGACGCCGTTGATCCAGAGCTGCTTCGCCGCCGGTGCGCCGAGCGCCAGCGTCAACTCCGCCGCATCCTCCATCCAGACGCCGGTGCGGAACTGCACAGTCTGCCCCGTCAACACGCGCCCAAACACCAGGAACTCTTCAGGGACATGTCCCTTCGGTCCCAGCGTCGGCAAATGGATCGGGTCGCGCATCACCCCGCGTGACGAGGAATAGACAACCGGCTGCCAGCCATCGGTTTGAAGCGCGCCGTCCTCAGCGATCGGCGGCGGCAACGGTGCGGGCGCGTCCTCGGCCGGCAGCGGGCCTGTCCACCACCCTTGCGGGCCGAAGGTGGCCGTCACTGCTTGTGCATCCGACCACGCGCCGGATTGCCAGCCTTCTGCCAAACCATCCTGTCCGATCGCCTCGATGCGGTGTTGGAAGCGCCAGGTCTGCACCGGCGGAGCGCCCGAATGCGCGGGTCGCGCCAGATCGCCGTAGCGGTTGTCGATGGTCGGTTCGAGCGTGACCGACCACTCGCCGCTCAACTCACCCACAACCGACGCTTCATCGCTTGAAGATGACTGGACGGTTGCGGCTGTTTCCTGTTCAGGCCAGACTAACAATGCAGCCGGCCCTGTGTCGAACGGAATCTCAACGATGACGCCGTCGGCGGTTTCCTCGGTGGGCAGCGTGCGTCGCGTTCCGTCAAAAGCATCCCAGAACTCCGGCGCGCCGTGCACCCCACGCACCGCCACACGCATCCCGCGCTGATAGTCGCCCGGATCAAAGGTGTACGCTACATCCAGCCAGGATCGATTCGGCTCCTGACGCGTGGCATAGGGCGCCGCCGCCGGCACAAAGAGGACATCGCGCCCATCAACGCGGCGGTGCAGCGTCGGCACGGGCGCATCCACAACGCGGGGCAGTTCCGCCAGCGCGGCAGGCAACGCCTCGACATCCTCAAGATGCTGCGCCCGCCCATTGGCGAACAATTGTCGGAGCCGACGCACGGCATCGCCTTCAGAACCGACGGCAAGCCGCGGCAGCGCACCGACGGCGATCAGGCTGCCGCCGCCTTCGACGAACTCGATCAGCTTTTCGGCTGTCGCCGCCTCGAGCACGCTGCCGCCGAGTACGATCAGGACGCGATAGCGTTCGGCGCCGATGACCAGCGCGCCGTGCTCGACTGCGCCGCGCTGAAGCGACGAGTCGTCGAGCACATCGTAATCGCGGCGGTCGCGGTCGAGCACGCCCGGTTGCATATTTTGCCAGAACATGCTGCCGACCAGCTTCTCGTAGGCATCGTGCGCCGCCTGCGCGTCGGGCAACACGATGCCCTTGGGGTCAGCCAGCAGCCCCGCCTGAATGGTGGTGGTGGGGAAGAGCACACCAATGTCGCAGACGTGATGTCCCTGGCTCAACATATAACAGAGTCGGCTGACAGCGTTGGCGAAGTGCGCATAATGGCGCCAATAGGGTTGTCGCCAACAGGTCGAGGGCGGCGCCCACTCCCACCAGCCGCCGCGCGTGCTGTAGTAGACAGCGTGCGGGTCGTAGAGCGTGGCGCCGGCGCGCAACCAGGGCAGCAGCCAGTCGAAGGTCTCCTCCAGCGTGCCGCCCCACCCGCTGCTGTGGAAGGACTCGATCCAGACGCGCGGGCGATCATAAAGATGGGCAAGCGAGCTGTGGATTTTCGCCTCGCCATGATGGTCGCTGCCGGGCGCGGTGAACCAACGGTGCGTGCGCAGATAGTCGGCGTATAACCCGACCGAAGCGATCGGATGACCCGCGCGCGCCGGGCCTTGTTGGTCGAACCCGCACAACAGATGATGGCGTTCGTGCCAGTTGAACAGCGGCTTGAAGAATGCCTTCTCCGCCAATGTGGCGCGCACGCTGTGAAAGTCGCAGCGCAGCCGGTCAGCATTGTCGCCACGGCCGTCCCAAAGTTCCACCAGGCGCGGTAGCAGGTCATAGCCCATCTGCGCGCGGAAGGCTTCAGCAAAGCCCTCGCCCCACGAAGCCAATGACGGTAACTCGTCCTGAAACGAACCGACAATCACGTCGCCAAACAGATGGCCGGCGCGGCGTTCGAACTCGCCGTGCACCATGTCGAGCAGGCGCGCGCAGCCTTCGACACTGAAATAGTCAAAGCCGCGGCGCACAGCATAGACGAGCCGCACGCGCTGGCGCTGGCCGCCCGGCGCTGTCACCCGACCGTCGCGGATTTCCAAAGGTTGCGGAGCGCCGACTGGCTCGCCGTCATCGCCCAGTTGCGTGACGGCAGCGGCAAGCGGCGTCCCTTCCGGCGGACAAATCAGTTCGGCTGGTTCGTCGCCCTCATAGACAACGCTGTCAAGCCACTGCCCGGCAAAGCGGCTGTTTTCGCGCACCACCTGGCCCTGGAAATTGGCGCCCGAAAAGCCGATCTGATCGTAAAACCAGATCGATACGCCCAGTTCACGCGCATCCTCGCACATGCCCAGGAAAAGTTCCCACCATTCCTCGGACAAAAAGGGCGGATCGTCCGGGTCGGAGCCATAAAGCGGGCTGGTCGGCGCCAGGTTGAGCACGATCAGGTTGTAGACGCCGCCCTCAGCAAAGCGTTCGAGCTGCCAGCGCAG
>DGFH01000140.1:17427-17574 GCA_002391565.1 Anaerolineales bacterium UBA3905
ATCAGGTTGTAGACGCCGCCCTCAGCAAAGCGTTCGAGCTGCCAGCGCAGCCGTGAGCGTTCGATCTTTTCGCCGCTCCACCACCAGATCGGAACCGGCGAATACGCCTTCGGCGGGGACGCAAAGTTGTCAAACAGAGTATCAGCA
>DGFH01000140.1:17790-20505 GCA_002391565.1 Anaerolineales bacterium UBA3905
GCCTTCGGCGGGGACGCAAAGTTGTCAAACAGAGTATCAGCAGTCATGTCAAGCATCTTTCCGTAGATGAGTCTTCCTGACCCACGCAGGCAAATCAAGCGGAGAAAGTCGCGGGAACGCGTCGCCCCTCGCAACTCGCAACTCGCCGCGGATCAGTCCAGATGAAACACTTCTTCTAACTCCACCAACATCTGATCCGGCCGCGCGTTGTCCGGCGACTCAAAATATGGCGCCATGAACTCCTGCCAGCGCGTGTTAACCTCGGTCTCCGCCATTTTTGCCGCGGCGGTCGCCAGATCGTGCGGCGTCTCGAAGTAGCCAAAGAGCAAGCCATCCTCGCGCATGAAGAGGGAATAGTTGTGCCAGCCCGTCGCTCGCAGCGCCTCCAGCATGTCGGGCCAGACATGGCGATGGTGTTCTTTGTATTCCTCGATCTTGTCCTGTTTTACTTTGAGTACAAAGCCAACCCGTTTCATAGGAATTCCTTTCTGTTGACGGCTTACCCGACCACTGCCAGTTCCAACCCCAGCAGCCGCGCCAGCTTGCGAATCTTGCCCACCTGATGCCCCACGCCCAATGCCACGTGATGCGTCGGCCCGTGTTCGCACCAGCGGTCCATGAAGGTCGCCGGATCGAGGCCGAAGCGCAGCCGCGAGTTGGTGTTGCCGATCTCCAGCCGGCTGCCGGGGATCGACTCGCCCTCCGCCGCCAGCATCTTCAACCGGCCGTCGGCGGTCTGCGTCATGCCCAGGATCGTGATCGGCCCCATCTGCACGTTGAACTCGACCGACAATCCGTAGCCGCGCTTGCCGTGGAACAGCCCCAGCCCGCGCAGCACGGGCCGTCCGGCGCTGATCTTGACATGTCCTGGCCCGTCGTGCCCCATCAAGATGAAATCCTCGTCAAAGTCCATGGCATAGAACTCGGTGTAGGAACCGCCCGCGCCCAGCCGATCCATGATCAGCATCGCCATGCACGTCTTGAGATCGCCCTCGCCCGACGCCGGAATGCCGCGCGCCGTCAGCAGCGAATTGCCGACGATCAGCGATGCGCCCAACTCTTCGTTCTCGTTGCCGTTGAGACCGCGGTAGTAGTAGGTCAGCCCGTTGAGATTGAAGTCGCGCACCAGTTTATCTAGCCCAACCGCCACCGTCGCCGACCAGCGCATCGCCTCGTCGGTCACCGGCTGCGAAATCTTGTCCTTGCCCGGTGCAGCAATGTCAAAGACGCTGTGAATCTCGGCGATCTTGGCGGCGATCTCCTCCTCGCTGGCAGCGCGCACACGCACATGCAGATCGTCCATCTCCAGCACCTCGATGTGCGCGCCAAGCTGCGCGTGGTGCATGGTGAAGTCCGAATACATGTCGAGCATCCCCGGATAGGTGTGCCCCAGGAAACCGACGCGCGCATAGTTCAGCTCACGCATCACGCCCGCGGCTTTGACCCACTCCTCGATCTCGCGCCAGCCGCGCACGTAATATTGCGCAGCGTTGCCTTCCGCCGGGAAGAGCAACCCTGACACCACGTTGAACTGGATGCGGGCGCGCGCAAATGCGTTGGAGATTTCCGGCACACAGCAGGCGCAGCAGTTTGCCAGCCACGCCGCGGTGTCGGTGTTGGGATAATCCATCGACGAAACCGGCTGCAAGTTGAGCACCAGCACAGGTGCGCGCCGCCGTTGCACCGCCGGCAGCACCTGTGAGGAGGTTGAGTAGGTGCCGACATAGCAGACAATCAGATCGACATTCTGCGCGGCGAAGAGGTCGCCGGCCGCCTGCGCCGCCGGCGCGGTGTCCACTAGCCCCGCCGACACCACCTCCGCGCCCATTGCGCCGATGCGCCGCTCCACTTCCTCCTGATAGCCGACCAGCAGATCGCGCAAACCCTCGAATTGGGGCCAGTACGCGGCCAGCCCAATGCCAAAAACGCCCACACGCGCCCGCGACTTCATGACACTTGTTTGATTCATGGCTTCACTCCAAATGATTATGGCGCCAGCGCTGCGACATGCCAGCTGCAATGAAGCGCACAGACCTCAGAATCAAAATTTTTGTTTTCTATTGATTTTTATCGGAAATTTCTGGTATGCTAACAGAGCATCATATTTTTGTCAATCCCTATTTTTCAACACGAAACTTCTCATGATTCCATTTGAGCGCAGGCAACAGATTTTGCGTATCCTCCAGCAACAGCCAGGCACGCGCGTCTCCGAGCTGGCGCGTATGCTGGATGTCACCGAGGCGACGGTGCGTGCGGATCTGCGCACGCTGGAGCACGAGGATCGCGTCAGGCGCGTACACGGCGGCGCGGTAGTGATCAACGGCGCTACTCTACTGCCAGACACGCAAGAAGTTGCCGCCGATTGGATTGCCCGGGAGGCATCAAAGCTGATTGCGGATGGCGACGCTATCCTGCTCGATGCAGGCGCATTGTCGCTACGGCTGGCGCGCCGGCTGCACAGTCGGCGTTTGACTGTGGCAACTTACAGCCTGGATGTTGCGCAGGCATTGACGGCGCAGGGTGGGCACGCAGTGATGCTGCTAGGCGGCGTGCTGCGCGAGGATGGTCGCGCCACGCTGGCTGGCGTGCAGCCGCCTGCCGATCTTCACGTGCGGTTCGCCTTTGTCACAGGCGCCGGGTTGACGGCGGAAGATGGCCTGATGGATGAGATTCACGAAGCGCACTGGAAAGAAGTCCTGTCTCTTATACACATCT
>DGFH01000001.1:0-11144 GCA_002391565.1 Anaerolineales bacterium UBA3905
ATCCTCGACGAGGTGATCCAGACAATCCGCCGCAGCCAGACCGTCGATACGGCGCGCAACAACCTGGTGAGCAACTTCAAGTTCACCGAAATCCAGGCGCAGGCAATCCTCGACATGCAGCTGCGCCGCCTGGCCGCGCTCGAACGCAAGAAGTTGCAAGAGGAGTTCAACGATCTCAAAAAGCGCATCGCCTATCTCGAAGACCTGCTGGCGAATCCGCACAAAATCCTTGGTGTGATCAAGGAAGAGTTGCTGGCGATCAAAGCCGAGTTTGGCGACGCGCGGCGCACGCAGATCGTCGACCGCACCAAAGGCACGCTCACCACGACCGACCTGCTGCCCGACCAGTTGGCGTGGGTCAGCCTGAGCAAGAACGGCGACCTGCGCCGCCAGGCGGTCAGCAAGCCCGGCATCGCCACTATGCGCCAGATCGGCAAGGACAGCCAGGTTGCGCTGCTCACCGCCAACACGCGCGACTTCCTTTATGTCTTCAGCAAGGATGGGCGCTGTAGCCGCATCGGCATCCACGAAATCCCGGAGGAGGGCGGCAAGAAGGTTTCCGACCTGACCGGCTTTTCGGGACGCGATGCGATCACAGCCGCGGTGGCGCTGCCGCGCGAACGCAACGGCGACGACGGCGGCTTCCTCTTCCTGGTCACCGACCAGGGTGCGGTCAAGCGCGTCGCCGCCCACGACGTGCAGGCAAACACCGGCAGCGAGTTCACGGTGATGAACGTCGACGAGAAGGAGCGCCTCCAGTGGGTGCTGCCCACGCGCGGCGGGCAGGAAGTGATCCTGGTCAGCGCGCAGGGGCAGTCGATCCGCTTCAGCGAAGAGGAGGTGCGCAGCATGGGGCTGGCGGCGGGCGGCGTCGGCGGCATGAAGCTCAGGAAGAAGGATCGCATCATCTACGCCGGCGTGGTCGATCCCGCCGGTGAACTGCTGACCGTGACGGCGGCGGGCTTTGGCAAACGTTCACCGCTGGCGGAATACAGCGTGCAGGGACGCAACGGCGGCGGCATCGTCACGCACAAAATCACGGAGAAGACCGGCGAAGTGGTCGCCGCGCTCGTGCTGCCGCCCAAAGCCGACAACGCCTGGCTGGTCTTTGTGACCGGACGCGGGCAAGCCAAGCCACTGCTTGCCGTCGAGATTCCGGTGATGGGGCGCAGCGTGCAGGGTAAGGTGGTGATTGAACTTACGCCGCAAGATGGGTTAGCGGCAGTCTGGCGGCCAGAAGTTGGGGGCGCCGGTGAGGAGGCGCCTGTCGAACCGGCGCCGACCACACAAAAACCGGCGCCGCCGTCCACTGCGCGGAAATCGCCAGTTGCTGCACCGCTGCCGCTGCGTACGGTGGCGCAGCCGACGTCACCCAAAGTCGCGGCAACACCCCGACACGAAGCAGCGCCTGTAGATGAATCTCAGCCAGCAAAGCCAACGACCAGGTCAAGGGCGGCCGTCAAGGATCGACCTACGACGCCGGTTGCGGCGTCGCAGGTCGATCGGGAGCCAACGCTGCTGTCAAAGCCTGCAGCGCAATCCACTGCACAAGCTGCTGCTGAAACGAAGGTGACAACGCCGGGCAAAGAGAAGACCAGCAAAGAGAAAAAAGGGGCGGCCAAGAGCGAAGCGCCAGCGCCGACATCCAGGCCCACCGCCCCAAAGGATGCGCCTGCCCAGGCAGCGGCAAGTGACGCCGATGCTGTGCCTCTGGCCTTCGACTTCATCGACGACGTGGCAAAAGCGCCGCCCGCCAAAGCGGTTGCATCGAAAAATAAACTATCCGCCGTGGTGAGCGTACCCAACGCTCAGGCGAAAGCGGCCAGGAAGAGTAAAGAATAGCGAGCCACCCAGAATGACCATCAATCGCCGCACCGTTGCCGAGCTCCAGCAGTTCATCGATGCCCACGCCATCCAGGCTGAACTATTGCCCGACATCGGGCATACGCCGACCGTGCCTGCAGCCGCACAGGCGTTGGGCGTAACGCCAGATCAGATCATCAAGACGTTGCTCTTCCTGATCGAGCCACCGGGTCAAGCTGCGGCTACACCGGTCGTAGTGATCAGTCACGGCGAACGCCGCGTCGACAAAGGAGTGCTGGCGGCGCGCTTTGGGGTCAGCAAGAAGCGCGTCACCCTGGCGCCGGCGGAGGTGGTGCTGGGGACATTGGGCTACCCGGCGGGTGGGGTGCCGCCCTTCGGCCACCTTACGCCGCTGCCGGTGATCCTGGACGCCAGTGTGCAGGCGTTGGGTGGACAACACGGCGGCGTCATCTACGGCGGTGGCGGCGACGATCGCACGATGATGCGGCTGACAGTGACAGAGTTGCTGCGCGTCACCGGGGCGGAAGTGTTGGCGGTCAGTCAGCCGGCAATGTAATGCATGGCGGAAGGCGGAGATCAGGCGCCAACGAACTGGATGCAGAAAGGACGAACGAATCATGCCGATTGATTCATGGTCGCGCCAGGAACTCGGCTTTGTGCGGGTGGCGAGCTGCGCGCCGGATTTGCGCGTGGCGGATGTCGAATACAACGTACAACAAATTTGTGCAGCACTGGCAGATGCGGCGACGGTGGACGTGCAGATGGTCGTCTTCCCGGAGTTGTGCATCACTGCCTATTCCTGCGCCGATCTGTTTTACCAGGATCATCTGTTGCAAGCCGCTCTGGCAGGGCTGGAGCAGATAGCCACGGCAACGGCACTGAATTTCGTCAGTTGCATCGTGGGGCTGCCGCTACGCGTGGCAGGGCGGCTCTATAACTGCGCTGTATTGCTCAGCGCGGGACGCATCATCGGCATCGTCCCCAAGTCCTACCTGCCGACAACGGGTGAATTTTACGAGCAGCGTTGGTTCACGCCGGGCGACCGCGCACTGCCCGCCACCATCCACCTGGCGGGCAGTCAGATTCCCTTTGGCGTCGATCTGCTCTTTGTCGCCGAAGAAATGCCGGGCTGCGTCGTCGGCATCGAAATCTGCGAGGATTTGTGGGCCGTCGAACCGCCGAGCGGACGACTGGCGCTGGCGGGCGCGACGGTGTTGGTCAACCCGTCGGCCAGCAACGAACTACTGGGCAAGGCGGACTATCGTCGCGACCTGGTGCGCCAGCAATCCGCCCGCTGTCTGGCTGCCTATCTCTACGCTGGCGCTGGCGCCGGCGAGTCCACCACGGACGTCGTCTACAGCGGCCATTGCCTGATCGCTGAAAACGGGACGCTGCTGGCCGAGAGCACCCGCTTTCAGCTTGAGACGCAACTGATCGTCGCCGATCTGGACATGCAACGCCTCGACCATGAACGCATCAAGAACAGCAGCTTCAGCCAGGCCGTCGGTGCGGTCGATCTGCGCCGCATCCCCTTCACCCTCCCCAACGCCTTCGCGATGGCCGCACCGCTGATCAACCGTCCGTTGGCGCGCACCCCCTTTGTCCCTGCCGACCCGGCGCGTCGCGCCGACCATTGCCGCGAAATTTTCAGCATCCAGGCATTGGGACTGGCGAAGCGGTTACGCCATGTCGGTGCGCGCGCCATCACGCTGGGCGTCTCCGGCGGGTTAGACTCCACACTGGCGCTGCTGGTGACGGTGCGCGCCTTCGACCTGCTGGGGTTGGATCGCAGCGGCGTCATCGCCATCACCATGCCGGGCTTTGGCACCACGGCGCGCACGCGCAGCAACGCTGAGCAACTGGCGCTCGACCTGGGCGTCACGCTGCGCACTATCCCGATCGGCGACAGCGTGCGGTTGCACTTCCGCGACATCGGCCACGACGAAACGCAGCACGATGTGACCTACGAGAATGCGCAGGCGCGCGAACGCACCCAAATCCTCATGGACGTCGCCAACCAGGTCGGCGGGCTGGTCGTCGGCACCGGCGATCTGTCCGAGGCGGCGCTGGGATGGATGACCTTCAACGGCGACCACATGTCGATGTATCACGTCAATGCTGGCGTGCCGAAAACACTGGTGCGCTATCTGGTGGCGTGGTGTGCGGACGAGCTTTTCACAGGGACAACCGCCGCCGTGTTGCACGACATCATTGACACACCGATCACACCGGAGTTGCTGCCACTTGGCGCCAATGCTCAGCTTGAACAGAAGACCGAAGACGCCATCGGCCCCTACGAACTGCACGACTTCTTTCTCTTCCACGTTGTGCGTTATCAATTTGCGCCGACCAAAGTCTTTTTCCTGGCGCAGCAGGCTTTTGCCGGCGTCTACACCGATGCCGTGATTCTGCGCTGGCTGGGCGTCTTCTACCGACGCTTCTTTGCGCAGCAGTTCAAGCGCTCCGCCATGCCCGATGGCCCGAAGGTGGGGTCGGTGGCGCTCTCCCCGCGAGGCGACTGGCGCATGCCCAGCGACGCTGTCAGCGCGCTGTGGGTGGCCGAAGTAGAAAGGCTGCGCCAGTAGGTCATCGCCTCCGGCGTAACATGGCTGGATGCCCGAAACATGCGGCTACAACCCGCATCAACGATAGCCGCTGTGTAAGGGCGGCTCTCAGCCGCGCGTTTCCGTCGGGAAGAGAAATAGAGCTATGCACAGCATCTACAGTGTCGTGGCATGATGCTCATTGTTCACCCATTCCGCCGCACGTCGCCGGAATCAAAGCGCACGCCTGATCGGCGATAGGGGGGGCGGTCGGTGCAGGCAGCGCAATCACCAGCTCATCACCGTCGGCCAGGGGGACGCGCTCGCCACTCTGTGGATCATATAGCCCTACCGCCAGCGTCCATGCACCATCAGTCGGCGCGTCCGCTGGGAGCTTCACCTGGCGCCAGTCGTTGAGAAAGGCGGCGCCCTCACCTGGGCGCGGCGCGCTCCAGAAGGTCGGGATGCCGTCGGCCTGCGCCAGCGTCTCGCCGTTACGCCGCAGATGTACAAACGCCGACAACTCCGGCGGCCACGTCGCCAGACCCCATTGTAGCCACACATTGCGTATGGCGCCGGGCCAGCCGGGCTGCGTTTCCACCCACATGCGCAATGGCGCCGTCATGCCATCGGCAAAGTGGATTTCGCCTGTCGCCATCGTCAGTGGTCCCAGCCCCGCCGCCGTCAACGCCTCACCCAGGTCAGGCGTCGCACCGAGATCGTCCGGTAGCTGCGTGAGCACGCCGTTGGGCAGGCGGTGGAAAATTGCGGCAGGCTGCGTATTGCGGCCGGCGGCGCGCACGGCAAAGGTGCGCGGGAGATGCAATGGCAGTGTGGTGACGCGCACGCGGTCGCCTGGCTGCCAGGCTGCCGGCGGCAGCCAGACCAGCGCCGGCGGTGCAGCGGTGTTGAGCGTGGCAAGCACTTCCTGTTGCGGCGTAACGATCTCGACCCAGGGCGACGCTGCGCCCGGCTCGCCACCGACCTGCCACTCAAACACCAACCTGGTCTGCCGCCAGCGCGGCCAATCATCAGACGCAACGGCGACAAGTTCGAGTGACGCATCCGGCGCATCTCCCTGGGCGATGCGGGTGAAGGTAAAAAAGGCGTCAGGAATTGTCTTGTCGCCCTGTCCCCGCGCCAGCAGCAAAAAGCCATCCGCTGCATCGACCACGCCCCAGTCGTCGGCCAGCATCTCCATCACACGCGCTTTCAGATCGCCGGGCGCCATGTCGGTGTTGGTCGTCACGTCGAGCAGCGCCCAGGTCGCCTGTTCAGCGGGTGGCGTCGGGGCGTCAAGACCGAGCGGGAACTGGTAGACGAATCGGCGATGGCTCACGTGCGGCTGCACACCAGCCGTCGCCGTGACCGCAGCAGCGGCGGGAATTTGCGCGGTGAAGCGTTCCAGCAAGTGATGGTGCGCCGTAACCGCTGGTGCATCGTATCGTCCTCCCCATGGCCCGCGCCCGTGCTGGAGATAATTCCCAACCGTCCAGACCAGCACCCAACTCACCAGGCCGACAGTGACGATGGGCAACAGCGCCGTGCGTGCATTTTGCACCAACGCCGCCGCGGCCATGGTCGCCGCATCCTGCGCGGGGAGATGCTGGAACGCCGGCGACGCCCGCTCCAGTCGCCGCGCCAGAAAGCGCCACAACCGTCCCACGCCATAGGCGGCGGCGACCGCAGCATAGGCAATCAGCGGTGCGCTGTAATGAAACTCGCCGTAGTACTGGGCGGGGTAGGCGCTGAGCAGGTTCGCCAACAGCAATGGCAGGGAGAGCAGCAAAACCTCCAGCCCCAGCAACGGCAGCCAGGCAAAGATCACCAGCAACCCGACAAGATAGGCGACGCGCGGCGGCTCGGCGGCGATCGTCAGCACCAGGTCGGGGCGCGTCACTATGCTGCGCAGAATGTCGGCGGAGGAGTCGCCCAGCGCACCGTAACGCTGGAAGTAGGTGCTCTCCACCGCGCCGTACACTGGGGCGGCATGCGCTGGCACGATGACGAAGGTGGCAAGGGAGAACCAGAGCAGACTGAGCAGCAGGACGGTTGCACCGGCGAAAAAAGGGGGGATTGGAGAGTGGAGAGTGGAGATTGGGAGATTGGGAGATTGGAGATTGGAGATTGAGCGATTGGCGATGGGAGATGGTGGTTGCTGTCGTAAGCGACGCAATCGCCCAGCCGTCCAATCTCCTGCTCTCGCTTTGCCTCCTTCCCACCACGCCCGCCACAGCGCCCATGCGCCCAGTCCGGCGGCAAGCAGCGCCATTTCCTCTTTGACAGCGGCAACCAGCAACGCGGCGACCACGAATTGCCCCCAGCGTTGCGTGGCGACGGCCCAGAACGCCCATAAGATCAGCGGTGTGGCGAGCGGCGCGGCGTGAAATTCGGTCAGCAACGCCGATTGCAGCTGCGGCGCCAACAGATACGCCACGCCAAGCGCAAACGCCAGCGGCCGCACCAGATGCTGCAGCGGCTCCATCCGCCAGACTTGCAGACGTGCGCGCAGCGACAACAACTGCTCGCACTGGTGCAAGGTCAGGAAGTAGAGCGGCAGCACGCCCACCGCCGCCGCCAATACTTGCAACAAGAGCAGCGCCCGCACATCGTCCCAGAGCCAGAAAATCGGGCTGATCAAGACCAGCATCGGCTCCACGTGGTCGGTCAACCGCGTTGCCTCGAAGCCGTTGTCGGTTTGCGCCAGCCAGCGGCCGCGACTGCTGTTCCACACTGCCTGGTCGATCTGCCCCAGGTCGGAGCGATGAGTGCGCATCCCGGCGTGCAACTCCCAGGCCAGCCGCGTGAAGACGACGACGTAGATCGCCGCCAACGCCAGCAGCGCCCACAGGTAGGGATCGCGCAAGCGACGGCGCCAGTGCGTAGGCGAGGCGATGGCCGGCTGAGGCGGTGGATGGCTTGTCATGTGACTTCAGGCTTGTGTACGGCTACAGGTTTGCATCACGGCTGCTCTTGCCTCTACGTTTGGGCGGCGTCCTGCAGCGCGCCTGTGACGGCAGCGGCGACCGCGCGCACCTGGGTCTCGGTCAGGGTGGGATACATCGGCAGCGACAGCACCTCGCGCGCGGCCTGTTCCGTCACGGGCAGCGGGAGGCAACGCAGTTGACCAGCCTGATACGCTGGCTGCAAATGCACAGGCACAGGATAGTGAATGCCGGCGCCGACGCCCTGCTCCGCCAGCCGGGCGCGCAGATGATCGCGAGCTGCGTGTTGAATCACGTAGAGATGATAGACGTGATGGGCGTCAGGGCGTTCGCTGGGACGCTTGACCGCCGCCGGCAACGCCTCATCGTACAGCGCCGCCAGTCGGCGCCGCACGGCATTGTTGGCGTCGAGGTGGCGCAGCCGCACGCGCAGGATGGCCGCCTGCAGCTCATCGAGGCGACTGTTGACGCCCTCGATGTGTGAGACGTAGCGTTCTTGCGGCGTCCAGCCATATTCACGCAGCAGACGCACCTTCTCGAGCAATTCAGGATCGTTGCCGGTCACTGCGCCGCCGTCGCCCAATGCGCCCAAATTCTTGGTCGGGTAAAAGGAATAACAGGCCAGGTCGCCAAAGCCACCGACGGGACGCCCTTTGTATTGCGCCCCATGCGCCTGCGCACAATCTTCGATCACAAAGCATTCGCGAGCAATGGTGCGGATAGCATCCATATCAGCCGGGTGACCGTAGAGGTGGACAGGGATCACCGCGCGCGTCGCCGGGGTCAGCGCGGCAGCCAGCGCCGCTGGCGCCATCGTGTAGGTGTTGGGGTCGATGTCCACCAGTACAGGCGTGGCGCCGGTCATGCGGATGGCGGCCACCGTCGCCACGGCGGTATGCGCCACAGTGATCACCTCGTCGCCAGGGCCAACGCCGCACGCGCGCAACGCCAGGTGGAGGGCGTCGGTGCCGGAGTTGACGCCGACGCACCCCGCCGCGCCGCAATAGGCGGCAAACTCCACCTCGAACGCCGCCGTCTCCTGTCCGAGGATGTACCAGCCGCTCTCCAACACGCGGCGCACCGCCGCGTCGATCTCGCTCTGCTGCGCCAGGTAGCCGGAACGCAACTCGTTGAAGGGAATGTTCATGGCGTCACATATTTATCGAAGTAGCGCGTGTAGTAGTCAATCGTCTGCGTCAGGCCGACTTTCAGGGGTGTTGTGGGGCGCCAACCTAATACAGCGCTGATGCGGGCGTGGCTGGAATAGACATCACCGATATCGATCTTCTTGCGCGCCTCCGGCCAGGGGATCAACTCAACGCTGCCGCGGCCGGCAATCTCGATGATGAGCGTCGCCAGGTCAAGCAGACTGATCGGCGCATCGCCGCCAAGATTGAAGACGGCGCCGTTGGCGTGGTCATTGGCGCCGACGCGCAGGAAGGCATCGACGACATCATCCACGTAGGTGAGATCGCGCAATTGCCGCCCGTCGCCGTAAAGCTGGATCGGCTTGCCCTCGACCGCCAGCCGCACAAACCAGCCGATAAAACCCTGGCGGTTATGCTTGATGAGCTGACGTGGGCCATAGGTGTTGGTAAGCCGCAGCGAGGTGGTGCGCAAGCCATAGGCAGTGTGATAGACGATGTGATACCACTCGCCTGCCAGCTTGTTGACGCCGTTGACATCGGTCGGCGCCTGGATGTGATCCTCGTCCAGGGGCAGATAGCGCGGCTTGCCGTACTGCTGGCGCGTGCCAGCGTAGACGACCTTGATCGCTGGATTGACCTGGCGGCACGCTTCCAAGATCGACAACTGGCTGCGTGCGTTGATCTCCAGGTCAGTGAAGGGATCGGTCATCGAATCCATATGACTGACCTGGCCGGCCAGGTTGAACAGCACATCCTGACCGGCGACGAGTGCGCGCATCGAGTAGGGGTCGCGCACATCGGCAATGTTGACGCACAGGCGATCTTCGTAGCCGGCGATGTTGAACAAATTGCCGCCATAGTCGGGGATCAGCGAATCGACCACCGTCACGTGGGCGCCGAGATCGACAAGCCGGCGCGCCAGGTTGGCGCCGATGAAGCCGAGTCCGCCGGTGATCAAAACATTGCGACCGGAGTACTGTTCAAGATAATGCATACTGGCGGCGATTATAGCATGACGTAGCGCAGGTGCGCATTTCGCAGGTGTGGCAAGGCTTGTTCCTGTTGAACTCGTACAACTGTATTGGTCGCCGTCAGCGTTGCGCTCGCCCCCAAGATGCTTGTTTCCGCCTGCGTCCCCTATGCTATAATTGCTCTATAGGATAGTGGTATTCACTTCTTGGGAGATGGATGATGGTAGAGCAGGTCATAGTATCCACCGAGTCGCCAAGAGTATTGCGACCGCTGTTGCGGGCTGCCATCCAGACCGAAGCAAAAACATTAGCTCACGGTATCCAGCGTACGAAACAGCGTTTGTTGGCTTTCGAAACGCAATTTGGCATGTCTTCGGACGAATTCGAGCGGCGCTACTTGGCGGCCGAGATTGCCGAAAGCCTTGATTTCATCGAATGGTTTGGTGAAATCAAGATGCTGCGCGTACTCACTGAACAGAAACAAGCTCTGGACGGCGCAAAAGTCAGGTGATTGATTCGTATTTCCGTTCACTCCTCGCCTTACTGCGTGTGTCCCCCACTTCCCAACGTTACCTTCTTTCCCGCATCACAAACATTTAGCCGATGAAACGAGCGTGATTGCTTCTGCTGCGCCGACGCTCGAACAAATCCTTGCCGAGATCGAGACGCTCATCGGCGCCGGTTAGCACAGTAGCGTTTGGGGCGGGCGCCGCACCAAAGCTGCGGCTATGCGGCGGCGCAATGTCCATTCAGCCATGCGACCATTGCGGCGAAGATCACCGCCTTTTCACTGTCAGTGTGCAACTCGTGCTTGAAGCCTGCCCATTCCTGGAAGGTGAGCCTCTCCTGGGGGACAAGCGCAGCATAGCTTCGGCTGCCCTCTGGGTAGGCGATCTGGTCGTCAGCACCGTGCATCAACAGCAAGGGCGTGGGGAATTGGGGCGCCTGCTGATAGGCCAGGGCGACTGCCTGCAACATTGCCTTGCCCCAACCGGCCGTGACGGCAGTGTGCACCAGCGGATCGTTGACGTACTCCTCGGCCACATGCGGGTCGCGACTCAGCAACTGCGCGTCGATCTCGCTCTGCAGCGTGAGCGTGGGCCAGACGCTGCCCAGCAGCTTAACGAGGAGCACCTTCGCCTTCTGCGCCTCGATGCTTGACTTCAACCCTGGACTGGTGGCGATGACGCCCACCACCGGCGGACGACGCAGCGGCGTGTAAGCCAGCACCAGGATGCCACCCATGCTGTGACCGTAGAGAAAGGTCGGCAGGCCGGGATAACGTTGCATGATGGCGTTAAGAAAATAACCAATGTCGTCGAAGTAGGCATCCAGCGAAGGCGTGTGCCCCCTACGCCCTTCCGATTGCCCAAAACCACGCTGGTCGAAGCCCGCCAGGATGTAGCCGGCCTGGGTCAATGCCGCAGCGTCGGCCTGGTAGCGCCCAATATGTTCACCCAACCCGTGCACCAGACAGACCAGTCCACGCGCCTGTCCCTCCGGCGTCCACGCATTGGCGTACAGTTGCAAACCATCCTGCGTCTTCCACTTCCAATCGGTTGTATTCATCTGCCTGCGCTCCTTTCGTCAGACAAAGCTTACTGATTTCTAGGTTGACATTTTATGCGCGCAGTGTTGCGTATTACGTGTTGCGTGAGGGGTTCCGACACGTAGCATGCAACACGTAACACTGAAAATATGAAAACTCTGCCT
>DGFH01000001.1:11327-25164 GCA_002391565.1 Anaerolineales bacterium UBA3905
ACGTAACACTGAAAATATGAAAACTCTGCCTAGCAATCAGTAGTATTGCTGAGCAAGCGGGCGCAACGTCGAGCAGGGTGGCTTTCCGTAGGCGTGTTGGAACTTTTCCGTCAACAAGACATACCCGTTCTTGTCAATCCACGTCTCAAATTCGATAGATTGCATGGACTTCTATCCTTTCTGTACAGCGCCATCGCCCTACCACCATTGTAACAGAAATGCCGTGCATGATTAGCACAGCTGCGGAATGGGTCTGCCACTTCATTGTGCACACTTTGGTCGTTGGCGTTGAGGAGCGGGCGCATGCCGGTGACCGCGGGTGCAGTGGCTTGCGCCTGCGCAGCGCTCGGCTGGGCGCTGCGCAGGAATTCGGCCCACATGCGCGACGACTGGCTCACCCTTTTACCGCGTAACCAGCGGCAAATACAGACGATCGATTGGTTGGAGGATCGAGGTTTCTGCAATTGGTGTGCCGTCGTGGAGTCCACCGAAAATCAAGATCGCCTGATTGCTCGTTTGCGCCGCTCGCGCCTGCTCGCTCGTTTCACTGTCCAGGGGCGCGCCTGCAGAGCGAGTGCGCGACAATATGTCACCCACCCGCCTGGTAGCGTATTCCCAGCGGTTCTCCTGCGGGTGAAAAATCCAGGCATCATTGAAAGGCTGCCCGCCGTTGTCTCCATGCAAAAGAAGGATCTGATCACCGTATGGGATCATAGTCGCATGGGCGCGTGGAACAGGAAAACCATACATTGGATCCCCACTCGGTTCCAACTTTATCCATATGCCGGATTCTGTATCCAGCACCCATAAATCGTTTTGATACGTCGGTGGCTCCCCACTGTAGCCGCCAAAGAGGTATATCCTGTCAAAGCGTCCAATCGCGCTGTGGCCAGCGCGCGCGCCGGGACCATTCGGCGCCCAAAGTGAAGAAGCCTCGCCTGTATTCACGTTATACCGATAAGACGCAGTGCGTAGATTGCCATTTTGGTCTCTGCCGCCATAGAGATAGAGGTATTCGTTGCCAATGCTGGTCAGGGTGTTTTCATAAACGTGAGGCGCATTGTAAGGTCCTGTCCATGACTTTTGCGTCCACTGATTGGTCACTGGATCGCAAGCCCATATATCGTTGCGGACGGTATTGCCGTTGTCGATGCCACCAAAGATCCATATCCAATTGCCAATCCCAGTCGCGCCATGCGAATGGCGCGGGGGTGGCACCAGACCAGTTGGCTCTATCTTTTTCCAGTCTTGGTCCTTATCTGTATAGCCCCAAAGATCATTCAACAGGTCGCCTGCAGGGTGCAAGCGGTCAGAGCGGATGCCCTGGGTGGGGGGAATATCCGTCCCGCCGAACAGGTACACCGTGTCGCTGATCGTGACCAGCGTGTGACCATAGCGTGGGCTGGGTTCCACAGTTGCCTGGGGCTGTGGCCCTGCTGCCACCGGCGCAGGCGGGATGAGCGCCAGCGCGCCCAACAAGAAGAGCATGGAGAGTGAGAGGCTGATCGTGATCAACCAGTTGCGGATTTTCATGTCTGTATCCTCCTGCTTATGGCTCTTTGTGCTGCCTTCCGCCCAGCGCTCTGCGCTTGCAGGGCGTTGGGCGGTTCTTTCCCTGCATCAACCAGCGATCGGTATCGAATTCAGTAGATCGATCATCGCACCACCAACGGCATAAAGAGAGCATGTTCGTCCCGCCAGGCGATGGCAAAGGCTTTATAGTGGTATTCCATGCCGGCATACGAAGTAGTCCCGGTGTGGATGTAATCGGCGGGATCCTGGGCGTAGGTCAGGTTGAACTGCCCATCAGTGCCGGGCACGGTGGCAAACCCCGGGTATGTCGCATTGCCAGGGAGGTTGCGAGTATGAACTGTGCCATCCTCTGCAATCTCGACCGAACCAGTAAACGGTCGCCGGTAGTCGCGCAGCAGGGTCAGGTGAACCTCTTCACTGCCCGGAGCAGTATCTACGGCGTGGTAGAATTCTTCCGTGATGACCCCATTCGAGTGGTCTTTCAGGTAGCCCAATGCCTCAAAGAAATTTGCGTTTGGTACGTCACCCCCAAGTTGGTCATACAGGTGGTCAATGAGATAACCGGGCGGCTCATTGCTGATATTGACGGTGAGCACGGTGATCTCTGTCGTGGCGCGGATGACGACATCTCCGATGGATGGCCGTTCAGCAGTTGGCGCGGGCCATGCAGACTGGGCGGGACTGGCAGCCAGTAAAACGAATAGCGCCAGCAGTAGACCGCACCCAACGACCAGGCCGATAAGATGAGCACGCGTGTTCATAGGTCATTCCTCCTTGGACTTGAAAATAGGGGCGAGGGGCGAGTTGCGAGGGGCGAAACGCCGCTGCCCATTTTCATTGTTTGTTGTGCCCGTCAGGGTATGCCCCACTAACCTGAAAATAGGGGCGAGGGGCGAGTTGCGAGGGGCGAAACGCCGCTGCCCATTTTCATTCCTCGTTGTGCCCGTCAGGGTATGCACCACTACCTCCAAAGTGGAACGGCGCAGCATCGCGTCTCAGCCGATGCTGCGCCGCTTTCAGCAAGCGTGACGCGGGTCGCGCGGTTGCTGGCGACCCGCGTCAGGAGCAGTTGCTACGCTCAGGGCGTGGCATCCTTCAAGATGATTGGCCAGTAGTAGACATACTTGACATTGACCACCACATCGTCTGTGTCGCTCAGCCCAGCGGTGTCAGTGACGGTCAGGGTGAAGGTCAGCACGGTAGTCGCAGAGGGTGCGGTGAAGGTGGGCTGTTGCGCCGCCGGGTCGCTCAGCGTGACGGCCGGACCGCCGGTCTGCGTCCAGCCGTAGGTGAGTGCATCGCCGTTGTCATCGGTCCCGCTGCCGTACAGGGTGACGGTCTGACTCAGACCGACCGTCTGGTCTGCGCCAGCGTCCGCCACCGGCGCCACCTGTTCCACGGTGAGCGGCGCCTCTGCCGTCTGAACCGTGCCGGAGACGGCCAGGGTGACGGTGTTGGTGAAGACGCCTGCGGCCAGCGGTCTGGTCAGCACGCCGGTGATGGTGATGACCCCGCCTTCGCCAGGCAGCAGATCGGGCGCGCGCCAGGCGTAGGTTTGCCCCTCGATGGGCGTCAGCGTCACGCCGCTGCTGCGCCAGCCGGGATTGGTGATGGGGGCTGGAAGCGTATCGGTGATGAGCACGTCGGTGGTGGTGATGACGCTGGTGTTGCTGAAGGTGATGGTGTAGGTGATGGCATCGCCGGGTTTAGCCGCAGCAGAGGCGACCGCCTTGGTGAGGAGCACGGCAGTTGCGGGCGGTTTCTCAAAGGAGCCGATATCGCAACTACTGCTCCCAGGGGCAGGTCGCGGCGCGCCGCGTTGGTCAGTGGTGTAGGTGGTGCCGCAACCGTTAATCCCTGATGGAATTTGATCTTGTGCTGCGCTGCCATTGCCTAGGGCGTGTGTCCAGGTTGGCCCACCATTGTCAGCCAACGCCAGCAATTTGGGGTCGGCATTGATGCCCGGACAGGTATCATCCCCCCACACCAGATTGTAACTGCCATCTATGGGGGGAGTTATCTCGTATCCACAATTAACCCCATTGTTAGCAACAATTGTGTTTTGTAGCGTCGTGTTGGCGCCTTCCAGCGGGCTCGATTCGCCTGTAAAGATACCAAAACCTTCATGGTTGGCGATAGTGCTGTGAGTCACTGTGAGGAACCCAAGGTTACCGATGCCCGCAGTGTTAGCGCCGCCAGTGTTGCCCGAAATCGTACTGTTGAGCACAGTGAGGATCCCCGTATTAGGTTCAACGCCATTCTGGATTGCATTGATGATGCCACCCCCACTATTGCCAGAGATCGTGCTGTTGATGATCGTCGCAATCCCCAGGTTCAAGATGGCGCCGCCGTTGCCAGAGATGTTGCCAGAGATGGTGCAATCGGTTACATGGAGGGTTCCATAGTTTAGAATGGCTGCGCCTTGAGAATTAACATAGCCATTAGTAATTGTCAGGTTGATCAGGTTGAGCTTGATTATAGAAGCGAATACTCGGCAATTTGGCATGGTTGAGCAGCCTTCGCCGGGTCCTCTGATGATAATATTCTGCCCGGTGCCATCAATCGTCAGCGCGCTGCCGCTTGTAAGGACGGGCAGCTTTGTTGCCAGGTTGATGGTGCCGCTCACACTGAAGGTGATGGTGTCATCTTCCGGCGATGCCAGGGCGGCGGTGATGGCTGCGCGCAGTGACCCTGGGCCGCTGTCATCCAGGTTGGAAACCACATACGATGCGGCGTGCGCGCGGAATGCTGGCGTCATAATCAGCATATGGATTGCAAGCAACGTGCCCAGGATCATGATACGGATTAATCGTGGTTGGATAAATATACCTTGCTTTTTCATCGTTGTTTCCTTTCAGAAAAGGTGCTTCGTCTTAGCAACAATCCAATCAATCTCTCTCCGCCTCTACCCACAGAATATGCGTCAAGCATCAAATGCAAGAGGGGACGTAGCCGCTAGTGCTGTCTGCCAAAGCCCAAACAAAAACGGCGCCCTCTGGGTGGAGCAACCAACCCGGACGCCGTCCATCGCAACGCGCAACCAATGTTGGGAGAGCACGGCCGGCGTCTTGCCAGGCCCTCGCCGGTCAACCGCAGCGTTGCGAACAACCATCGAGGCACGCACAGCCTTCTTCCCACTTTGGAGAGAAGTGCACTTTTAGTCTAGCAAAACCTGACAGACGCGTAAATAGTCGAGTGGCTAGTTCTCTAGTCGGCGTAAGTGGGCAAATGTCAATGCGGGGTCAGCTACGCCGGTGAATTGATTCACCGGCTGATAGCTCAAGTCCACTTGAGTGGACTGGCATAGCGGCGCCCAGTCGGCTTGAGCCGACTTCAGCTGTCAGCCTCGATTTGAATCGAAGGTTGTGTGCCCTGAACATGAAGTACACCCGTGGGCAAGCACAACTTGAGTCCGTGTGCAGTGCAGCGGTGGCTCACCTGCCGCCCAACGGGGCGGCAGGTGAGCCGTATCGAGGGTTAGTCGCCACGCATGATCACCGGCAGGTAGATGAACTTATCCATCTCCTCCGGTAATGACGTAGGTGTAGATGCCGGTGTAGCCTCCAGCGTCGGCGTCGCAGTCGCAGTGGGTGTGGCAGTCGGCGTCGCAGTTGCGGTGGGCGTGACCGTAGACGTGGGTGTGCCAGGCAACGTCGGCGTCGCAGTCGCAGTGGGTGTGGCAGTCGGCGTCGCAGTTGCGGTGGGCGTGACCGTAGACGTGGGTGTGCCAGGCAACGTCGGCGTCGCAGTTGCGGTGGGCGTGGCCGTCGGCGTCGGCGTGCGCGTCGCGACGTGGAGGGTATGTGTGGCAACTTTGCGCAGCGGCGGCACGTACGCCAGGCCGTACATATCTAGATCGTTGTCCCCGGAGGCGATCACGCTGCCGTCCACCGAGGAAACGCGGAACCACCGGCCATCCGTGCAGGCTAACGTCAGTATGCCGGGCGCATCGGCGGCCATGCCGGTGCCGCCGTGGGCGCAGCCGGACGCCGCGTTGGGGATGGTGACGACGACGCTGCCGTCGAGCGGATTCGTCCCGTAAATCCAGTCCTCATCGAGCTGCCACAGGAGCGTCCCATCGAAGGCCAATCCCCCGATGTTGCCCTGGCCGGGGATGGTGCGGATGAGCGCGCCGGTGCGCGGGTTGTAGAACTCGATCTGATTCGAGAAGCCTGACCGGTAAATCGCCAGCTCGCCGTTTACCAGTTCCATCCCCTGCAGCCCCCAAAGCGCCGCCGACCAGCGGTACAGCTCATTGCCCGCAAAGTCGTAGGCCACCACCCTCTCTGGGTTGAAATGGCCGCTCCAGATCGTCGCGCCGTCGGTTGCCATGCCGTTGGGGTCCGCCGCGCCGGCCGGGAAGCTGCCCAGGTCGTTCAGGTTGGCGTCGAGCTGGTGCACGGCGTTATCGCTCTGCGTCCCTGCCACGTAGCGGACATCCGCCGCCGGCGCAGTGCTTGCCAGGCTGCCGCGATAGTCGAGCGCCGCCGCGTTTACCACCGTCGTCGAGGGCAGCGCGGTGACGGTGACGTTGAAAGTGATGGTGATTATCTCTGGCAGCTGCTCGCGCCCAATGGCTTCGCAACAGCCGGTGCGGTTGCTGTTGGTGAACGTCTCGATGGGAGTGCCGGGCGTTGTAACGCCCACCGCCGATTGCGCCGTCCAGTAGACTGCGCGCGCCGTGTCGCTGTACCAGGCGTTGCCATAGCTCGCGCTCAGCCCGCCGACGAATTCCACGCCCGCCGGGAGAGCGTCCACCAACTGCGCCGTCCCCGTGATCCAGCTCGGGCGGGTGATGACAATGGTGTAGGAGACGACGTTGCCGGAGTAGGCCCATTCCGGGCCGGATTTGGCAAGGCTGACGCCGTCGTCGCAGACCGGGCACTGGAGCAGTTGCTCGTGCCACGCAGTAGGGCTTACGCCTTCTCGAGAGCCATCCACGACATACAGATTGCCGTCCACCGTGTCGCCCTCGGTGCGATAGACGGCATAGGCCGGATCGGGGCCGTAGAGGAACCGCCCGGTCGCTCGGCTGAAGTAGGCCGAGCGTTGGAGCAGCGTCCCACTGACATTCATACCGTTGGCGAGCCAGAGCTGCCGGTCGCCGGCGTGGAGTTTTTCCGCGTCGGCCATGCCATACCAGGGTTCGGGCAGCGGCCCCAGGTCGGCGTTGGGCAGGTTGAACTTGCCCGCCGCGATGTCGTAACATTGCGTGTCAGCATAGACGTTGCTGGCGCTATCTATGCCGCCGCCCACACAGATTCCGCCGGACGCGCCGATCCACGGCGCGTACCATCCGGCGTGGAAATTGAAACCGGCCGGGATGTGGGTAAAGTTCCCCAGCAGCGTCGCCGTGTTGGTGGCCGGGTCATAGCGGTACAACGTCGTCAGGTTGCCGCCGCCGGGACTGGGAGCCGTCGCGCCGCCGGTGATATAACACTGATTGGCGCGGTAATCTACGATAATGTCGGGCGCCCAGATGCCGTTCGCAGGCAGAGGGGCGGGCAGAGGAGGCGTGTCCCAGGTATCGCTGGCGATGTGGTAGCGATGCCAGACGCCGCTCGCGGCGCCGGTTCTATCCGGCAGCAACAAGATGACCGGGTCGTTGGGCGCGGCATACCCGAAGCAAGCGTCTTGCGGATATGGGATATACAGGGGTTCAGACGCGCCGGTCGTCCAGGAATCGGTCGCCAGGTCGTAAATGTCCACTGCGCCGTTGCTGCCGTAGCCACCCACGTTGTAGAGTTTGCCGCCGTAAGCAATCACCGCACCATCCATCGAGACACGCGGCGAGTTGGTGCGCGTGACCCATCCGGTCGCGCTGACGGCCTGTTTGGTGATCATTGTTGTATCAGAGATGGCCGGGTTGCTCGCCAGGTAGGCGGTGATGGCCGCCGTGACGACGTTCCCCGGCGCGATCCCGCGGTCAATCTTGAGCAGCGCGTTGAAAGGCTGCACGGCGGTATTCGGCACGACGCCCAGCGAGGCTGGCAGTTCCACGCTCACCCCGGCCGTGGTTGTGTAGGCAAGCAGCACTTCATCGCTCAGGCCGGTGTGGTTGGCGAAGACCAGCGCGTGCGTCTGTTCGGCGCAGGGGCAGCCCTCGGCGGCGATGCGCGGCGGAGTCAACACCGCGCCCGTGGCGACCTGACACGGCGGCGCCATCTCGTATCCCGGCGCAATGCAGGCCGCCAGATCGGGCTGGAGTGCAAAGTTGACGCCGGAGCGGTGCGCGGTCAGCTCACCCAAGTGGTAGGTCTGCGAGAGATAGCCCACCGCCTCGACTGTGAGCGTGTAATCAATCGTCGCGGCAAGGTGGAGCGCATAGTTGCCAGTGTGTGGATCGGTCCACGCCACGTTGTCCGGCGCGGGCGGGTCGAACGGATCGCCGGTGACGGTGACGCGCGCATAGACCGGATAACCGGTGTTCGCATCCGTCACCCGGCCATAGACGTTCCAGGATTCCGCCGCGGTAGGTGTGGGCATAGGCGTGGGCGTAGACGTGGGCGTAGGCGTGGGCGTGGCAGTCAGCGTCGGCGTGCGCGTTGCGGTCGCGGTGGGCGTGGCCGTAATGGGATCAGGTTGCGCCTCATAGGCGCCCATATCCACGATGGGCGGCGTGCCGTTGCCGGTATCGGGGACGGAGGGAATGTCCACAAAGCGGGGATTTCCGTCCCGGTCGGTAACGATGCCAACAGGCACGGCCGCGTTGTTGCCGGCGTCAATCGCCGGGGAGTCCAGTTGCAGGCGCAGATTGCCGCCGGCCGGGTTCACAAAGCGCGGGTCGGCGTCAATGTTGCCGCCGCCGTTCGTGCCGCAGGCGGCGTTCCAACTGCCCGAGCCGCCGCAGCCCTGGATATCGCTGTAGGAGATGATGGAAGCGCCGACAGTGTGGATTTGCGGCCCCGTGATCGCGCTGTTGCCCCACAGGATGGCGTTGGCTACCGTCAGGGCGCCCGCCCCATGGTATATCCCGCCGCCGCTGCCCCCCAGGTTGTCGGACACCAGGGCCGCGTTACCGCTGAAGGTGACGTTGGTCAGCGTGGCGCTATCGGTGTCGCTGCGCATCCCGCCGCCAAACCGGGCGGTGTTGTTGATGAAGGTGACGTTGGTCAGGGTGGGGTTGCTGTAGTAGGCTTGCATCCCGCCGCCATACCAAATGGCCGAATTGCCGCTGAAGGTGACATCCGTCAGGGTGGGGGTCCCCTGCCAGGTGTATATTCCGCCGCCGTAAGTGGCCCGGTTGCCGCTGAAGGTGACGTTGGTCAGGGTGGGGTTGCCGCTTTCGTCGTATATTCCGCCGCCCTCCACGGCAGCCGCGTTGCCGCTGAAGGTGACGTTGACCAGCGTAGGGTTGGCGTTGACGTTGACCATTCCGCTGCCAGCGTTGTCCGGCGCATTGGCGCCGTTGGCCTGCCCGGCGGTGATGACAAAGCCGTCCAGTACGGCGGTGGCATCCGTCCCGCTGCTGGTGACGATGTGGTAGGCGTTATTGCCCTGGATGTCGTTCCACGTCTCGGCAATCAAGTTGCCGTCGGTGTTGATGTCGTTCTGGTCAATATCGCCGCTGAGAATGGTTTTGTTCACCTGCCAGTCGCGCTGGTCGCGGGCGGTCTCGGTCCCGGCAAAGCCGCCGTAGAGGGACACGCCGTTCTTCAGGGTGAAGGTGGCGCTGCGGGCGCCGGGGTAATGCGCGCCGGCCTTGACCCAGATTTCGTCGCCGCTGACGGCTTGCGCCAGTGCGGTTTGCAGGGTGCAGGCGTTGGCCCAACTGGAGCAGTCGCCGCTGCCCTGCGCGCTGGGCGCAGCGTAGCGCACGCCGGCGCCGCGTGCGGTACGCGGGGCAGTCAGGTTGACCGCCAGGATGAGGGATAGCCCCATCAGCAGAAGGGCCATTCCCGCGGTGAAGCTACGGGTTTTGGTGTTCATGGTTGTCCCCCTGTTACATGGTGGGCAGCGCCGCCTAACGCTCAGACTCAAGCGCGCTCAGGCTTACTTGCGCGTCAGCGTGGCTTCCATCGGCAGGTAATATTCGCCATCCGGAGGGTCAATGATTTTCCATTGGATCGTATTGGCATCCAGGTACGTGATTTGGGCTGTGCCGCTGTCGGTGGTAAAGGCACTCTGAAACTGCACTGTAACCACCTTGTCCTGCAACATGCCGTTCAACGACGCCTCCAGCGCGTCAATTTTGTTCCCGCCCTGGGCGACCATCGTGTGCCCCCCGTAAATGGCTTTCCACTCCTGGCGCAAGTCCAGGCCAAAGCCCGTCGCGGCATCTTCCCAGCGACCATCTAGCGAGAAATCGGCCTTGTAGGTGGCGATGTCAATGGCAATCTTGTAGATTTTCTGCTCCGGGGTCAGGTCGCATTCTGAAATGGGCCGGTCAGCGGGACACTGTATCCCCATCTCCGGCTGCCAGTTGACGGAAATCAGCATCAGCGCCATATCACGCGCCAGGGCGGTCGAGGCGCCGGTGGGGCCATCGGCCTGGTAGCTCAGCTGCTCCGTCCATCCTGCGCCCACCGCGCCGGTCAGGATCGAGATCACTTCCTGGGGGCTGTTGAACTGTGTCCCATTACCGCCCGCGCCCAGGTGGCAGCCTTGCCCGGCCTCGCCGCCCAGCGCATCAAAAAACGGCGCTCTGGTTTGCGCGAAAAACTCCACGCCCAACGCTGCGGAGGCGACCGCCCGCAGTTCCTGGCAGAGAGCATCCGGGATGAGATCGTACATCGCGCCGCGGGCCGGATCAATCGTCGTGAGCGATCGTTGGAGCGTGATCTGATAGGCGATGGGCTGCTGCGCCAGCGAACGGACTTCGATCAGGTAATCCTGTGTGGTGGGTAGGACGGCGCTCCAGTAGGATTCGGGACTGAACGAAAAAGCCTGCCCGTCGGCGCCGGTGATATTCAACCCGGCATAGAGGTTGGCGCTATCGGCTGGGGGCGTGGTGAACAACCAGATGGTCAACTGCTGACCGGCCAACCCTGCCACGACAAACCGCTGGACGGCCCCCGCTTCGAGAGCGCCGTTGGTGTACCAGCTGATAGCCTCAGGCTGAAATTCGATCCGGGTTGCGTCGGCGCTCACAACTGGTTGTGCCGTTGCCATGGGCGCCACAGTCGGCTGTTCAGGCGGCGGTTGCGGTGCAGCAACGGTTGCGGTTGCAGTAACCACAGTTGTGGGGGGAACCTGGTCGGTGTTCGCCTGACCCCCGCAGGCTGCGAGAAACAAGATCACAAAGATACTCAAGACCAACAGAATCTCTGTTTTCATCGTATTCTCCTTTCTACGATTTTGATGCCTTTCGCTGTTTCGTTAATCCTCCCGCTCTGTCCACCGAGCATGACCTGTGGCACAATTTTTGTCTTCGTTGCGCCTGCCGACAGCCGGGCTGGGTGCGGCTTATCGCCGCCGCTGATTTTCGCCATTGGGCGCCAGCAAAGCGCGCCAGGCATCCATGAGCAACGTGGGTATGCGCGATAGACCCCTGTTGGGCGCCGCGTTGAACGCTTTATCTACTCTTTTTTGACATCAATACTCATACCTCCCAGGAGTTTCCACTGACTGTTCTGTCTGATCCATGTATGGGTGATTCGCGACGACTGTGTTTTCACGCCTCTGGATGCTTCCGGGCAGTCAACATGCAGAACATACTGGGTCAATGCGGTAGCGCCTGACTGCTGCAAACCGGCGCGTTCAATCCTGATGACACATGGCGTGGGCTGAGGGATCAGCTTCTTCATGAACTCTGCACTCTCGTCCCGGCTGATCGGCTTTGGGAGGTTGCCGGGCCATCCCATAAACTGTGGATGGACAAGGGCAAGCACCCCTTCATAGTTGGCCTGATAGAGGTTTGTGAAGTAGGTCTCTTCCAGCTTCCAGATCTCTTCTTCCACGGTGCTCCTCGAATTTTCAGCGCAAGCTGCCAGCGACAGCAGAAAAAATCCGAACACCAGCGCCAGAACCAGGCGTGTTTTCGGCGCCCTCACCCCAGGAGAAATGAAGCCCGCCTTTGCGGTTGCGTGCCACATCGTCATATAGTCTCCCCTCACATCGGATTCGATCGCAGATTGGCTGTTATCGCTTGGGCGGAGCCTCCGCACGTCGCTTGCGCGCAATGGCGGCGCCGACCAAGAGAAGCGCAATGCCAATGACGAAGAATGAAACCCTAACGGTCTCTCCCCCCACAAACGGTATAATCGCGGCGATGAGAAACAGGATTCCCGCGATGAGGAATCCCCAGTTTCCAATCATGTTCTTCGACATGCGGCCTCCTTTTGTTCTTACTGACAGCCAGACAATGATTTCATATAGGACCTGATTCGTGGTACAAGAATGACATGGCAACCACGAACGAGTGCATATCACAGAATTGGCGTGAATATCGCCGCTTGCGAGCCTGGGAAATGCATCAGCAAGGCTACAAGCAACAGGCAATCGCTGATGCGCTGGGGCTGACGCAAGGAGCGGTCAGCTATATCATCAAGCATGCCAAGGCTGGTGGAATACATCGACGGGGGTAGGCGAATCGTGACCATTGCCGGAGTCAGCTATCTCATCCAATGGGTGGTGACAACCTGGCCTGAGCTGCAAAAAAAGCCGTAGCGGAAGGATGTACGATTCTCTTTGTTGACGAATCGGCATTCTATCTGTTGCCTGGGGTTGTTCGCACCTGGGCTCCAGTAGGCGAAACGTCGCTGTTGCGCTGCAAACTCACCCGGGATCATGATTCGGCGATCAGCGCCATTACACCGACAGGTGAACTTTACATGGCGATGCAAACCACAGCTTATGACAGCGCTGCTGTCATCGCCTTTCTGGAGCAATTGCAGTCCGCTATCGAGGGCAAGCTGCTCATTATCTGGGACGGCGCTACCATTCATCGCAGTCAGGCCATCAAAGACTTTTTGGCCGCTGGCGCCGCTGCACGAATCTGGTTGGAACGCCTCCCAGGGTATGCACCGGACGTTGCTTTGCAGCACTTGACGACTATAAAAAGTCAACCTGGGTATCAATAAGCCGCTATGTTTGCAGTTTTTGACCTCGCTCTAGAAGCCAACACCTTGACGGCAGCTACTGCGTCTTGCAACGAGATCAAATCCGTTCCTTCCACGAATCCGCTGTAGTGTTACGGCACCTCACGCTACAGCAGATTCGTGGAAACAGCGGATTTGTCCCACCACCAGGACGGTGTCGTCCAATATTGAAACTGGGTTAGTCGCTAATTCTCCTCCACCTGCACTCGCAAGAAATGCGTCGAGCACGAAATGCACGGGTCGTAGTTGCGGATCGCCTGCTCGCACTGCCAGGTCAGCTCGTTGAGCGGCAGGTGTGCGCGCGGTTCGACGAAGGCACGCAGGTCGGCTTCGATGGTGGCCTGGTTCTGCGCGGTTGGCGGCGTGATCTGCGCGGCGATGATCATACCCCGTTCGTCCAGCACATAGCGGTGGTAGAGGATGCCGCGCGGCGCTTCGGTGCAGCCGTGACCGACGCCCGCCTGCACGGTGTAGGGGATGCACGGCGCGTCGGGCATGGTGTAGTGCTCCAGGATGCGCAGCGCCTCGTCGATGGCGTAGAGCGTCTCCACCCCGCGCACGACGATGCTCTGGAAGGGGTTGCGGCACTCGACGCCCAGCCCGGCTTCCTTTGCCGTCGCCTGCGCCAACGGCGAGAGGCGGTCGAAGTTGAGGCTGTAGCGCGCCAGCGGGCCCACGAAGTAATTCGCCCGTCCTTTGATGGCGGCGTGCAGCGCGGTGCTGTACGGTGCGTGCTCCTCGATCATGAACTCCTCAAACGCGGCGATGGGGATGTCCAGCCCGCGATTCGAGACCAGCCGTCCCTCGTTGAAGGGATACTCGTCAGGATGGCGCAGCGCTACGAACTCGTACTCCTGCTCGAAATCGGGGAAGGGAAGCTGCCCTGTCCAGCGCACCAGTTCAACCATGGCGTCGCGCGCCCACTTCAGCTCCTCGACAATCTTGTCCCACTCGCGGCGCTTGGGGATGTGGTAGAAGCCGCCGACGCGCACGTTGATCGGGTGAATCTCGCGCCCGCCGAGCAGCGCCACAATGTCGTTGCCCGCTTTCTTGATGCGCAGCGCCTGCGTCACCAGGTCGGGATGGTCGCCCGCCATCTGGATGGCGTCGGCGTAGCCCAGGAAGTCGGGTGCGTGGAGCAAGAACGCGTGCAGCACATGGCTTTCGATCCACTCGCCGCAGTAGAGCAGCCGGCGCAAGTCACGCAGAGGGCCCGTCACCTGCACGCCGAACCCTTCCTCCATAGCGTGGACGGCGCTCATCTG
>DGFH01000305.1 GCA_002391565.1 Anaerolineales bacterium UBA3905
TCGTTCACATCGTAGAGTTCGCTCACATCGACGCGCTTGACGCCGCTGGTGACGGTGCTCATCGGGATGTGCGTGTAGGTGCCGTCGCGCAGCGCCACCATGCGTCCACTGACGCCGCTGGTGATCAACGATACGGCCAGGTTGGCGTAGTTGACGCCCACCATCAGGTCGAGCGCGTCCGGCGCACCGGAGCGCATGAGGTAGGAGACCTGCTGATAGATGATGTCCTCGCCAGTCAGCTTCTTGAGCGCTTCGCCGGTGAGCTGGCCGATGCCGCCGAGCTTGCGATGCCCGTAGGCGTCCGCCTCGCCATATTCCACGACCTGCCCGCCCAGGAAGTGCGCACCTTCGCTGATCGTGACCATCGCGTAGTTGCTGGGGTTGGCTTTCTTGTCCTTCATGACCAGGCTCGCCAGTTTCTCAACGTCGAAGGGCACTTCGGAGATAATGGCGCGGTCGACGCTCGCCAGGTAGGAGCTGATCAGACTCGTCTCGCCGCTGTTGCGCCCGAACAGTTCGACGACAGCGATGCGTTCGTGCGAGCCGGTGCTGGTGCGCAGTTGGTGGATAAACTGTACGCTGCGCGTAACGGCTGTGCCAAAACCGATGCAGTAGTCGGTGCCGTACACATCGTTGTCCATCGTCTTGGGAATGGCGACCACAGGGAAGCCTTCGCTATGCAGGCGCTCGCCAAAGCTGAGTGTATCGTCGCCGCCAATGGGGATCAGGCGATCGATGCCCAGGAACTCCAGGTTGCGCAGCACATGTGGCGTGAAGTCCAGCGTGCCCTTTTCCGTCGCCTGCGGGTTCTCGGGGTCGCGCAGGAATGCCGGCACATCTTTCGGCTTGACCTTAGCCGGGTTGGTGCGGCTCGTGTGCAGGAAGGTGCCGCCGGTGCGGTCGATGGTGCGCACCTTGTTCTTGTCGAGCTTCATGTAGCACTCGTCGTAGGTGGACGGGTCATTCGGATTGAGGTAGAGCAACCCTGCCCACCCTCGCCGGATGCCGATGACTTCATGGCCCTCATCGACGGCGCGATCGACCGCCGCCTTGATGCATGGGTTCAACCCAGGGACATCGCCGCCACCGGTCAGAATACCAATTCTCATAATCTACTCCTTTTCAATTGAAAAAAGTCGTTTTGAATCAAGAATACGTGCGCCTGGGATCACGGGTCGCCGCTGACTTTCCGACCTGGCGTCGCTGTGCACCGTTGCAACATGGACGTCCGGGAGAGGGTCGGAGTGTGATCGTTCAGCGTGTGTATCGCTGCCTGAATCAACCAGCTATTATAACATTGTCCCCCATCGATTGGCTACCTGCAGGCAAAGATATTTCTGATTACTGTGGCGCCATCACACTCGACCGCTCACCATTCGGCGTTGCTGTGTTCGCGGTAGTATTGTGGGCCTGGCTGCGCCAGCATCTGCGCAATGGAGCGAAGACCCATCCACCACTGCTCTTTGGGGCGTTCATGCTTCACATCGTAGCGGCGCACAACTTCCTCCAGCGGGGTGACATTGTATTGGCTGCCCTGCACGCCGATACAGGCCACGGTGTCGCGTTCCGCCAGCGCCTCTTCCTCCAGGAAGTTGATGCAGCGGTAAGCGTAGCGCGTCGCCAGAATGCGGTCGAAAGGCGATGGGTCGCCGCCTTGCTGCAGGTGCCCCAGCACCGAGGTGCGCACTTCGTACAGCTCGCCGCCTTCCGCCTCGAAGAGATTGGACATGAACTGCGTCGTATACAGGGGATGGGCGCGTTCGTTGCGGATCATGACGCCCAGCCGCTTGCCGTGCTCGAAGCCAGTGTTGAGCAATTTCACGTCGTGATAAAGGTCTTTGAGGGTAACGCCTTCCTCGTGTAAATATGCGCGTTCAGCACCAGTCGCCAACATGCTCATCAATGCTAAATAGCCACAATACTTGCCCATTACTTCAACGACGAAGCAACGCCGCGAGGCCACCGCCGACTGTTTGATTTTGTTGACGGCATCGACGATGTTGTTGAGTGCAGTGTCGGCGCCAACGCTCAGGTCGCTGCCCGGCAAGTTGTTGTTGATTGTCGCCGGCAGGCAGATGATGGGAATCTGGAAAGCCGGGAAATTGTCGCGCTCGCGCAACAGGTGCAGCGCGGCGGTGTAGCCAGCCCAGCCGCCGATGATCAGCAGGCCGTCGATCTGGCGTTCTTCGATGGTGCGCGCAATGGCGTAATAATCTTTGCCGGTCGGGATATGACGGTTGGTGCCCAACTCCGAGCCGCCCATCGACGCCCAATGATCGACGTCCATCCACTTGAACGCGCGCATATCGTCGTTGATCAGCCCCAAAAAGCTGTTGTTGACGCCCAGCATGTGATGCCCGCGATCCAGCCCCAGGCGTACGGCCGCGCGCACGGCGGTGTTCATGCCGGGCGCAGGCGCGCTCATTGTCATCACGGCCAGCGTCAGGCGCCGCTGACCTGGCTTCGGCTCATGCGGCAAGGCGCGCACCAGCGTGCGCAGAATCTGGAAAGATTCTTTGAAGCCGCGCCCGCGCAGATTCATTGCTTCGGTGAAGTTGCGCTCCTTAATGGCCGCATTGATGGCGTGCGTTTTTTCGACGCATTCCATCAGCGGCAGCCGGGTGACGCGGTTGCCCTTCATGCCGATGAGCTGTGGGGTGGAATCGACGGTGGCGTTGAGAATTTCGTCGACGGCCGCCACCCCGACCAACGTGCTCATCGTGCGGTCGTAGGCGCTGGGCGCACCGCCGCGCTGTACGTGCCCCAGGATCGTCGTGCGCACATCCTCATGCAGCCGTTCAGCCAACACCTGCTGCACATATTCCGCCGAGATGGGGTTGCCGTTGCGGTCGATGGCGCCCTCCGCCACGATGACGATGCTGTCGCGGCGCCCGGCTGCGCGCCCTGCCTTGAGCACTTCGCACATCTTCTCTTCCCAGTTGTCGACGTCAGGCGGGCTTTCGGGGATCAACGCCCAGTCGGCGCCGGTGGCGAGCGCACTCATCAGCGCCAGATAGCCAGAGTTGCGCCCCATCACCTCCACGACAAAGGCGCGTTGATGGCTGGCCGCCGTGCTGCTGATGCAATCGACGGCATAGGTGATGCGATGCAGGGCGCTGTCCGCGCCAATGGTGATGTCGGTGCCCCACATGTCGTTGTCGATGGAGCCAACCAACCCCACAATGGCGAGATAGGGATATGCATCGAACTCCTGCTGGGTGATCTGATTGGCGTCGAGCAGCTCCTGCAAGATGCTCTTCCACTCGGATCGCAGCGTGTCGGCGCCGGTCAGACTGCCGTCGCCGCCGATCACCACCAGCCCGTCGATGCCATTCTTGATCAGGTTGGCGACGGCGCGCACGCGACCTTCACGCGTGCGAAAGTCGGCGCTGCGCGCAGTGCCGATGACGGTGCCGCCCATCTGTAAGATGCCGCCGACGGCGTTCCAACTGATCGGGCGGATCGCCGCGCCGCCCATCACCATACCCTGATACCCTTCATAAATCGCATAGACTTCGGCGCCGCGATCCAGGCCAGCGCGCACCACCGCGCGGAGCGCGGCATTCATGCCCTGGGCATCGCCACCGCTTGTCAGGACGCCAATGCGTTTCATTGGTACCACCAATCCTTTTCTAATCGTGCAAAATGATTTTTCCTGGATTATACACGATCCAGGTCAAACCAAAGTAGTGTCCAGATAACACTAAATTGAGGGGCATCTATCCTGTTCCTGTCTCTTATACACATCT
>DGFH01000259.1 GCA_002391565.1 Anaerolineales bacterium UBA3905
AGATGTGTATAAGAGACAGGTCGTGCACAGTACGCACACACGCGCGGAAAGTTGCACAACGCCATGAACAAGATTCACCTTGCCAATACCGACCTGACGCCGTCAGTGCTCTGTCTGGGGGGCAGCGCCCTGGGCAGTACAGTCAACGCGGCGGATGCCTTCGCCCTGCTCGACGCCTTTGTGGCGGCAGGCGGCAATTTTATCGATACGGCGAAGGTCTACGCCGACTGGCTGCCCGGCGAGCGCAGTGTCAGCGAGAAAACCATCGGGCGATGGATGCAGCAGCGACGAAACCGTGCACAGGTGATTGTCGCCACCAAAGGCGCGCATCCAGAACTTTCCGCCATGCACGCGCCGCGCCTGGCGCCGCAATGCATCGTCGCCGACCTGGAACAGAGCCTGCGCAATCTGCAAACCGATTGCATCGACCTGTACTGGCTGCATCGCGACGATCCGGCGCGCCCGGTGGAGGAGATCCTCGAGACCCTGCACGGGCAAGTGAAGGCAGGCAAGCTGCGCGCGTACGGTTGCTCGAACTGGCGCACCCCGCGCATTGCGGCGGCGCAGGCTTACGCGCAGCGGTGCGGCTGGACAGGCTTCGTCGCCGATCAGATGCTGTGGAGCCTGGCTGCCGTTGCGCCGCCGCGCCTGCCCGACCCGACGATGGTGAGCATGGACGCGGCGCTGCACGCGTGGCATCGTCAATCCAACCTGGCGGCGATCCCCTATGCATCACAGGCAAACGGCTATTTCCAGCGGCTGGCAACCGGTGCCCTCGACGCCATGGCGGCAGGAAATCGGCGTCTGTACGACACCCCGACAAACCGGCAGCGCTTTGCACGCATCCAGATGCTTGCCGCCGCAAGCGGCCTCTCGATCACGGCGATTGTGCTGGGCTATCTGCGCGGCCAGCCCTTCCCCACCATCCCGATCATCGGTTGTCACACCCTTGCTCAATTGGAGGATAGCTGTCGCGCCGCCGACGTCGTGTTGAGCGCCGAACAGATCGCATTTTTGGAAGCGCCCGGCGCCTACGAGCGGGATGGCTGACAGCATCATTTTTTGAATTTCGCCAACTTTGACGCCAGGTCGCTGAGATGCAGAGATGCACAGAGGCAAAACAACAAGGAATGCAGACATTTCACGCTTCGGGCGCGGCGGCGCCCAGATGGAAGAGCAGCACCCACACCAGCATCAGATCGGACAGCGCGTAGCTCACATCGATCAGCCCGTGCGCCAGGCCAGCCGCAGCGGCCGCCAGACAGCCGAGCGCCAGCGCCGCCGTGTGCGCGTGCACGAGCGTCCTGCGCAGCCAGCGCCAGACGCCCCACACGCCAGCGCCCAGCCAGCCGAGACCAAGCGCCAGCCCGACCACGCCTAGCCGCGTCCACCAGTCCAGAAACAGGTTGTGTGGATGGTTGAGATTAGGTTCTTGCCAGGCTTGCGGCAGCAGATAGTGACTGCGGTAGAGATAGAGGAATTGATCCGGCCCTACGCCCAGCAACGGGTGCTCCACCGCCATCTGCCAGGCGCTGCGCCAAAGCTGAAGGCGTAGAAAGCCGGTGCCTTGCTCGAAGTCTAGCAGCCGCTGAAAGCGTTCGGCGCCGAGAAAAGGCAACAGCGCCAACCCTCCCACCGCCGCCAGGATCGCCAGCCCAATCAGCGGGCGCGTCGATTCCCCTCGGCGGCGCAGCAGCCAGAAGCCGCCCACGCCCAAGACCAGCAGCATCGCTGGCGCCGCCAGCAGGAGCGCACCCTTGCTGAAGGTGAGCAGCCACGCCAGCCCTTGCACCACCGCCAACGCCGCCCAGCCGAGGCGCCAGCGTCCTTTATGTCCAAACAACGCCAGCGCCAGCGTCACCGCCAACGTGCGGTCGAGATAGAGCGCCAGATTGTTGGCGGAATCATAGAGTGCCTGCACGCGGCGCACGCCTTCCGCCGTCGAGACGAAGCCCTGCCCGCTTGCAAAACCCCACAGCCCAATCATGGCTACAGTCGTGGCGCCCAGGAGCCAACCCACGACCAGCAGCCAGCGGTCATGTTCCTGGCGACGTGAGCGCCACAGGACGCCGATCAGAGTCAGCGCAAAGATGAGTGCATAGAAAAAGATCACGCGCCACTCGCGCAGCGCCAGCGCCGGATAGCGCGCATCCACGCTGGCGACCAGCGCCCAACCGACGAGCAGCGCCAACAGCAGCAAAATAGTGCGCTGCGTCCCCTCCAGCCGAATGCCCGGTAGGATCTCTTCCTCACCGGACAGCCATCGCAGCCCCCAATGCCCAACCAGGATCGCCGCCCCGCCCAGCACGCCGACATCGACGACGCCGATCGCCCGCCCCGGCAACAACGACAGATCGACGGCGTAGGCGAAGGGCAGGGCAAAGAGCAATGTCCCCAGCCACAACGCCGGTCTCAGCAACCCGGCCAGACCGAGCACTGCAACGCCAGCCAGCGTCACCGGCCAAAGTGCATTCGCTGAACCTATCACAATCAGTATGGCGCCCAGCGCCAATCCACCCCAACTAAGGCGCATCGCCAACGCATCCGAGCAACGCAACCATGCAATGTCCGGCGTCGGGGTCTGCATGGCGCGGTGTAGGCGTGGATGCTGCCCCAACGCCAGCATCAGCAACACCAGCCCGGCCAGCATGAACAGCATGCCCGGCCATAGCGGCGCGTCCCACAGTGGGCGGCGGGCAGCGGACGGATACAGTGCAGCGGGTGGCGGATCGACGGCGACTGCGCGTAGGGGCGTCTGTCCCCAGCCGCGCCAGAACTCCAGACGCACAGTGTGTCCACCTGTCGCGGGTGGCGCGCGATGCACTTCCACCCAGCGCAGGCGATCTGCATCTGGCTTGTCGGCCAGCTCTGGCGCCAGCAGCGTGATGTAACCTGCGGCTGCGCCGGCGCCGTTGTGGTTGCCTGCTATATTGGCCAGGCGGTTGGCAGGTCGCCCATCCACCGTCGCGTAGAGATACGCCCAGTAATCGCCCGGCGCCAGCAGCAGCCAGAGCGTCTCGCCGGTGTAGGTGAAGGTGATCACCCCTGCCGGCTCCATAAAGGGATCGCCAGGCTCGGTCGGGTCGGCGCCGGTTGCACTTACCTGCCAGCCAGGAGAATAGACAAAGGGCGGGCTATCGACGCTTGTCACGACGCCTGGCGTCAGCATGGTTGCCGGAATTGGCGCAGCGCCGCACCCGTCACAAGGGCGTAGTGGCAGCGTTAGCAGCAACCAGAGCAGGCTAAGGATCAGCGCCAGGATGCCGGGAATGGAGAGCCGGCAGCGCTGCCCAAAGCGATCAGAACGATTCATATCAGATAGACCCATATCAACAAGTCTATCATGGGAGACAGAAAAAGATGTGGTCAGAGACTGCCCATCCGTGCGGCGCATGATTGCGCCGCAGGGTGTGCTGGCATCCATATCAGGCCGGGATCACACGGTTGACGCCTGAAGTAAAATAGGTGCATCGATTGAACGAAAATGAACAACCAGACTTCTATCGATTGCATAGTTGGGAGGCAACGGGATGAAAAACTTTCGACTTCAATATGCCGCTTGGACCGATCTTCTATCCCAGACGCTCGGAATCGTCCTGATAGTGGCGATCTTGATGGGGTGTGCGGCGCCGCGCACATCCCAGGCGACATCTTCTCCTGCGGGTGTGAGATCTGCACCGGCGTTGACCGAGACGCCCTCGCCATTCCCCGCGCCGCCCGACGCTTCATCTAGCAGGAATGCCGGTGCAAGGGACTTGTACGACCCTGGCAACCCCACCCTGCGCGATCTTTGGGTGGATCCGCTCACCGGCGACGACAACAACGCCGGGACAACGCCAGCCACTGCATTGCGCACCCTTGCCGCAGCCTGGCGGATGATTCCGATGAACGTCACCCTGACGGAAGGCTTCCATATCCATCTGCGGCCCGGCATCTATCCGGCCGATGCGCTGCCGAATTATTGGGAAGCGCGTCACGGCGCGTTGGGCGCCCCCATCTGGATTCGCGGCGACGGCGACGAGCGTGGGGAAGTTGTTTTAGAAGGCGGCCTGAATATCTTCGACACCGATTACCTCTACTTCGAGAATCTGACCGTTCACTTCAATGGCGATGTTTTCCACTGCGAACAGTGTGACCATATTCTGTTGCGCAATGTTGAGTTCAATGGCGGCGGCGCAGCGCAGGAAACCGTCAAAGTCAATCAGTCGCAACACATCTATATCGAGAACAGCCGTCTCTCCGGCGCGTATGACAACGTAATCGACTTCGTGGCGGTGCAATACGGTCACATCATGAACAACGAAATTCATGAGAGCGATGATTGGTGTGCTTACGTCAAAGGTGGTTCGGCGTACATTCGCGTCGAAGCTAATCGCATTTACAACTGTGGCACTGGCGGCTTCACCGCCGGGCAAGGCACCGGCTTCCAATTTATGACGCCGCCATGGCTTCAGTACGAAGCGTATGACATCAAAGTCGTGAACAACATCATCCACGATACCGAGGGTGCAGGGTTGGGCGTCAACGGTGGATACAACATCCTGCTGGCGTACAACACGCTGGTGCGCGTCGGCAGCCGTTCCCACGTCCTTGAGGTGGTGTTTGGTGGACGATCCTGTGATGGTCAGCCCGGCGATCCGGGGCGGGAACGCTGTCAACAATATCTCGACCAGGGCGGGTGGGGCACGACGGCAGTGGACGACGGCACGAATGGCATCGCCATCCCCGACAAAAACGTCTATATTTACAACAACATTATCTATAACCCGCCTGGTTACCAGAGCGCATGGCAACATTTTGCCATCTACGACGCGCGCGCCAATCCACTTGCGAGCAACATCCCCCATGCAACGACCGACGACAACCTCCAGATTCGGGGCAACGTCCTTTGGAATGGCGACGCTTCCATGCCGCTTGGCATCGAAGGAAACATGGATGCCTGCCGCGCCGACGACGCCTCCTGCAACGAGATGCAGCTACGCGCCGACAACGCCATCAACACCATTCAGCCAGTCTTGGTGGACGCAGCCAGAAACGACTTCCGCATTGCAGGCGACTGGGTGGAAAGCATAACCTTGTTCGACATCCCGGATTTTGATTGGGAGTTGGACATCCCTGCCGGTGTAAACGACAATGCTGTTCCCTTCGATAGAGAGGGCGTCAGTCGCGCCGGTCAGAATGCGCCGGGCGCTTATACGTCCGGCTATCTCACCACCTATCGTCTATTTCTGCCCTTGACGCACACTATCAACCACACATTCTAGGCGTGGGAGCCTCTGCAGGTGGCGCTGCATGGCGCCACCTGCATTGACAGATGCGGTGTAGCTGGATAGGCAGTTGTGACTTCATGTTGTTGCGCAATGGGGTGACCAGTTCAACCTAGAACTGGGATGTACGCGCTCCGTAGAACCTTTGTCAGCAAAGTGTAAGTGAAATCCATTGATTACTCAGAAATTGTCACCTATAATCCCTGGTGTTCGTACGCAAATTGCGACATTTTCGCAACAGAGAGGGCGTGTGACGACATCAGTGCCGGCATCAACGCTTCACAAGAATTGGATGCATTTGATCAGCATGTTTAGAACAGACGCGTACTTTCATGTGCCTGCAATGCGGACTGGGTATTTTCAGATGGAACTGACCCCGGCGAAGATTGCCCTCTTACGCACCGGTCAACGCCCCAATGATAAGGTTTTGCGTCTGCTGGCACGTTTCGATGTCAATGCTATCCACATCAACGTATCCGCCACCAGTCATCTCGATCCAGATCAATTTGCCGACTGCGACCTGATTCTCTTCGAAGCGTTCGACCACATCACCAATGAAAATCAGGCTGCACTGAACTGGATTCGGATGGGCAGCCGCGCCCCGCTTGTAATGCTCACCAACGGTGCGCGTCCCGAACGCACCATCTCTGGCTTGATGGCGGGCGCGGATGCCGTCATCTCGCTCACCACGTCATGGGATGTAATCGTGGCTCACTGCTATGCGCTCGTCCGACGCTGGCGGCTTGGGCAGAATGCTCCGGCGCGCACGTTTGCGGGCGTACCGCACTGAGCGGCCAAAGTTCACCCATATAGCGCCATATTCTGGCAAAAGCACTTTCCTCCCAGAGGAACCAACAAAAAATACACTATTTATACGATCACTTACATCGTTGCATCCTTTAGCATAGGTTCAACGAGGGCGAGGTTGTGAATCGCATTGTAACTCCTCTGCCCGCGTTGAATTCTGCTGAAAGGATGCAACCATGGCGCTCTACACCCGGAAGCTCAAGCTGCAAGAACGGAAAACCCTAGAGTCGCATCTGGACACACCGGAAGATGACCTGCCCACACATCGCCTGCAAATCATCATGCTGTCAGCAGCGGGAAAAAGAGTGCCCGAGATCAGTGAGGAAGTGCATCTACATCCGATCAATGTACGGAAATGGATACATCGCTTCAATCAGTATGGGCTGGATGGACTGCGCAGTGGCAAGTCGCCGGGGCGTCCCCCGGTCTTCAGCGAAGAGCAGCGTAATCAAATCGTAACAATCGCCAACACCAACCCACGCCTGCTGGGGCTGCACTACTCGCGCTGGTCACTGCAACGCCTGCGCCGCTATCTGATCGACCACGACATCGTCGATCACATCAGCGTTGAGACGATCCGTCAGATTGTGCAGTCCCAGGAGCCGACGATTACGCATCGACATGAGCGCGTTCTCGATTAACCGCCAAGATCAGCCCTATGCTCCAGGTAATAAGAAGCGGCTCGCAATGAGCCGCTTTTCATTATCTGGCAATCACCTGAGAAATCTCTAACTTCATATCACTGCCGCAGTATGCTATAGTAGCGGATACTGTAGCGCAGCAATGCACTTTGATAGAGTTGGTCGGCGCAAGCATCAGGACAGCCATTGCCACGGCGAGGCAGAACGCCTGTCCAGCCAGCATTGACACATCAGCAAGATAGGACGCTTTTATGAAACACCAAATCTCGCATCTTTCGGCACGGGCGGCAATGATGGTCATTGCGGCAATGACGCTGGTTTTGCTGGCGGCTTGCGCTCCACTGACCCCACCGGCGCCCACAACTGAATCGGCTCCAGAAGCACCAACGCAGGAAACCGAAGCCCCCGCTGCTGAGCCGTTGCCGATTCCGACCGAAACCTACAATGGCATGCCAGTCGGTTTTACGCCAGAGGGGTTCCCTTTCCGGGGCGATCCTAACGCCCCAGTGACGATGATCGAATATAGCGATTATCAGTGTCCCTTCTGTGCGCGCCACTTTGTACAGACCGAGCCGGCGCTCAATGAATCCTTCGTGCGCACCGGTCAGATGAAAGTCATTTTCCGCGATTTTCCGATCGAGGGGCTGCACCCCAATGCACCTGCTGCTCATGTAGCCAGCCTTTGCGTTGCTGACCAGGGCGCTTCCCTTTACTGGGAGATGCACGCTAAACTCTTCCAAACACAGACTGAGTGGGGCAATAGCGCCGATCCGTTGCCGGTGTTTGAGCGCCTGGCATCTGAAATCGGTGCAGATCTCGCAGCATATTCAACTTGCATGGAAAACGACCAGGCGGCCAAACAGGCGCTCATCGATGCCGCCATCGCTGAAGGTCAGGCCGCCGGCGTTTCCGGCACTCCTAGCTTCAACTTCCTGGGCGGGCCAGACGGTCAATACCTGTTGGTTGGTGCACAACCCTATGAACAATTTGCCGCCTACGTGGAAGCTCTTGCCGCGGGTGAAGCGCCGATTGGGGCTGAACAACAGGCTGACAGCGGCGGTCCTACCGAGATTCCGATCTGGGCGACTGCCGAAGGATGGCAACCTGACCCGGATCGCCCCGGCGTCAACATGGCAGGCGACTGGTATCGCGGCAACCTGGACGCAAAAGTCGTTGTTGTCGAATTCTCCGACTTCCAATGCCCATTCTGTCGTCGTCACGTCGAGGAGACGCAGCCTGCACTTGACGAGCAATTTGTTGACACCAACGAGGTGATGTGGATCTTTAAACATTTCCCACTGCAGATTCATCCACAGGCGCCGGCGGCAGGCGCCGCTGCTGAGTGCGCCGGTGAACAAGGCAAGTTTTGGGAAATGCACGATTTACTCTTCGCCGACGTGAATGCATGGTCGATCACTGATCCGTCCCCAATCTTTGCTGACCTGGCTGGACAACTGGAATTGGACGTGGACGCCTTCAACACCTGTCTGGCTGATCCCGATATTGCGGCGCGCGTGAGCAGCGACATGAAAGATGGCGCACCCTTCGTGCAAGGAACGCCAACCTTTATCGTGCTTTTTAATCAAGAAGGGCGTATTATCCCCGGTGCACTGCCGCTAGAGACCTTCTCCCAGGCGCTGCAGCAAATCGTCGATCAGGTGCAGTAAGGGGACTCTGTCGGCCTCACAGCAACCTACTTCTTGCATGTGATAGCACAGAGGCAGTGCAGCCTCTGTGCTATCTGTATCGATTGGAGTCGTCGATCTGGCTTTTAGCCGCCGCTCAAATAGCGCCGCACATTTTCCTCGTGCTCGGCAAAAGTGGTGGCAAAAACATGCCGACCGCTGCCATCCGGGATGGCGACAAAATAGAGGTAATCGTGTTGCTCTGGGTAGAGCACGGCGCGGATGCTGCTAAGCCCCGGCGCGGCAATGGGACCAGGCGGCAGGCCGGGGTAGAGATAAGTGTTGTAGAGACTATCCACACCGCCGTACTCCTCAAGAAAAACAGGCGTCTTCCACCATTGCCCGGTTGCCGGCTGATACCCCATTGCATATTGCACGGTTGGGTCGGCGTCCAACTTCATCCCTGCCGCCAGCCGGTTAAGATAGACGCCGGCAATGGCCGGACGTTCCTCGGGCACAACCGCCTCACGCTCCACGATGGAAGCCAGCGTTATCACCTCATGCAGTGACATCTGTGTGGCGCCGGCAGCCTGTGCATCGCGATACAATGGCGGCACCCGTTGCGCAAAAGTATCCAGTTGTCGCGTCAACACATCAATAGCTGTCGGCGCCGCCGCCGGGATCAGGTAGGTGTCTGGAAAGAGATAACCCTCCAGAGTAGCGCCAGCGGGGCGCTCTTGTAGGAAGGGATAGCGGCCTGGTTCCAGGCCGGTGAGATCGCCCGCGACTGCCTGGTCGCGGTAGCGTGCGCCTTCAACAGGGCCAAGCAAATCGGCGCGACTCAGATACTCCGCTGCCTGCTCCACGCGCCAGCCTTCAGGAAGCGTGATTTTGATGGCGGCGGCCTGCGCCTGTGTGAGCGTTTCCACCACTTCCCGCAGGGTCATCGAAGGCGCCAGCGTAAATGTCCCTGCCGCCAGCCGACTGTCCAGTCCGTTGACACGCACAAACGCCTCGAACAGGGTGGCGTCCCGAATCAGCCCGGCCTGCTCCAGCTTCTGACCGATCGTGCGCGCGGGCGTACCCGGCGCCACCTCGAAACGCACCGAACGGTCATCAACGCTTGCCGGTTTGTCTATTTCCGCCGCATTCGTGCGCAAATAAACATCCAGACCGACATTGCCACGTCCACAGCCGACCAGCAACGCTGCCACAACGAGGAATAGGATGCCTGCCAGAAAATCCCACCGTTTCACGCTGTGGACGCCCTTCCTGCTACTGCTTTAGCGCCAAACCGACGGTCGAGTTCGTAGAAACGGCGCAACCCTTCGGCCAGAAGTGTGCGTGGTTTGTACTTGAGCAACTGGCGCGCCTTGGTCAGGTCAGCGACCAGATGCTGAATGCCGCCTGATGCTTCGGTGTTCTCGATGACACTGGCCTGAGCGTGCACTGTAGCGCTGATCTGCTCGATCAACTGACGCATTGAGGTCTCCTGACCACTACCCACATTGATGATTTCCTGGTCAACATGACTGGCGGTCGCTGCGCTGATCAAGGCATCGACGACATCATCAATGTAGACGTAATCGCGCGTTTGTTGACCGCTGCCAAAGACGATCACGGAGCCGCTTCCCATGATCTGCTGCATGAAGAGCGGGATGACCGGCGCGTGCGTCGGGGGCAAGGGCTGCCCTGGCCCATAGGCATTGAAGATGCGCAACGCCACTGTCTCAAAACCGCTCAACCGCCCGATCGTGAAGAGGTAGCGTTCGGCGGCCAGCTTGCTGACAGCGTAGGGCACTGCCGGGTTGGGGGGCAAGTCTTCTGTCACGGGCTGCTGCGGCTGGTCGCCATAGACGGTGGCGCTGCTCGCCAGCACCACGCGGCGCACGCCGACATCACGACACGCCTCCAGTACAGCCACTGTGCCCCCCACGTTGACATCGTTGTATTCGCGCGGATAGAGCACCGACGCCGGTACGCTGACCAGCGCCGCCAGATGAAAGACGACATCAACGCCCTGAAGCAATGACCAGAGCTTGGGCACGTCGCGCACGTCGCCGCGATTGAAGTTGACTCCCGGCTGCAGGTTCGCCGGGTCGCCGCTGCTGAGGTCATCCAGCACACGTACACCCACCCCGCGCTGCACTAAACGGTTGGCAAGATGGGCGCCGATGAAGCCTGCGCCGCCTGTAATCAAAACTCGCATTGCACCAATTAGTCTCCTTGAACCAGACGCCGACTCTCCTTGCTGCGCGCCAGGACGAGTCATGGGGGGTGACATGTAGGATAGCATAGGGCGAACCACAGTGAAGAATAACAGGCACTAACGGCGTAAATCACCTGGATCGGTGGAGCGGCGCGGGGGCGGGTCAGGCAAGTCATCATGCCAGGCGCCGCTCCGGCGTGCACCCTGGTCGGCGCCTGGCGCTGGCGCCGTCAGATCGTTGTAGGCGCGACATGCCTCAACCAGGTTGGCGGCCGAGAAATGGCCGAATGTCCACCGGTGAATGCCGGGCTCGCCGCCGAAAAGCATCGTCACAATTTCAGCCGTGGAATGCCCGGCTGCATCCAGTTTGCGCACCTTTTCGGCAAGCTGAATCAGGTCGGTGATCTTGCCGAGCAGTTCGGGCAAGGGCGTGCGACGAACGGTGCCACTACCTGGGAAAAGACGCTCCGGACGCAGCGTCGCCATGGTGCGCAGGGAGCTGACGATGGCAAACATGTCGAACTCCGGCGCCCACGCCACGTCGCGGCCGCCGATGAAGGCGTCGCCACAGAAGAGCCAACGAAAGGTCGGCTCGAAGTAGCTGACATGGTCGCGGCTGTGGCCGGGTGTTTCGATCACGCGCAGGGCGAATTGCGATGTGTGGATCACATCTTCGACTTCATCCAGCGAATGAGCGCCGGTAAAGGGCGTCGGTTTGCCCCAAATGATACGGCGATAGCGCTGCATACCGAGCAATTCCGGGTTCTCAATGAATGGCAGCGTCGGTCGCGCCGCGTAAACTCGCACTGCAGGAAAGCGCTTTACCAGCGCCCCCAACCCGCCGATATGATCCTCGTGGCCGTGAGTAATGGCAATTTGCTGAACGGGGACTTTATCCAGCACACGCACTAATTCATCGGCTGTACAGCGCGGCCCGGCGTCGATCAACAGCCCGTCCAGCCAGTAAGCGGCAGTCCAGTAAAGCGGCCGCCCCAAAACCGCCCGCGCCATCCGTATGACCGTGACCGAACCATGCTGTTCGACTTGAATCATTGACTCTCCGTGTTTTGTCTGTCTACCGAACGGCTGGGAAAACTGCCCAAACAGGCCACACAACTGCAAATTCATTACAAAAATTCACGAAAACTGTGATATACTGTGAGCAGAAACGCCACTGGCTACCGAAACCCATACCGAGCGTATGGTGAACTTTCCAATTGAAAGAGTAGGAGTCAGGGCGTTTTTATTATCTGGCTGGCTGCCAATGCCAGATATTCAGCTTTTTCGCAAGCCTCTCTGTAGACAACTGCAAAGTCGGCCAACCCATTTGGGTTGCAATGTGTGTTGTTAGCAGAAGTTTGGCTTCGCTACCTGTGCGCTTGTTCCAAGCATAGCTGATTGCTCCTAGGAGTATATCAGCCAGTTGAATCAGCTCCTCATCATGTGAGCGGCGAGGCTCAACTGCACGCAACGGCTCCACGCCAGCACGTTTCTGCCACCAACGGTTGACCGTGATCTTCAGTGTTGACAATCGACTGGCGCGCCGGTTGCGACGTTCGTCCGTATACAGCCAATAAAGATCGCCACTGGTCAGATTACGGCTGATTAGCTGAAAATAAAATTTGTAAAATCCCAACTCCTTGTCACCGCGGTGGAATCTGCGATAGTCCAGAATGTGTGTATCAATCACAATACAGCGAAATGACAATTGCTCGTACGCAAAGAACGTATCAACAAACGCGCGGTATGCAGGCAACATCGCTGACGAAACTTTCGTCCATTTCATCTCTGCTTGAAGTCGATATTGCACCCGAACCGCTTGCAGATCGTTGCGAATAGCAGGTTCAATACCCCAGTTCGACCAGAGACCACCAATGAGCATGTAACGCGCCTCGGAGATAGAGGCTTCATCGGCATAGATATTGTAGCGCATTAACTTTTAGCTTCACCGCAGTCTCTGTTTCTTCACTCCGCTAATCTCTCCATTCCGGCCTGTAGCCGCGCCATCACGGCATCCGGGATGCGCGCCATCCGTCCTTCCAGATCGACACAAATGTGATCGGTGGCGCCGGTCATCAAAAGTTGACCGGTCGCCACATTGGTGACCACGTACTCGAAGCTCACCTGGCGGCTGCGCAGGTGGCGCACGGTGGCCGTCACGCGCACGATGTCGCCGAAGCGCGCTGGAGAGCGATACTCCCCGCGCACGCCGACTACCGAGAAGTGATGGCCGCCAGCGGCAAACTCGCGATACGGCATCCCGACGGCGTCCATCCATGCCACACGCGCCGCCTCAAACCAGATGATGTAGTTGCTGTGGTGCACCACGCCCATGGCATCAGTCTCGGCAAAGCGCACCGGAATTTCCAGCGAGAAGGAGGGGAACCCTTGCTCACCGGAACCATTTGTTTTCGCTACCATAGCGGCGACCTGACTCACATGTGAATCGGATGTCCCTCGACGGCGTGCGCAGCCTCCATCAGCACCTCGCTCAGCGTTGGGTGGGCATGGACGTTGCGAGCGATCTCCGCCGGGGTGATCTCCATCATCTGCGCCAGGCTGAGTTCGGGCAACAACTCGGTGACGCCCGGCCCGACCAGATGCGCGCCCAAAATTTCGCCGTACTTGGCGTCGGCGATGATCTTGACAAAGCCGACTTTGGCGTTGAGCGCCTGCGCCTTGCCGTTGGGCATGAAGGGAAACTTGCCGACCTTGACCTCGAAGCCCTTCTCTTTTGCCTGCGCTTCGGTGTAACCCAGGCTGGCGACCTGCGGATCACAGTAGGTGGCGCGCGGCATGAAGATGTAGCGATCCGCCGGGATGGGCAGCGTCGGCGCGCCGGCGATGGTCTCCGCCGCCACAATTGCCATCGCGCTCGCCACGTGCGCCAGCGCCAGCTTGCCCGTGCAGTCGCCGATGGCGTAGATATGCGGGACGTTGGTGCGCATCACTTCGTCGATCTCGATGAAGCCGCGCTTTTCCACCTTCACACCCGCCGCGTCGAGACCCAGGCTGTCGGTGTTGGGCTGCACGCCGATCGCCATCAGCACCTTGTCGGCGGTGAGCGTCTGCACTTCGTCGGTCTTGACGTTCTTCACCGTCACCGTGACGCCATCAGCGCCGATCTCCACCTTCTCGGTGCGCGTGCTGGTGAGCATCGTCACGCCACGCTTGCTGAAGACTTTCTGCACCTCGGCGGCGACTTCGGCATCTTCCAGCGGTAGAATCTGGTCGAGCATCTCGACGACCGTCACTTCGGCGCCATAGGTACTGTACACGTAGCTGAATTCCATGCCGATAGCGCCGGAGCCGACAACGATCAGCTTCTTGGGCACTTCCTTGAGCACAATGGCGTCACGATATTGGATGATGCGGTCGCCGTCGATCTGCGTGCCGGGCAGGCTGCGCGCCCGCGCGCCGGTGGCAATGATGAAGTTCGCGGCGGTGATGCGTTGCTCCTTAGCCTCCGGCTTGAACTCCGAGGGCGTCACCTGGAGCGTATGGCTGTCGACAAAGACGCCGTGCCCCTCGATAACCTCGATCTTGTTCTTCTTCATCAGAAAGCCAACGCCCTTGGTTTGGCGCGAAACGATGTCGCGGCTGCGCTTGACCGCCTTGCCAAAGTCTACTTTCAGATTGTCGAAGCTGAAACCGTAGTCGGCGGCGTTGTGCAGTTCTTCGAGAATCTCGGCATTGTGGATCAACGCTTTGGTCGGGATACAGCCCCAGTTCAGACAGACGCCTCCCAAATTCTCGCGCTCAACGATGGCGGTCTTCAAGCCCAACTGTGCGGCGCGGATGGCGGCGACATATCCGCCCGGCCCGCTTCCTACGACGACGACATCATATTGATAACCGTGATCGGCCATAAGGTTTTCCTTTCGTTTGACATGTTTCGTGGTTCGTGTTGCGTGTTGTGTGGTTCGTGTCTCGTGTTCGATCTAACTCCGCATTGTGCGCTAACCCACTGTCCAAAGGCACAACACGCAGCACGCGCTACGTAGCACGCAACACGCATCACTCTAGTTTTCCCAATTCTCCAATTGTTCCTTGACCGCTGTCAAAAAGCGGTCTGCCTGGGCGCCATCCAGTACGCGATGGTCGAAGGTCAGGCTCAGATAGACCATCGGGCGGATCACAATGGCGTCGTCGGCGCTAGGCAAGAGCGAGGCGCTGCTGCTGCGCACAACCGGTCGCTTGACGATGGCGCCCACGCCCAGGATGGCGCTTTGCGGCTGGTTGATGATCGGCGTGGCGATCAGGCTGCCGCCGGTGCCGTGGTTGGTGATCGTAAAGGTGCCGCCGCGAATTTCATCCGGTTTCAACAGACCGTCGCGGGCGCGGTTCACCAGGTCGTTGAGCGCACGTGCGATCCCGGCCAGGCTCAGCTCGTCGGCGTTGCGAATGACCGGCACGAGCAGGCCATCGGGCAGCGCCACCGCCACGCCGATATGCATGCGCGCGTGGCGCACAATGCCGGCGTCGGTGAAGCGGCTATTCACTTCCGGCACAGCGCGTAGAGCCGCCACCGCTGCTGCAATAAAATAGGCGGTGTAAGTGAGCGTGGCGCCGTTGCGGGTGAAGGTGCGCTTGTTGGCCTCGCGATGGCGCACAACGGCGGTCATATCTGCTTCACAAATCGTGGTGACATGGGGGCTGGTGCGCTTGCTCAGCACCATGTGCTGGGCGATGGCGCGGCGCATGGTGCTGAGCGGCTCCAGCACATCCTCGGCATCGAGCTGAGGGAGAGGCTCCGGTGCAGCAACAGCCGCGCCTTCTTCACCTTCCGCCACCTCACGCCGCACGTTGGCGAGATAGGCTTCCAGGTCTTTGCGCGTAATGCGTCCACCCAGACCAGTGCCGGGAACTTGCGCCAGGTCTACGCCATGTTCGGCGGACATGCGCGCCACGACCGGGCTGATGAATGCACGCCCTGTGGGGCGCGTGTCGCGCGTGGGTGCAGCAGGGGCCGCTGCGGACGATGTTGTCACCGGCGCAGTCACGGCGGGCGCCGCAACAGATGGCGGCGTTGCCGGCGCCACACGCTCCCCCACAGCGCCGATGGTGGCGATCACTGTGCCAGCGCGCACGGTGGCGCCTTCCGGCACGGCGATTTCAAGCAGCACACCATCGACTGGCGCCGGCAACTCGGTGTCGATCTTGTCGGTGCTGATCGTCAGCAGCGGCTCCAGTTTGGCGACGCGTTCCCCCGGCTGCTTGAGCCAGCGCAGGATTGTACCTTCGACAACGCTTTCTCCCATTTGCGGCATTCTGACCACCGTCGCCATGCGCGCCCCCCCTTACTCCACCATCCAGCGATCCGCCAACTGTGGCTCCACCATGTCATCGCGCTGATAAAGATATTGCTTGCCGGGCACAGTGGTGAAACCGGCCACTTCGCCGTCAGGCGTCATGGCGACGATATTCATGTACTGTCCGGCGCCGGCGTCAAGCGCCAGCAGATCGCGCAGCGCCTCGCGTCCGGCGTCGCGCAGCGTCATGCCACACTTGAGATAGAGCACCAGGCTGCGCGCCGTGCTAACGCGGATCGCCAGCTCGCCCATGCCGGTGCAGGCGGCGGCGCCGTAGCGGTTATCGCAGTAGTTGCCCGCCCCAATCAGCGGACTGTCGCCGACGCGCCCCGGGTATTTCCAGCCGAGACCGCTGGTGCTGACCGCCGATGCCAGGTTGCCGTGCGTGTCGAGGGCGATAAAGTTGACGGTGCCCAGCGTATCGACGCGTGCGGCTTTGTAGATTTTGTCTTGCAGGTTGAGCGGGCGCGTCAGCGTGCGCGCCACATTGCGTAGATTCTCGGTTGAGCCGGGCGTCAGGCCCCGCTCATCGTAGCGCTCGCGCCAGCGCCGCAGCGCCTCCTCCGTGCGCTGATCCTGTGGCGTTTCGCCCAGTTCACTGGCAAGACGCTCCGCCCCGCGCGCCACAATCAGCACGTGCGGCGTCTCCTCCATCACCCGGCGCGCCAGCGTGATGGCGCGACCGTAGCCCTGCACCGCAGCCACGGCGCCGGCGCGCAGCGTCGCCCCGTCCATGATGCTGGCGTCGAGTTCGACCTCACCCAGCACGTTGGGCAACCCGCCATAGCCGACGCTGTGGTCGTCGGGGTCATCCTCGACGATGCGGCACGCCAGCTCAACCGCATCGAGCGCGCTGCCGCCCTCGCGCAGCCGCGCCATCGCCGCCATCATCCCGCGCCGTCCGTTTTCACTCGCCACCATCACCGGTGCAGACACAATCGCCTCCGCAAGTTGAAATCTCCAATCTCTGCTCTCCAGTGAGATTGGAGATTGGAGATTAGAGATTGGAGAGTAGGAAATCTTCGATACACTTCTGAATCGGTTCGAGCAGCGTCTCCCATGCCACGTCGGGGAGCTTGTTCACCGTGACGAAATCCTGCACCATGAAGACATTGTAGACGCCGCCGAGCGCAAAGATCGCCGCCGCCAGCGGATGCGCTGCCGCCTCCTGCGCGCTGGCAAAGCTGAGCGGCCTGGCGAAGATGCGCGCCGGCAGCACAAATTTCATGGCGTTGGGATTGGGTGTTGGTTTGGCTTGAACTGACATGGCTGCGTGCATGACTTTCGCTTTCGTCACGGCAAAACAAACAATGCCGCCTGCACAGGCAGCACCGGTGCAGGAGTTATACAATGGGCAGTCTCTGAAAACGCGTACATTACTTCCAGTTGCCTGATCTCCGCACTTTCACGGGTGTATCGTATGCCCTGTTGCGCTGCCACAATCATTTGTCTGACATGTGCAATCGCCGCCTGTTTGTTAACTTCAGGAACCCACCACGGATAGGGAAGCCGCTCAAAATCCTTGCCCTGAATGTTCTTCGTGTGATTGATCACTTCTTTGAGCAGACGGTTACATAGATTGGTCAATGCCCATCCAAGAATGAAGTATAATTCATCGTGCTCGATCCCGGCACGCAAAAACGCACAAGGCGCGCCACTGTCCAGGATGTAGCCCTCTGGTAGATAACGTATATACAGATTCTGGGCAATCAGCTGCCAGGTCAAGCCCTCGCGCCCAAAGTAAGGCTGCCCGCCTACGCCGTGCAAGTACCAGTTGCCATTCTTCTTAAAAGTCAGCACGGCATCACCGTTGTCGCGCCAGTAAATGACGTGCGTCGGGTCGCAGTAGACAATTGCGTTCGTACCTTTATTGTAATAGCGGTAGTCAGGGTGGGGAATCGCGATGCGCACCGGTTGCGCACGCCGGACAACCCGCACGTTGCGTCTGGTCAGACCCGCAGCGGCTTGCCGTTTGATCTTCTCAATCTGGCTGGTGGACAGTTTCCCCAATCGCGCGCGTTCTCGCTCCCTTTCCAGTGTGATCGGATCATCGAAAAACTCAAACTCGTAGGGTTCGACGATCATGCCGTTTTCGATCTTGCGCACGAAATACTCATTTTTGCCCACAGTCATCCCGCTCGAAGCAATCATATAATCGCCAAGCTTCGGGCCGTCGAAATACCTGGCATGATCATCGGTGATTCGCCAGGAAAAGTTGTCGGTCAACTCGATCTGATGGCGCAATCTCTGCTCGCCGTCGACAATCACACGATCGGTGCAGCCACGCTTGACGAAGCGCAAAACCACCATCGGATGGTTGGTCTCGTCAGAAAACTGGGTGAGTGTCTCGATCTCCACCTCGCCGTGACTCATGAGCAGACGACGCAAGCCACGCATGGTGTTGATTGTCAGAAAGGTATCTGAACAGATAAATAGCAGCGTACCATTTTTGGCCAGCAAATCCAGGCTTTTCACAATAAAAAACGAGTAGGTCTCCTTCTTGATCTTCTCGCCATTTCGGAAGCCGTACACCTTGTCCAATTCATCCTGGATCGCTGGATCCAGCGTACCGCCAAAAGGCGGGTTGCCGATGATATGCGTGAATAAACTCACGCCGAAGGCTCCATTAGTCGCAGCAACTGGATATTCAGTTGTGAAAAAAGGTTCACGGAAAAAGTCGTTACGCACCAGGTTATGTTGCGGCGGCAACTCCCCCCATCGTTCACGAATGTTCGCCAGACATCGGGCAAACAGGGTCTCATCCAGCTCAACACCGTATATGTTGCGCTGTAAAATTAGCGCAAGCCGTTCCTCGACAGAACCGGTGTACAGGGGCATGAACTTCTCAATCAGCGGGATGATGAACGCGCCATCACCCATGCTTGGCTCCAGCACGCGATCGTTGATACTCAAACTCAGTGTGTCAACCAGTTGCTGCGCCAACGGCTGCGGCGTCAGAAACTGGCCCAGTTGGCGCTTTTGGGCGCGCTGAGTCTTTGCCACACTCATCCTAATAACAGAGCCTCCTGTGTCTCGGCTGTGACACGGTGAGAGCCAGCGTCTGCATATTGTTGGGCGCGCTGACGATAAATTTCCAGGCTACGCTTTCGGTTCTCGACCAATCTTCTCTCGCCATCTTCCAACAGGTCAACCAGCATCTGCACCTTCTGACCTATCGTCCGCGGTAAAGGGATGGTTCGGCTGGAACGTGCGGCAAAGAATGCGCGCGATTTCAACATGATTTGTCCCGGACCGGAATCAAAGGTCACATAATCGAGATAGTCGAGCATGTCCACAAAATGTACATTGCACAAGATCGATTGTTGGATGTCGAGTTTGACCATGAGCAGATAATAAGAGTCGATCTGATAATTGAGCAAAGCATCAAGGAGTTTTTTCATGGAGACCATGTTGGGTTGCCCATTCGTGGATGACACTCCCGTTTTTACGTTGATGGGATGATAGATGCCTTCATCCTCGATCCAGATATCTCCCATCGAGCGGGGTAGCTTGTTTCCTCGACGGTCACGCTGATATCGAGTAAGGTAGTTGACAGCTAGCCATCCTGTGGTCTTGTCATCGACCAAATCAGCGATCCGATGGCCGATTTCTTTACCTTGCGCAAGCTCCACGAAGTACGCTTTCTGTACCTCACTCTCCCAGAACGTCTGGGCGCCTGCTTCAATCTCTCGAACCAATTCGGCATTTAGCATCTGGTGTGGCCCTGGACTATCCTTTATCAGACCAACGATTTCCTGCTCGATTTCTGTACAAAGTGCGTGGGGAAGTATATCAAAGATTCGAAGGTATTCAGAACTGGCGCCCCCAAAGTCGTATCCATCGATCTCGGTAACAGCATTCTCTATGCGCAATCTTGTTGTAGTTGTGGAGGCAAACTCATGAATCTTGATCGCGACGCCTTGCAGGAGGCAATTCTCAAACAATATGCCGAAGAGCACGCCGCACTCGGTGAAGCCGGTGCGCTGGCGCTGCTGGAGCGCGGGCGGCAGTGGGACTTGTCCGGTGTGCTGGCGCGTGGCGGCGTGATCGTCTTCCCGCACGCGGGCGTGGCGGACTGCGGCCATCAGATTGCGGCGGCGGTGCATGCCTGTCTGGATGCGGGCGCCGACCGCGTGCTGGTGATCAGCGTGCTGCACGCCTTCACCGATGAGATGCAGGAGGCACGCGTGCGCGTTGCCGCCGGGGAGGCGCCGTCCGCCTTTCGGCATTGGGGCATCCAGGGCACAGGGCTGGAGGGTCGCCAGGAATGGTGCAGCGACCACGCGCTGATGAGCTTCCGCCATCTCTGGCAGGCGGAGACAAAGCGCCGCGGGATCAAGGGACCGGAGGTGATCGAGCGCTATCCCTATCTCGCTGGCGGCAAGCCGTGGGAACTGCCCGGCTATGACGAGGCGGCGAAGCTGGCGGAAGACGCCGTCATTGTCTCCACGGCGGATCCGTTTCATCACGGCATCGGCTACGGCGATGCGCCCGAAGCCAGCTACTGGCCTGATGCGCGTGGGCTTGCCTACGCCCGCAGCCGCATTGAGGAAGGGATCGATCTACTGGCGAAAGGCGATTACTGGGGCTACAACCAACACTGCGTCGCTGCCAAAAGCGACGCCCGCGACGCCGGGCAGTTGTTTCGTTGCCTGCGTGGGCCGATGACCGGGCGTATTCTCGACCTGGTCTATACTGACGCTTCAGCGCTCTATCACGCGCCGCCGCCCACATGGGTGGCGGGTGCGTTGATCGTGTGGGAGAAATAACCCTCCAATACAGCGATCTCCTGGCTCTCCGGTGTGAAGCGCTCGCCCTGCTGCGCAGCGACAACCATCTGCTTGACGTGCGCGATGGCGACCGCTTTGTCTGGCGCAGCCACCCACCAGGGATAGGGCAGGCGTTCGAAGTCCTTGCTCTGAATGTTCCTGGTGTGGTTGATCACTTCCTTGAGCAGGCGATTGCACAGACGCGTCAGCGTCCAGCCCAGGATGAAGTACAGTTCATCGGGGGCGACGCCAGGGCGCAGAAACGCGCAGGGGGCGCCGCTGTCCAGAATGTAGCCGGGCGGCAAGTAGCGGGTGTAGAGACGGCGGGCGATCAATTGCCAGGTTAGACCCTCACGCTTGAAGTACGGCTGACCACCCACGCCGTGTAGATACCAGTTGCCGTTCTTCTTGAAGGTGAGCACGGCGTCCCCCTCATCCTTCCAGTAGATCACGTGGGTCGGCGGCGCGTAGACGATGGTGGGTGCGCCCTTGTTGTAATAACAGTAATCCGGGTGAGGTGCGGCGAGCGTAAGTGGTTGTGAGCGCGCGACAATGCGCACGTTGCGCCGCGTGGCGCCGGCTGCCTCCAGGCGCCGGATTTTTTCGACCTGGCGCGGGGAAAGCCTGCCCAGCCGCGCGCGTTTCACCTCCTGCTCCAGCGTGATCGGATCGTCGAAAAATTCAAAGCGGTACGGCTCCACAATCTTGCCATCCTCGATCTTACGCACGAAATACGCATTCCTGCCCACCGTCATGCCACTGGAAGCGATCATGAAGTCGCCCAGACGCGGCCCGGCAAAATAGCGCGCCAGGTCGGCGGCAATGCGCCAGGAAAAGTTCGCAGTCAACTCGATCTGGGAGCGCGGCGTGCGCACCCCGTCCACCGTGATCGCTTCGGCGGCGCCGCTCTTGACGAAATCCAGCACCACCATCGGATGGTTGGTCTCGTCAGAAAACTCGCCGAGGGTGCGAATGGACACTTCCCCCTGCTGCATCAGGTAACGCCGCAGCCCGCGCATCGTGTTGATGGTGAGAAAGGTGTCCGAGCAGATGAAGCGCAACCGTCCACCAGGAGCAAGCAGGTCGAGGCTTTTGACGATAAAAAAGGCGTAGGTTTCCTTCTTGATCTTCGCGCCGTTTCTGAAACCGTACACTCGATCCAGATCATCCTGGAGCGCCGGGTCGAAGGCGCCGCCAAAAGGTGGATTGCCGACGATGATGGTAAAGGCAGGTGCGCTAGAGTCGCCATTGCGCGCAGCGAAATGATGCCGGAAAAAGTCTCCTCGCACCAGATTGTGCTGCGCCGGCAACGCATCCCAGCGGCGGCGGATGGCTTCCAGACAACGGGCGTAGAGCGTTGCGTCTAATTCTACGCCGTAAACATTTCGTTGGAGCACCTGCGCCAGCCGTTCCGTCATGGGGCCGTCGTAGAGCGCCATAAACTTCTCGATCAGCGGCAAGATGAACGCACCGTCGCCCATGCTTGGCTCCAGCACGCGGTCGTGGATGGTCAGTTCGAGTGAGGCGATCAGCTGCGCAGCCAGCGCAGATGGGGTGAGAAATTGTCCAAGCTGGCGTTTGTGAGCGCGCGCGGCTTTGGCAATGCTCATCAGGAACACAACGCTTTGCGTGACGCAACGCAAGCCGACTCACATTCAGTCATGACGCCGGGCTTGTTGGAAGTCGATGCGATCATCGCTCACCAGATGGACAATTCGGCAAGTCCACGTGCCCGGTTGCGCTACTTCAGAATCTGCTGCAGGAACAGCTTCGTGCGATCGTGCTGCGGATTGGTGAAGAAGTGAGCCGGCGCGCCGATCTCGACGATCTCGCCGCTATCCATGAAGACGATGCGGTCGGCCACACCTTTGGCAAAGCCCATTTCGTGCGTCACCACGACCATCGTCATGCCCGACTCCGCCAGCTCCTCCATCACTTCGAGCACCTCGCGGATCATCTCCGGGTCGAGCGCCGAGGTCGGTTCGTCGAAGAGCATGATCTTCGGCTGCATTGCCAGGGCGCGAGCGATGGCGACGCGCTGCTGCTGCCCGCCCGAAAGCTGGCCGGGGTACTTGTGCGCCTGCTCTGGGATGCCGACGCGTTCGAGCAACTGCATGGCGCGCGCCTCGGCTTCTTGTTTTTTCATCTTGCGGACATGGATCGGCGCCAGTGTGATGTTCTGCATCACGGTGAGGTGGGGGAAGAGGTTAAACTGCTGGAAGACCATGCCGGTCTCCATGCGGATCGCCTCGATGTTGCGCACATCACGCGTCAGCGGGATGCCGTCGACGACGATGTCGCCGCTTTGATGCTCCTCCAACCGGTTGATGGTGCGGATGAAGGTCGATTTACCCGACCCCGACGGCCCGATGATCACCACCACCTCGCGACGTTTGACCGTCAGGCTGACATTCTTCAGGGCGTGAAACTCGCCATACCACTTATTGACATTCTTAGCGACAATAATATCAGCGTCTTCTGCGTGACCTGCCATAAAAATTTCCTGTAAATATGGGACTGTGGGATTAAGAGATTATGCGATTAGCGATTTGTGAGACCGAAATATTAGCCGATACAGGTTGCCAATCTCCTAATCTCTCAATCGCTCTATCGCTTTCCGAAGCCTAATTTGCTTTCCAGCTTGCGACTGGCAAAGCTCATCCCAAAACTAAAAATGAAGAAGACCAAGGCAATAAAGATGTACACTTCTTTGGCGACGCCGCCTGTGACACCCATCCATGCCGGCTGCTGGATCACCGCCTTGCCAACTGCAACCAGTTCAAGCAGACCGACGAGCGACGCCAGCGATGTATCCTTGAACAGGCCGATGAACTGCCCGACGATGGCAGGAATCACTTTGGTCAGCGCTTGCGGCAGGATGATGAAGCGCAGTTTGTCGAAGCCGCTGAAACCGAGGGCGTCTGCTGCTTCATACTGGCCTTTGGGGATCGCCTGCAAGCCGCCGCGCACATTTTCGGCCAGATACGCTGCGCTGAAGAGCGTGATCGCCGTCATGGCGCGCACGAGCTGCGACGGGTTGCCCCAGGTGCTGGGCAGAAAGAGCGGTAGCATCGTCATACCCATGAAGAGCAACGTGATCAGCGGCACGCCACGGATCAACTCGATATAACCGACGCAAAAGACCTTGACCACCGGCAGGTTGCTGCGCCGCCCCAGCGCCAGCAGCACCCCAATCGGAAAGCTCAGCGCAATGCCGACCACCGCCAGCAGCATGGTGAGCATCAACCCACCCCACAGGTTGCTCTCGACCAACGGCGCAAAGTTCCACGTGACGCCTAGCGTCGGGAGATTGACGCCGCCCAGCAGGATCACAAAGGTCGCTGGCAGGCTTAGCACCCAGGCCAGCGCCAGCCACCTGCTGGAGATGGCGACGCGGACGCCGATGAAGTAGCCGATCACCAGCAGCGCCAGGCTCGCCGCCATCACCATCTGCGCCTGCAGCCCAATTGGGATAAGCGCCAGCGCCAACAGCAACGCGCCAAGACCGATGCCCAGGTTGCGCATGATGTTGCCCCAACGCCCGGCGCTCAGGCCAAAAAGCAGGCTCACCATCAGCAACACGATCGCTGGCTGCCAGAGTTGTTCAAGCGGGTACTGCCCCACCGCAAAGAGCTTACGATTGACCCAAATCGGCTCCCAAAACGCGCCGAGCAGCCAGCGCACCACGTTGGTGACAATGAAATAGAGCGCCACCAGCGTAACAACTGTCAGGAGGCTGTTGCCAATGCCACTGAACAGGTTGGTGCGCAGCCAGCCCAACACACCCACTTCGGTAGCGGGCGGCTTTTGCGCTGGCGCCGGGTGATTCGTGTTGACCCAACTTGTCGAGCGAATGTCTGTCGTCATCAGTGCATGTCCCTCTGTCGGTTAGCGTTCCACCAGTGAGACGCGCTTGTTGTACCAGTTCATAAAGAGGGAGGTGATCAGGCTAAAGGAAAGATAGGTCGCCATGACGAGTAAAATACCCTGCACCTCCGCGCCGGTCTGGTTGACGATGGTGCGCGAGACGTTGAACAGGTCGGGATAGCCCACCGCAATGGCCAGGCTGGAGTTTTTGACCAGGTTCAGATATTGGCTGGTCAACGGCGGGATGATGACGCGTAGCGCCTGCGGCAGCACGACCATGCGCAACGTGGCGCCTGTCGTCAGCCCTAGCGCCCGGCTGGCTTCCCACTGCCCCTTGCTGACCGCATTGATGCCGGCGCGCACGATCTCGGCAATGAACGCACCAGTGTAGACGACCAGCGCCAGCAGCAATGCCGCAAATTCGGGCGTGACGCTGATCCCACCGTTAAAGTTGAACCCCTGACGCTGTGGTTCACTGATCACCAGTGGGGTGGGCGTTGTCCATTCGAGACGCGTCGCCTCGGCAGGCAGATCGACAAAGCGGAATCCGCCGTCGCCGTTCGTCATGCCGGTGGCAATCACCTGACCATCGGCGCCAAAGAGAGTGATTGGAACATAAGCGAGCGGGCGATCTGTATTGAGTTCAAATGCGCCATTGCCGTTGACGTCCTCAAACAGCGTGCCGCGATCACCGCGCCGCAACTCATACGTCGTCGCCGCTGGCATAGCGCTGGTGCTGAGCGCAACAAGGAAGCCAACAATCACCACCAGCGCAAACGCCGCCACACCCGCGATAGCGCCACTGCCCGGCGCACCGGCGCGCTCCAGTTGACGACGGCGGAACCAGGCCACCGCCATACCGACGATTACGCCGCCTAACAGCCACCAGGTCAACGCACGTCCGGTCTCCGTGGGGAAGATCCAGGTCAAGTGCATGCCTCGATTGGTGAGATAACCCAGGTCACCGAGTGGCGCCGCGTCCTGAATGGCAGGCAGAGCGGCAATCACGCCTACATACCAGAATAGCAACTGCACCAACAAGGGCGTGCTGCGGAAGATCTCGACATAGACCATCGCCAGCTTGTTCAGAAGCCAGTTGTTAGAAACTCGTGCAATCCCGGCGAACAACCCCAATACTGTCGCCAGGATAATGCCGACTATGCCAACGCGCAGCGTGTTGATCACGCCGACAACGTAGGCGCGCCCGTAGCTCTCCTCCGGGCGAAAGGTTGGCCCTTCGGAGATGCCAAAGCCGGCCGTCTGACCAAGAAAGCCCCAACTCAATGCGCCCCCGGCCGCCGTATTGCCGGCCGCCAGGCGCGCCACCATGTTATTGTAGAGAAACCACCCCACCCCCAACACCACGATCAGAAAAAGTATCTGCAGCATGATGGCAATGGTGCGCGTGTCACGGTAGAAGGGGGGACGCTGGTTGGGAAGGGTCGAGCTAGTCATGGTGGTTGAGAGAAGACTAGAAATTGGAGATTAAAGATTGGAGATTAGAGATTGGAGATTATTGCAGCGAGGCGCCACTCTCTCATCTCCAATCTCTTCATCTCCCATGTTCGATTTACCGGAACGGCGGTGAGTACAGAAGGCCACCCTGCGTCCACAGCGCGTTCAAACCACGCGGTAGATTGAACGGTGTGTTCGGGCCGAGATTGCGGTCATAGATTTCGCCATAGTTGCCCACCTGTGAGATCGCCTGCACCATGAAGTCATTGGGCAGACCGAGCTTGGCGCCCATCTCACTTTCGACGCCGAGCAGACGCTTGACCGTCGGGTCTGCGCTTGCCAGCATCTCGGTGACGTTCTGGCTGGTGACGCCGCTCTCTTCGGCCTGGATCAGACCATTGACCACCCAGCGGACGGCGTCTGCCCACACCGGGTCGCCCTGGAAGACGGCGCCGGCCAGCGGCTCCTTGGACATCGTCTCCTCCAGGATCATGTGATCATCCGGGTTCGAGAGCTTCGTCTGCGTTGCCACCAGACCCGACTTGTCGGTTGTGAAGCCGTCGCAGCGCCCTTCATCGTAAGCAGTGTAAGTCTTGTCGTTGTCCTCGAAGACGACCGGGGTGAATTCCAACCCCTTCGCACGGAAGACATCGGCCAGATTCAGCTCGGTGGTCGTGCCGCTCTGCACACAGATCGTGGCGCCATCCATATCTTCCAGGCTGGTGATGCCGCTGTCCTTGCGCACCATCATGCCCTGCCCATCGTAGAAGTTGACGGGCATCCATTCCATCCCAACCTCGGCGCTGTCACGCGTGAGTGTAATGGTCGAATTGCGGAAGAGTACGTCGATTTCGCCGGAACTGACCAACGTGAAGCGATCGTTGCCACTCGCGTAACGGAATTCCACGGCGTTGGCATCACCCAATACAGCGGCGGCGACAGCCTTGCAGAAATCAACATCAAAGCCACTATAGTTGCCGTTGGCATCGACATTGCCAAAGCCCGGCACTTGATTGTTGACGCCACAGATCAGCTTGCCCCGGCTTTTGACCAGATCGAGCCGGCTGCCTGCCTGCGCAGCCGGCGCCGCTGGCTGTCCGGCGGCGGGTGCAGCTGCGGCGCTCTCAGCAGGCGTCGGCGCAGCTGCGGGTGCAGGTGCAGGCGCGGCGCACGCCGAATAGATGATGGCAATCACAAGCAGCGAAATGCCAACCATGGTCAGACGCTTGTTCATAGACACCCCTTTCATCAGTTTGTTGAAACGACGGTTGATACAGGCAGACAAGGCGATCCACAGATAGACTTTAGCGGCACAGTCAAGTGATTGCCCGTGCGCGCTGAGGCTGCGAATCCTTGTCAAAATGTGGGAGCAAACCTGTGTACGGAATTCACCAACGATTGCACTCTTGCAGCTACCTCCTCGGCAGTCGAGGCATAGCTTGCACGCTGTCTTCAAGACAATCTCGGTCTTTTAATCCACCAGGCGGGGCGAATATAGCACGCGGCAAGTTCACTGTCAAATTGAAATTTAAAAAAACAGTGAAATGACAGCCTGGAACGTTGGCAAGCTCCTTATCGTTTGGTCATCATGCGCACGTGCGCTATAATCCGGCTAATTTTGCACGGCGCAGTCCGTAAGTTTGGAGTCAAATGACATGTCATCGGAATTGATCAATACGATCGGCACCATCGTCGGCGTCCTGGTTGCCGCCTTGGGCGCCTTTCTTTTTGCCTTCTGGATCGCAATGGGCATCTGGGCGTTCAATGATATTCGGTCCCGCTCGCGCGACTGGCTGGTGATCACGCTGGCAGTGGCGCTGGTGCTGATCTTCCCGCTCATCGGCCTCATTCTCTACATGATGATTCGCCCCAAAGCCACGCTGGCCGAAGTCTACGATCGGGCGCTGGAAGAAGAGGCGCTGTTGCGTGAGTTGGAAGAAACCATGACCTGCCACCAATGCGGCGCGCCGGTCAACGAGGCATGGGTCTATTGCCCAAACTGCCACAGCCAGCTTCAGCATTCCTGCCCAGGTTGTGGCAAGCTGGTGCGCAATGAGTGGGAAATCTGTGTGTTCTGTGGTTCACCCCAGCCGCGCGCCGCCGCCAGACCGCAATTGAGCAATGTCCAGCCGACGCCGCAGTTGCAACCCATCAACGCGACGGCGCCCGTCGTGCAAAGCGCAGCACCGCTGCGCAATCCTTTCCGTCGTGAAGTCGCGCCACCGCCGCCTGCCGTGCCGCCTTTCACCGAAGAACTTGATGACGCTGCCTATCGACCCGCGCGCATGCCAGAGTAGCTAAAGCAACCAGCGGTCGCAATCGGAATGTCAGACAACCATTGTCGGGGCGCAAGCTGATCGCGACAGGCTCTGGCTATCTGCACTATGGTTGCAGCAGCCATGCAAGGAGGGTTGGCTTCGTCAACGCTGCTGCGTTAGCCTGGGCGCCGGCAAACTGCGCCGGCGTCATAGCGCGCGCCAGCTCAGCCAGCAACTGATCGGCGCGGATGCGGAAGCAGTGCCAGCAGGCCGACTGGCGTCGGACGAAGGTCAGCACTGTCGCCGCTTTTGTCTGTAGTTCAGCGCCCAGCTCGCATGTCACCTGGCTCTGTTCGCTCCACAGGCGCCCCAGGCTGACTAGCGCGATCATGATCGGCGGCAGATGGTCGGCTTCGCTGGCGGTGCGCAACACGGCCAACAGATAGCGTTCGCCGACTGCATCCTCACCCAGCCCACAGGCCGCATCACCCAGCGCACACAGGTTGTAGCCCATAAAGACGCGACTGCCGATCGCTTCCGCCACCGCCAATCCTTCGCGCGCATAGTGCTGGGCTGCGCGGTGGTCGCCGGCGTCATTGGCGATCTGCGCCAGATACCACAGCCGGCTCGAAATGTGAGTGCGGTGGCCGATGTCACGACACAAAGTCAGGCTGTCCGCCATATATGATGTTGCTTCGGCCATGCGCTCTCGACCATGCGCCCAAGCCACCGATCCGACGCCCCCCAGCGCCAGCGCCGCGCCCAGGCGATCGCCGCTCTCCTGCGCAACCGTCAACGCCGCCAGATAGTGCGCTTCGGCAGCCAGATAGTCGCCCAGCGCAAAGGTCGACCACGCCAGCACATCCAACGCGTAGCCTGCCCAGTCCGCGCGCCCATGATGCTGGCAGAGTTGCAAACTCGTTTCCGCCAATGTGCGCGCTTCGGCATAGTCGCCAAACGCGGCATGCAGTTGCGCCAGCTTGTGCAGCGCGTTGGCGACGCCCGGCATATCGCCGCGGCGCTCGCTCAACATACGGCTTATCTCAATGTGCTGCTGCGCCGTATGCCGGTCACCGCGCCAGCCCGCCATCTGGCCGAGCAAACTTGCCGCCAACGCTGCCGCCCGGTCAAGCCCCTGTGCGCTGGCGTGAGTCAACGCCGTTTGAAGGGCGATCTCTGCGCTTGCGTAGTCGCCCAGGGAAACATGAAATGCGCCGAGCCAAACGCGCAACTGCAGGCAGCACGCAGCCAGCGCAGGATCGGCCTGGACGCTCTCGGCGTGAGCAGCAGCCTCCGCAGCGCGGGCAAACAACAACTGGCCGTCGGCGTAGTGGCTGCGGATGTGCAGAAAGTCATAGAACGGCGCGGCAGCGCGCTGCAGCAGCGCCCATGCCCCCTGCTCCACCGCCCACAACCACGCCGCGCGCACATTGTCCAACTCCATCTCGACCCGTTCGAGCGCGCGGGGTTGCTCGATGCCGGACAACTCACCGTCACTCGCCGCCAGCATCTGTAGATAGTAGACGCTGTGACGGGTGCGGGCGTCATCTTCCTGCGCGTCCGCCGCCAACTGCTCACGTGCGTACTGGCGCAGGAGCGGGTGCATGGTGTAGCGCCCAGCCGACGCGCGCAGCAGCGATTTCTCGACCAACATGGCGAGATCAAACAGGCTTGCGTCGGCGATTTGTTGGGCGGCCGCTCCGTCGAAGTCGCCAGGACAGACCGCCAGCGTGCGCAGCGCCGCGCGCTGCGGCGCCGACAGAAGCCGCCACGACGCTTCCAGGATCGCGCGCATACTGCGATGCCGCGCTGGGACGTTCTGCTGGCGCGCCGTCAACAGATCAAGACTGCGTTCGATCTCGCTTGCGATCTGTGCCACGGAGAGCACGCGCAGCCACGCCGCCGCCAGCTCGATTGCCAGCGGGGAGCCATCGACAGCCAGACAGATGCGGGCAACCTCTGTTTCGGCGCCAGCCAGCGCAAAGTTGGCCTGGGCGCGGCGTGCGCTCTGGACGAATAGCAGCGCGGCATCGCAATCGGCGAAGGATGCGTCCACCAGCTCCCCTGCGCCCGGCGTCGCCAGCCCACCGACCGGCAGATACCACTCTTCGACCAGGTTGAGCGCCTCGCGTGAGGTCGCCAGAATACGCAGCGCCGGTGCGGCGGTCAGCATCTCCGTCACCAGATCAAACGCGGTGCGCAGATGCTCCAGATTGTCGAGCACCAGCAGCAGCCGCTTCTCGCGCAGAAAGTCGAGCAACTGCTGGCGTGCGGGCGCATGTTCGTAGAACTGAAAATCGAGTGCATGGGCGATGGCGCCGACCATACCCTCCGACGTCTCGACCGGCGCCAGCGGCACGAAACAACAGCCGTCACCGGTGTCGCCCGTCGCCAGCAAGGTGCGCACGACCTGCACTGCCAGCCGTGACTTGCCAACGCCGCCCGGCCCCACCAACGTGAGCAGACGACAGCCCGGCTCACGCAGTTGGTCGACGATGTGGGCAATCTCGGCGGCGCGACCGACAAAGGGTGTGATGTCGGCGGGCAGGTGGTGGCGTGGCGACGCCGGCGGTGTGTGCGGCGGTGCAACTCTCAGCGGCGCGTCTGGAAGCGGCGCAGGCGACGCGGGTGCAAACGCCCCTCGCCGAATCTCCTCCAGCAAGGCGAGAGTTTCTGGCGCGGGTTCGACGTCCAGCTCGTCGGCGAGTGCAACGCGACAAAGCTCAAACTGAGCCAGAGCGGCGGCGCGCTCGCCACGCTGCGCCAGTAGCCGCATCAGATCGCGCTGCTGCGTTTCGCGCCACGGCTCGATGCGCAGCAAGCGGCGCAACATCTCGACGCCACGCGCCAGGTCGCCGGCTTCGACAAAACGTCGGCTGGTCGTCGTCAGCAAGTAACTGGCCGATTCGCGCAGATGGCTGCGTTCGGCAGCCAGCCAATCCTCGAATTCGGCGCAGTCACGCACGAAGAAGCCTTCCAGGAAATCCCCGCGATAGGCGTCGACGGCGGAAGCCAGCGCGCCCAGATCAGCCGTGTCGGCGCGCCGCGTGACGGCCACAAAATGCTCGACATCGAGGTGATAGGGCCGCTCGCGCACAAAGCGCAGCGTCTGGCGGTCGGCCTCGATGTAATCGCCCAGCAGCTTGCGCAGGTTAGAAAGCGCCTGGTTGAGATTGACGCGCGCCTGGCCTTCTTCCTGATCCGCCCAGAGCAGACCCACCAACATCCCGCGCTGCACAGGACGATGCGAGAGCGCCAGATAAAACAGCAACGCCTGCGCCTTGCTCGATCGGAACCCTGTCACGGGCTGGCCGTGCAGATGCACCTCTGGACTGCCGAGCAGGGTTACCTCCAACATGCGCCGTCACCTCTTGTCACAATTTCGTCACAACCGCCCGCTACGTTGAGCATAGAAAACGGATTATACCGACGACCCAGCCCTCGGAAAAGTCGGATTTTTGAAGAGGATGTGAGCCAATGACGACCATCGATCCGCCGCTTAAGGCGAGGGACACATATCATCTCTGGGTGCAGACGTGGCGCGACTCTAGCGCAGCGCTGCTAGACGCCATCGACCTCCGCCCTGGGTCAATCTGCGCCGACATCGGTTGTGGGGGCGAAGGCATTCTGCCGCTGCTGCATCGGCGCGTCGGCGAAGGTGGGTGCGTGATCGGCGTCGACTGCGATGGCGATGCACTGACCGCTGCTGCGCGCCTCTGTACAACGCAGGCGCTGACGAGCGTCCGGTTGATTCAAGAAGATGTGTTGCATTCGACGTTGCCACGCGATGTCTTCGATCTGGTGCATGCCCGTTTTCTGCTTTCGTCGCTGCTGCGCCCCGAACGCGGCGTGCAGATGATGGTCGATCTGGCGCGCCCCGGAGGGGTGGTGGCGCTGCAGGAGATCGACCACGCCGGCTGGTCGATTGATCCGCAGCCGGCGCTTTGGCCCTCCTTGCGCGCGCTGCTGGCAGCGGGACACGGACTGCGCGGCGATCCCAACATTGGCCGGCGCCTGGGCGAGTTGTTGTGCACGGCTGAACTGGAGGCGGTGACGGTGCGACCGGTGGTGCTGATCCTGTACAATCGACACCCTTTCATGCGTGCGGCCGTGCGCGGCATGGCCGATGTGCATCAGCAGAGTGTCCATGCCGGTCTGGCGACGGTACCCGAACTGGACGCTTTGCTGGCGGAAGTCGATTGCGCCCTGGACGACCCGCGCACAACGATGACCACCTTCACCGTCGTCCAGGCGTGGGGGCGCAAACCTGCACGCAGATAGCCGGTGTGCGTCGGTCAAAGTCAGAACGTTTCTCCCGTCACGATCTCGTCACATTTGCGTCAGCGGCAGCAGCTAAGCTCTGACCAACCGCAGCAAACGACGTCAATCGGCGCCACGCTGCAGGCAGGCGAACCATTACTTTTCACGCAAGGAGAAAACGATGAATCCGCAACTAACGCTGGGCAATCATGCAGTCGTCATCGGCGGCAGCATCGCCGGATTGATGGCAGCGCGCATCCTGAGCGACCATTTTGCCCAGGTGACAATTTTGGAGCGCGACCCAGTGGACGCAACGCCGCAGGCGCGCAAGGGGCAGCCGCAGGTGCGTCACTTGCACGCCTTGCTGGCCGGCGGTCTCGACGTGATGAAGGCATACTTCCCTGGCTTTGAGCAGACGCTGGAGGCGGCCGGCGCACAGATCGGCGACGGCGAATATCTGCGCTGGTACGGCTATGGCGGCTACCGCATGGCGGGCGCGACCGGCGTGCCGGGCGTCTTCGCCAGCCGGCCGCTGATCGAGTGGTGCGTGCGCCAGCGCGTACTGGCGTTGCCGAATGTCACCCTGCGCGACGAAATCGGCGTGGAAGCACTGCAGATGACGGCCGACAACCGCCGCGTCACCGGTGTGCAGATCGTCCACCGGCGTGAGGAAAAGCGCCGCGAGGCGCTGTCGGCTGAGCTGGTCGTCGACGCCAGCGGGCGCGGGTCGTCCATGCCGAAATGGCTGACGGAGCTTGGCTACGCGGCGCCAGAAGAGAGCACAATCAAAGCGGGCATCGGCTACGCCACCCGCCTGTACGCTCGCCAGCCCGGCAACGGCCCCGTCACCGGCTACTACATCACACCCGATGCGCCGGATGGACTGCGCGGTGGCGGCGCTTTCCCCATCGAGGGCGACCGCTGGATCGTCACGCTGGCCGGTTACCTTGGCGACCACGCGCCGACCGATGACGCCGGCTTCCTGGCCTACGCCGCCACGCTGCCAACGTCCGACATCTACGACCTGATCCGCACCGCCGAACCACTGACCGAGGTGATGGTGCACAAATACCCGTCCAGCCTGCGCCGCCACTACGAGACGCTCAAGCGCTTCCCGGAGCGACTGCTGGTGCTGGGCGATGCGATGTGTAGCTTCAACCCCATCTTCGGGCAGGGGATGACCGTCGCCAGCAAGGAAGCCGCCGCGCTCGACGCGCTGCTGCGGGAACGCCGGTCGCTGGATGGGCTGTGGAAACCCTTCTTCAAGGCGGCGGCGACCATCGTAGCGGTGGCCTGGGAACTGACCGCCGGCGAAGATTTCCGCTATCCGGCGGCGGAGGGCAAACGCCCGGCAGGATTGGCGCTGCTCAATGCGTATGTGGGCAAGATGCACCGCGCCACGCATCACGATATGGAGGTCTACCGGGCATTCTTGCGCGTGGCGCATTTGCAGGCGCCGCCGACAACGTTGATGCATCCGAAGATCATGTGGCGCGTCTTACGCGCGCCGGGAAGATCGACGCCGACAAACCTGGCGACGGCGTCAAACAAGCCGTCGGCGGCGCGTGAAGCGGCGTAAATGCTCAGGCGCGGAGAGTGCGGTTCACCTGGCTCCTCCAGGAAGTCAAGCGCTTCCTGGAAGAGCGTCGTTTCGGGGTCAATCCGATTTCAAGACGCCAGCGCCACGTCGAGCGCCTGGCGGTGGATGCGGAAGTTGGCGGCGCGCGCCAGCACTTGCGCCACAAAGCGCTCCGGCACATCGACCAACGTATGCTGCTCCTCGATGTGGATGCGCCCGATCTCGCCGCCGGGGATGCCAGCGTGATAGGCAATCGTGCTCACGACATCGGCAGGACGCACGCCGTGCACCTTGCCCTTGCTGAGCGACAGGCTGACCATGCCGGCTTCGGGCGCACCGCGTTCCCGGCGGCGGCGCGGCTGTCGGTCGAAGCCGTGACGATGCTCGGAAGATTGGCGGTCGAACACCGCGCGCTCCGGCGCCTGGCGGGCGAAGGCTGTCTCTTATACACATCTGACGCTGCCGACGAAGCGGGTAGTGACGATATCGGTGGTAGCCGCCCCCTTCACCCACA
>DGFH01000315.1:0-5333 GCA_002391565.1 Anaerolineales bacterium UBA3905
AGATGTGTATAAGAGACAGGAGCAGTGGGCGGCGCTGGCGATGCTGGCCGTGCTGCTGCTCAACACGCTCCTGCCTGCCGTGCCAGCGTCGCTGGTGCAGCCCTGGACGACGACCAACCCGCCTGCCGCCGCCGACAGCGCGCCAGTCGTGGAGCCGCTGCCGCCCGCACCGGCGCCGTGGCTGCCTGCCGAACTCCAGGGCAAGCCCGAAGTGACCGCCCTGCGCAGCGCACACACCGCCGCCTACGATCTGGGGGACGGCATGATCGCCCAGGTGATGAGCCAGGCGCCGCTGCACTACGAGGACGCCGACGGCGTGTGGCAGCCCATCAACCTCTTCTTCCGTAAGCTGGGCGGGCGCTGGCTCAACACCACCAACAGCGTGCGCCTCGACGTGGAGGAGCGCGCCAGTGCCGCGCGCATCGCCGGCGACGGCGTGGCCGTGACCTGGCGTCCACAGGCGCTGGAATTGACCGACATCCACGGCGCCAGCGCTGCGCTCTCCAGCCTGCGCAGCTACGGCGACCGCCAGCCTGCCACGCGCAGCGCCGACGGCCAGACGGTGCGCTTCACTGCAAGTTGGGAAGCGGACATCCAGGATCAGTGGCAGAGCGCGCCGGGCAGCGTCGAATACACCCTGCGCCTGGCAGCGCGTCCACAGCGCTGGTTCTGGCAGCCGCAGCCAGAAAGCCTCGACCTGCGCGTGAATCTTGTCTTGCACGACGGTGCGAAGCTGATCGTGGACGGCGAAGAGATCAGCGCCGCCGACCTGACCTCGCCCCTCGCCACGCGCAACTCGCTCCTCTTTGTCGGCAGCGACGGCCAGGAGATGCTCCTGCACGCGCCCTCCACCTACGAGCAGAACGACCCCACAGTGCGCGTCGCCGGTGAGTATGTGCTGCGCGCCACCGATCAGCCCGACGTGATCGAGCTGCGCGTGCGCACGCCGTGGGGATGGCTCGCCGCGGAGGAACGTCGCTATCCGGTCATCATCGACCCGATCTTCCAGATGCGCGGGCCGACCGAAGCCTGGCTGACGCATTTTGCGGTGGACAATCTCGCCACGCCCGATGCAGTCACGCCATCCGACAACCGCATCTGGGTCGGACGCGACCGCATTGGCCTGTGGCGCGGCGTGGTGCGCTTTCGCATTCCGCGCATGCCCGAAGGCACGGTCGTCGACCGCGCCTGGCTCTACGCCCAGCCGACCGGCTTCTTCCTGGCGGAGAACAACCCGGCTGTGGCGCAAAATGGCTTGAGCACAAAGCTGGCGCTGCACGCCATCACCGACAGCGCCTGGCTGGGCGGCTGGTCGAGTGGGACGCAGCTCAATTACAATCCCGACCCCATCGACCCGGACGAACAGGCTGTGACCTTCGTCGAATCGACCGCACCGGCGACTGGCGTGCGCTGGGATGTCACCAGCCAGGTCAGCCAGTGGATGGTGACGGCGCCGAACGCGCCCGACGTGGCGAATCACGGTCTGCTGCTGCGCTCGACACAGGAGACATGCGCGCCGACGCTGCTGCCCAACTCGAACATTCAGAACCCTTTCTGCGGCGTGGTGATGTTCGACGTACACAAATCGAACTGGAGCGACCTCGATCTGCGCAACACGCAGGATAGCGACGACAGCAACAACCCCTCCTTTCTGCCCAGCACGGCGGGCGGGCTGCGCCTGGTCGTCTTCTATCGCAACGACAACCTGCTGACGCTGAACCAGATCAAGGCGTTCGACCTGCCCGGCGGCGGCGGGACGCCCCCGGCAGGCGACCCGTACTACGCCGCCGACCATCTCTACAAGCTGCCGCCCTTCGATGACACGCTGTGGCAGGCGCTCGTCGTGCGCGGGCTGGGGCAGCCGCAGGGTCAATATCCGCCGCCGGGCGACGGCTTCACCTACATGCGCCCGCTGCAAGGTCAGCTTGACGTGGCGCTGATGAGCCAGAACGACAAGCTCAAGCTGCGCGGCGTCACGACGGCGCCCAACGGCGTCGGCTACATCCTGTTCAACGGCGTGGGTGCGCCTGCGTCCACATTCGACCAGCCAACGCTGGTGCGCGTGGGCGGCGTCGCCGGCGCGCAACCCAGCGCCTACGATATCCGCCTGCACCCGCAGCAGAGCACGATCAACACGATCCTGACGGGCAACGAGCCGAAAGTCGGGCCACAGACGCTGCCCTTCAGCTTCGACAGCGCCAACCCGCTTGGCTTGTGGAATCTGACGATGCCGCTCGGTTCCAACAGCCGCGTCAAGATTCGTATCCACACCGACAGCACGTGGGACGATGCGTTTCTCAAGCAGTACGCCAGGCACTTCACGGCGCGGCTGGTGCGCAGCGATGCGCAGAGCGACCTGCTCGGCGATCGCGGCGTCGATGAGGAAGTCGCCTTCATGGACATTGTGCAGAACCCGGCGACGGGCGAGGCGTTCCTCACCAGCCCGATCTTTCCGGTGCAGGCCGGCAAGTGGGCGCTGGCGCTGAGCTACAACGGGCCGCAGATCGAAAGCTGGACCGTGCCCGACTGCCAGGATGAGGTGTGCAGCAAGCCGCCTTCCCAGCGCACGCCGATCAAGTACGCCATGGACATCTCGGTGCACTCGTGCAAGGATGGCGAGTTCCCGACCAGCAACGGCCAGTGCCAGAAGATCGTCTGCCCGACTGCAGCCTGGCCCGCCAACGCGCCCGGTCTGACTGCCTACGACGAAAGCAACGGCATGGCGTTGTGGAGCGAAGCCGGCTGGAGCGTCAGCGGCGCCACGTGGACGAGCCGGGGTAGCGCGTTCTCGGCGCCGCTGTTGGGCCCACCCGCCAGTGGTGGCAACCGGCAGCCGCCGCGCGTGGCCGTGATCGGCGGCGTGGCGACCGTCAACAAGGGCGTCAATCCAAACGCCATCGCCTTCGACGCCATGAGCGACGTGCTGCTGATCACCTGCGGTGCGGTCAACGGCAGCCAGCCCAAACCGTCGGCGTACTTCCACGCCTACAGCGGCGCCATGAGCTTCCTGGGGCAGACGGCGGGCGGGCCTGCGTTCGTCAAGCAGGGTTCAACCAACGGCAACCTGGTCAACCCGTGGCCGCAAGCCGACGTGCTGGCGGGCGACATCACCAGCCTGACGCCATGGCTCTATCCGGTCGCCGGTCTCTACGAAGTGACGGCAAACGTGCGCCGCATCACCGGCATGAGCACGCCCGCCACGCTGACCTTTGCCGCAAAGTGGGCGGTCAACGTCGGCGGCTGGGCGTCGCTCACCCGCTCACTCGCGTTGACGCAGGGCGCGCAGGTCGAAAAGATCGCCAGCCTGGCCGTTGGCTTGGGCGCCAGCTTCACGCTCGATACGCCTGCAGCGGCTGCGGGACAATCCGGTGTGATCAGCCCGCGCGTCTTCGCCGGCATCCGCGCCGAGCAAGCCTTCGTCGTGCAGGACGCGCGATTGGGCGGCGCGTCCAAGCCAGTCAAGGCAGTGATCCTGCCGCGCGGCGTGCCCGTGCCCAGCGAACCGACGCAGGTCGCCTGCCCGGCAAGCTGCATCGATCTGCGCGCGCCGACCGAAGTCTATCCACAGCTCAACCGGGTGTGGGAGATGCCCGACGTCCACACCGACGTGCAGCCCGGCACGGTCGCCTTCAGCAGCGCCGGCGCCATGAGCGTCACCAGCGTCGATCATCCGGCGCTGGTCAACGGTGAGCACGCCGCCAACGGCTTCGCCCAGAGCTTCAGCTTCGATGCCTACAAAGCGACCGTGAGCGTGACCAGCGAACCGTGCGAGCAAGGCGGCGCACCCGTGCTGGTGATTCGCGGCGAGACGCGCATCGCCATGCCCAACATCGGTTCGACGGCCGACCCGAACGCCGGCATCACCGCCAACTTCAAGCTGTGCGAAGCGCCACCGGATGGCGTGGGGCTGCGCAGCGTCGTGCTCCAGTTCGAGTCGCCAGTCGGGTTGCCCATCGGCGCCAGTGGGCTGTTCCTCAAGGCGCTGGGCGGCTCGGTGACGATCCGGCCAGAAGGCACGCGCATCGAGGTCAACGTGGCTTTCCAGACCGAACCGACCGGGCCGGGCGGCATCCTGCGCGCAACAGGCACAGTCATCATCGACACGCAGGGTCTCTTCGCCTTCAAGGGCAATGCGCGGCTGCTCGGCGTCTTCTCGGCGGACGGCAGCCTGTGGGTGGCGTGGAACCCGCTCGACATCGGCTTCGAGATCACCGGCGGCTACGAGGATTGGCTCACCGGCACGGTGCGGGCGCACATGTGGCGCGGGCGCGGCTGGAACAACTATTCCTGGCTGCCCGACAACAACGACATGCACTTCACGGCGGCGATCGAGGCGACGATCCAGATTCCCGAAGGCGCGCTGGTGGACTGGGGACCGGTGGTGATTCCGCCGACCGACATCGGCTTCTCGGTGGCGCTGGAGTTCGGCGAATTCTGCACCAACAGCAGTTGCACTAGCTACGAGTGGGGCATCAAAGGCAGCTTCACGATCCTGGGCTACGAGGCCGGTCTCTACTACGGTTTTGACGAAGGGCTGGACTTCATCCTGGGCAACGACGACCACATTCTGATCGACCAGTACGGCGGCGCGCAATCCTCGCCGGTGCTGGCGGCGGAGGCGGACATGAGCGACAGCGTGCCGGTGCAGATCGCGCCAGCAGCGGTGAACGGCGTCACGCTGATTCCCTTCACCGTCTCACCCAACGCCGAAAACATCCTGGTCAGCCTGGGCTGGCAGGCGGGCAGCCCGGCGCTCAGCCTGATCAATCCCGACGGTGTGGAGATCACGGCGCAAAACGCGGCGGCCTTCCAGGGTCAGCTCTACAGCGGCGCCAGCAGCGTGATCTTCGGCGTGCAGGCGCCTAAGCCGGGCGCGTGGCAGGCAAAGGTCGCCAACCTGAGCGCCGAGGGCGTCGAGCACTTCAAGTTCGTCTACCTGGCGAACAAGGGGCAGCCGGGCGCGCCGGGCAACCGCGGCGCGCTGTTGCTGCCGGCGGCGCCGAACGAGCAGCCGGTCAACGGCGTCTACACCATCACGTGGAGCGTGCCCGCCGACATGACCGACCAGGCGACGGTGGCGCTCTACTACCGGCGCACCGACGTGATCACCGGCAACCTGCAGATCGACGCACCCATCGTGCGCAACCTGCCGGCGAAAACGGGCAGCTACACCTGGGACACGCGCAAGATGCTGGCGGGCGCGTACCAGATCAAAGCGGTGATCGATGACGGCGTCAACGAGCTGCCGGCAGGCCAGGTCTCGATCCCGGACGATGCGTGCCTTGCCGTGACGAGCGGTCTGCCGCGCCAGCGCGCCTTCGACGCCAACCGCT